>DAOTZZ010000371.1:0-11608 GCA_034433965.1 Anaerolineae bacterium
AAAGCGACATCTACGTGCTGGGAGTGGGCATCGAGCCTTCGCACGGGATGCGCAAGGGTATGGTCACCGACGTGAACGCCCTCAGCGCGTGCATACAGGCGTCGGTACACAAGGCCGAAAAAACCAGCGGCTACGAGATAGGCCGCGCCTTCGTCTCCCTGGCAGGCGGGCATATCGAGTCCATCAACAGCAAAGGGGCGGTCGGCATCCCCAACTCGCGCGGTGTGCAGCCCTATGACCTGGAACGCGCCATGGAAGCCGCGCGCGCCGTCACCCTGCCGCACGGGCGCGAAGTGCTGCACGTCATCCCGCGCAACTATAACCTCGATGGGCAAACCGGCCTGCGCAGCCCGCTGGGCATGTACGGCTTCCGCCTGGAGGTGGAAGCGCATATCGTCACCGCTTCCACACAGAGCATCAAGACGCTGGAGAAATGCGTGGAAGACGCGGGCGTGCTGGTAGACCGCTTCATCCTCAACCCGCTGGCCGCCGGTGACATCGTGCTGACGCCCGAAGAGCGCGACGCAGGCGTGATGGTGGTGGATATTGGCGGGGGCACCACCGACCTGGCCATCTTCATTGACGGGGCAGTGTGGCATACGGCGGTGCTGGCCGTGGGCGGGCAGCACATCACCAACGACATCGCCTATGGCCTGCATCTCTCCGCCGAACTGGCCGAGTCGGTCAAGCTGACGCACGGTCATGCCGATCCCAAAGCGGTCAGCCCGCTGGAAGCGTTCCCCATTCAGCCCTTCGGCGAGGAATTCCCCAGCAAAGTGCAGCGCACTGACCTGGCGCACATCATCAACATGCGCGTGACGGAAATCTTCGAGCTGATCCTCAAAGAGGCCAAGCGCAGCGGCTACGACGGTCTGCTGAAGGCGGGCATCGTGCTGACGGGGGGCAGTAGCCTGTTGCCCGGCATCAAGACGGTGGCCGCCGATGTGTTGCGGATGCCGGTGCGCCTGGCGCAGCCCGAAAACGTGACAGGCATGGCCGAGGCGCTGAAGAATCCGGCCTACAGCACCAGCCTGGGGCTGCTGAAGCTGGGGCTGATCATGGACCTGGAAGATGCGCGGCGCGAAGAACTGGGCCGCCACAATTCGGGCGGCAAAGGGCTGGCGCGCAAACTGTTGAAGGGCGTGATCGAGCGCCTCCTGCCGCGCGAAGAAACCGAAGAGTGAGGCAGGGGAAAGGGGGTGCGCGTTGGCAACAGGTATGACTGTCGTGTGATTTTCGTAAACGCAAAAATCCTTTACAATACAGCGTAATTCTCGTGCGCAAGGTGGGAGGGGCCGCGCTGGTCGGCGCAGGGCACATGCGCCAGGGCAGCCGGTCGGGAGCCACTGCAGCCCACACGATTGTCCAGGAGGGTCTGGTATGGCGGACATGATGGATTCTCTGCATCTGGTTGACAACTTTGCCAGCATCAAAGTTGTCGGCATCGGGGGGGGCGGCGGCAATGCCGTCAACCGCATGATCGAAGAAGGCCTGGGAGGCGTTGAATTCATCGCCATCAATACCGACGCCCAGGCGCTCATGCTCAGCAAGGCCAAGACGCGCGTACGCATCGGCGACAAGCTGACCCGCGGCCTGGGGGCGGGCGGCAGTCCGGAGATCGGGCGCAAAGCCGCCGAAGAAAGCGCCGATGAGCTATACGAGGTCTTGCGTGGCGCAGACATGGTTTTCATCACCGCGGGCATGGGCGGTGGCACCGGCACCGGCGGCGCGCCGATTGTGGCGCAGGTGGCCAAGGAATTGGGCGCGCTGACGATCGGCGTGGTGACGCGGCCCTTCACCTTCGAGGGCGCGCGCCGCATTCAGACGGCGGAAGCGGGTATCGAGGCGCTCAAGAGCCAGGTAGACACGTTGATCGTCATCCCCAATGACCGGCTGTTGCAAATCGTGGACAAACGCGCCACCCTGCAAGACGCCTTCCGCATGGCCGACGACGTGTTGCGCCAGGGCATTCAGGGCATTTCCGAGTTGATCACCGTGCCCGGCCTGATCAACGTGGACTTTGCCGACGTGCGCACCATCATGTCCGAAGGCGGCGCGGCGTTGATGGCCGTAGGCTCAGCCAGCGGCGACGACCGTGCCCGCAAAGCCGCCGAAGACGCCATCAGCAGCAAACTGCTGGATGTGACCATTGACGGGGCGCGGGGAATCCTGTTCAACATCACCGGTGGCCCCAATATGGGCATGCACGAGGTCAGCGAGGCGGCGGCCATTATCAAGGAGACGGCACACCCGGACGTCAACCTGATCTTCGGCGCGGCCATTGACGAGAACATGGGCGATGAGATTCGCATCACCCTGATCGCCACGGGCTTCGAGCAGACGCGCGTGACTTCGCGCCGACCGGTGCAGCCGCAGCAGCGCGCCGCCCGGCCTGAAGCTGCGGTGCAGCGTCCAGCGCCGGTCAGCCGATCCGAAACGACACCGCAGCCCGACGTGTTGCCCGAAGAACAGGCAGTCGAGAGCGAGCCGCCAACGCCCAGTGTGCGCTCCGGCGGCGATGAATTCAAACGTCGCGTATACGACACGGACGATCTGGACATCCCGACTTTCCTGCGTCGCTCCAGGGGAGGCGGCGCATAAGGCGCGGCTATCATCCAGGCGGGTGGAATAGTCTTTTCGAGGATGTCCTGCGGGCGTGCCGCCTACCATACCCGTGTGCCTGTTGCCTTCTGCGCCAGGTGGTGGCCTGGGCAGAAGGCGATTTTTTTTCGCGGTCTACCGACCCTTGTCCGGCCCTCAAGAAAGGGTATACGTTTCGTGGTCGAAGCGCATGCCAGTACCCCAGTACTATAGTCTAGAATGCCTGTTCGTGATACATTGAAAGCCCATCAAACACCATATACAGGGGGTTATCCCACGCAGAACCCCCATATATGGCGGTTTATCCCACCATACATGTGGGATAACGGGGACAGGTGGCAGCGCCCACAACTAGACTTCTTGCAGGATTTTGGCTTACCAACAGCACAGGTCGCGCGAGCAGACGGCACTCACTGAAAACGTCGCTTTGTGCCAAGGAATTTTCGCTTCTCTCCTGGATACTCCAGCCAGGGGGCCAGTCTGCTCTTTTCTCCTTGCATCGTCGGCCTGGGCTGCACGCTGGTTGGCGGAGTTGGGGGTCAGCCAGCTTCTTCTTTCCAGTGCGCCGCTGCCTGATACATAGGGGTTTGGGGGTGAGCTGGCGCATCGGCGCGGAAAGGTTCGGCCATGAAGTGCCCATATTGTGAAGCGGACGAGTCGCGCGTGATAGATACCACGCACGACGCGCAGGGAGGTATTCGCCGTCGCCGCGAATGCAAGCAGTGCGGACGGCGGTTCAGCACCTACGAGCGAGTATTGCGGGCCACGCCCCTGGTGGTGAAGGCCAATGGCGACCGCGAAGCCTTCGACCGCGAGAAGCTGATTCGCGGCATTCAGATTTCGTGCGGCAAGCGCCCTATCCCCGCCGCCGACATCAAGGCGTTGGTGGATCGCATCGAGACGCACCTGCAGCAACTGGGACGGGACGAAGTCTCCAGCCGGGTAATTGGCGACATGGTCATCGAAGGGCTGAAAGCACTCGACCCCATCGCCTACATTCGCTATGCCATCGTCTACCTGGGGCTGGACAACCTGACCAGCGTGCGCAACATCATTGACGGCCTGCTGGCCGAGCAAGGGGCAACACCGTCCCGCGGGAGCGGGACACTCCCTGTCGAAGGGGCTGCATCGGGCGGGCCAGGTGCAGCGTCGGCCTGAGACGGTTTCCACGACTCACAGGCACGCTACAGGCTCCTCCTGGTGTCAGGCGGAGCACAGGTGAACATTCGTAGCGGGTGGGGATCGCTGCCCTCAGACGAAAAGTAAAGAGTCTGGAGGTTGTCACTTTCCCGCGCGGCCAGATGATGATCCCGAAGTCGGCGCACAGATGGCCGCTCAGCCGACATCCGCTGGATATTGATGCAATGACTGCGAGCAGTGGGCTTTTCTTTACGAAGGAGCGGTGGTAGATGGCTGCTGAGAGCAAGAAGAAACAGACGGCGGCGGATGAGCGTTCCAATGGTTTCCAAAAAGTGCCCTTACCGCCCGACCTGGAGCGCCCCATCCCTCTGAGCGAGAACGGGCGCACGGTGCTGCGCAAACGCTATCTGCGGCGCGGGCCAGATGGTCAGCCGGTTGAGACCGAGCAGGAGATGTTCTGGCGCGTGGCCTATCACGTGGCCAGGGCCGAGGCCGAGCATGGCGGCGAGGTCGAGCCGATGGCGCGCCGTTTCTACGATCTGTTGACCACCCTGCGCTTCTTCCCCAACAGTCCTACCTTCACCGGCGCGGGGACGCCGCTGGGACAGTTGGCGGCGTGCTTCGTGTTGCCCATTGACGACGATATGGGGCGCACCGGTTCCGGCATCTTCGAGACGCTGCGCCATGCCGCGCTCATCCAGCAGACGGGCGGCGGCAATGGCTTTTCCTTCAGCCGGCTGCGTCCCAAAGGCGCGTTGGTGCGCTCGTCCAGTGGGGCGGCGACCGGACCGGTGGGTTTTCTGCGCGTCTACGATCAGGCGTTCGGGGAGATCGCCCAGGGGGGATGCCTGGTACCACAGACGCTGGTTTTCACGGCGCAAGGCGCACTCTATCTCGACGAGATTGTTTCCCATCGCGAACCGGGCTGGCAGGCGCACCGGCTGACGGTGGCGACCGACGAGGGTCAGCGCGAGTCCCGTCAGGCATACTGCAACGGCGTCGTGCCAGTGTTGCGCGTGCGCACCGAAGAGGGCCTGGAACTGACCGGCACCCCCAATCACAAGGTGAAAGTGATGACCGCCCAGGGGCCTGTCTGGCGTCGCCTGGACGAACTGCAGGCCGGTGATGCGGTACTGGTCAAGCTGGGTCAGCATCAGGGACAACGCCAGGTGCTCAAACACCCTGCGCGGCAGCATGGCAATCAGGTGATGCCTGTCCTGCCTCCTGTATTGGACGAGGAATTCGCTTTCTTCCTGGGCTATCTGACTGGTGATGGCTTTGTCGCCAGCGGCGATCACGATCACCGCGTGGGTGTGACAGTGGCTCATAGCAGCTATTTGCTGACAGAAATGCCGGCGCTCTTCAAGCGGCTGTTCGGCGACCAGATTCATGTGCACCGTCAGCAGAAAGCAGATGACGCCTCCGTCACTTTCTGGGTAGACAACCGCGCCATCAAGGACTTTTTGCTTCTCAACGGCCTGGACAAGCCATCGAGCGCGCAGGCTCGTGTGCCACGCCTGATCCGGCAGAGTCCGCCAGAAGTAGTGAGCGCGTATCTGCGGGGTCTCTTCGAAGCGGACGGCACTCTTTCGCACGGCTACCCGTTGTTGATGAGCAGTTCGGAGACGCTTGTTCGTGAGGTGGCAGTCTTGTTGATCGGGTTGGGGTGTCCGGTGCGGATCGCCCGTCAGCCGCAAAGCGCCGCTCGCTATGGGACCGCGCCGATGTTCGCTCTGCGCGTGCATTCATTCGTGGGGCTGAAAGCCTGGCGCGAGCGCATCGGCTGCGACCCTGCCTCGCGATTTGCGGCCTGCCTGGAGTTCGAGCCTGATCTGACACGGGAAGCGACGTATCCGCTGCCGCACGCCGCCTACTGGGTAGAACCTGTGCTGGAGGCGATCACCCTGCCGCAAATTGACGCTCGTGAGCGCGGGGCAGGGAAGAAGTTGCGTGCCAGCGATCCCTGGCTGCGCAAGCAATTGTTGCGCTATGTCCGCGGCGAACGACAATTGACGCTCTCTGGTTACGAGCTGCTCAAGAGACAGTCCGAAGCGTTTGCGGCACACGCACGCCCGCTGAACGATCTGTGGTTTGTGAAGGTGGCGGCTGTTGAACCGGCGGGCGAGTCATTAACGCTAGACCTGGAAGTTGACGATAATCACACCTACCTGGCCGGTGGCTGGGTGACGCACAACTCGCGGCGCGGGGCCAACATGGCTGTCTTGCGTGTCGATCATCCCGACATCCGCGAATTCATCACCTGCAAGACGGACGAGAACGCCATCACCAACTTCAACATCTCGGTGGGCATCACCGATGCCTTCATGCGGGCGGTCGAAGAAGACGCCAACTTCGACCTGGTCAACCCGCAGGACGGCTCGGTGTGGGAAACTGTGCGTGCCCGCGAACTGTTCGACCTGATCGTGCGTCAGGCTCATCACAACGGGGAGCCGGGGGTGCTTTTCCTGGACACCGCTAATCGCGAGAACCCCGTGCCTCACCTGTACGAGCTGGAGTCTACCAATCCTTGTTTCGTCGGCGATACTCGCATCGCAACCGAGATGGGATTATTGACGATCGCCGAGCTGGCAGAACTGGGTCTGCCGCTATTCGTGACGACAGACAACCGTGCCCCTGTTGACGGCGCTCGAAAACCTGCAATGAGAGTCCAGGGAATAGCTTTGCGTGCAGCGACACCGGCTTTCCTGACACGTCGCAATGTTCCGGTGATGCGTTTGACCACGCGCATGGGCTATTCAGTTACAGCGACGCCCGATCATCGCTTCTTGACACCGGATGGCTACGTTGCCTTACGCGACCTGCGTCCCGGTGACGTTGTGCTGCTGCAAAGTGGCGAGGGCGTGTGGAGTCGTAATTACGAGCTTCCAAACGCGGTAGCACTTCGTGAAGAAATGCGTACTCTGGCGTTGGCAGGGAACGACCACACCGTCCAGCGGCGTGATTTTGTTGAGCGATACCAGAATGTACCGGAAAAGTGGTCGCATGCGCTGGGATTGGTTATGGGATGGCTGGTCGGCGATGGCTGGGTGTCGGATGGAGCAACGCGCAGGAGTGTTGGCTTTGTTTTTGGTGATGAAGAGTCATTGGCTCAAATTCACGAGCTAATGAGCGAATGGTTTGGGCCAGGCTCGGTCGTGGAGCGTGGTTCGGTCAGGCAACTGACTTATGGGTATGTTCCTTTCCGTTTCTTCCAGACTCTGGGCGTTAGCACGAAGCGTGCGCATGAAAAGCGGTTACCGGAGTCGCTATGGACTGCCCCACGAGAAGCGGTAGTGGGATTTTTGCAGGGGCTTTTCGGGGCGGATGGAACTGTCGGATTGAACGCTGCGAAACAGGATTGTACGGTCCGGTTAGCGAGCAGTTCGCGAGGGTTGCTACAGGATGTGCAAATCCTTCTGAGCAACTTTGGTATCGTCAGCCGCATTTATGAGCGCCGCGCTATGACGAGGCGTCGTATGCCCGATGGGAAAGGAAGCAGCAAACTCTATAACGTCCAGCCACAGTATGAGTTGGTTATTGGCAAAACTAGCCGCGATCGTTTTGCCGAACTGATTGGCTTTGCCTATTCCAACAAACAGGCCAAGTTAGAAGCGTTTATTTCGGCCAAGAAGCGCCGCTCCAATACCGAGGCATTCACTGACAGGGTGTTGAGTATTCAGCAAGCTGGCACTGCAGATGTATACGACTTGGCGCAACCTCAAACATCTAGCCTGATCGCCAATGGACTGATTGCCCACAACTGCGGCGAGCAATTTCTCGGTCCCTTTGAGAATTGCTGCCTGGGCAGCATCAATCTGGCTCAGCATCTTACCCCCGACGACCGGCTGGACTGGGATAAGCTGGCCGAGGCAGTGGAACTGTCCACACGCTTCCTGGACGACGTGGTGACGGCCAACGCCTATGTGCCCGCCGTGCCGCAACTGAAGGAAGCGGCGCATCGCGTGCGACGCATCGGGTTGGGCATCATGGGCCTGGCCGACGTGATGTATGTGTTGGGCGTGCGCTATGGCTCGGAGGAAGGGCAGGAGTTCGCCAGTCAGCTCATGGAGTTCATTCGCTACCACGCCATGCGCACCAGCATCGCCCTGGCCAAAGAGCGCGGGCCATTCCCGGCCATCAAGGGCAGCATCTACGACCCCGAAAACCTGCTGTGGCAACCGCCCAAGCCGCTTGTCCCATATAAGCGCGACTGGGGCCGTCCTCCGCTCGACTGGTCGCAGATCGTGGAGGGCATCAAACGGCATGGCATCCGTAACGGCGCACAGCTTACCATTGCACCCACCGGCACGATCTCGACGGTAGCCGGGATCGAAGGCTATGGCTGCGAGCCGGTCTTCGCCCTGGCCTACACGCGCTACGTCAACGACAATGGCAAGCAGATCACCCTGCAATACACCAGCCCGCTCTTCGAACGCGCTCTGCGCCGCGCGGGCCTGGACGATGCGCAGATCGCCGCCATTGTCGAGCAGGTCAACCTCACCGGCACCTGCCAGGATGTGCCCGGTGTGCCAGAGGAAATCCGGCGTGTGTTCGTGGTGAGCAGCGACGTGACCGCCGAAGAGCACGTGCGGATGCAGGCAGCGCTGCAGGTGTTTGTGGACAACGCCATTTCAAAGACAATTAACTTTCCTATTACTGCAACAGAAGACGATGTGCGCACCGCTTATATCCTGGGCTGGAAGCTCGGTTGCAAGGGCATGACCGTCTATGTGACCGGCAGCCGTGAAAAGGTGGTACTGGAGACGGCCAAGACCCGGCAGATGAAAGAAGGCGGCGAGGCCCCTACGTCCCAGATTCGCCTGTTCAACGAGGAGAAGAAGCCGCGCCCGCGTTTTCTGGAAGGCAAGACCTACCGCGTGGAAACACCGCTGGGAGCGACCTACGTCACCGTCAACGAGAACGGCGAGGGCAAGGGGCAACCCTTCGAGGTCTTCATTCACACGGCCAAGGCCGGCTCCGACACGGCGGCGGTGTCCGAGGCGCTGGGCCGGCTCATCTCCTACATCCTGCGGCTGGTCTCGCCAGTGCCGCCGCGCAACCGTCTGCGCGAGGTGGTACGGCAGTTGGCGGGTATCGGCGGCGTGCGAGCCATTGGCTTCGGGCCATACCGCGTCAGCAGCCTGCCGGACGGTATCTCGCAGGTGTTGCAGGAATATCTGACCGAGAGCGAGGAGACATCTGCGGAAGGGGACCGCACGGAAAAACCGGCTGTTCCTCCAGGACAACTCCCGCTCCAGCTTGAGAAGAGTCCGCAGGGCGATCTGTGCCCGGAATGCGGCGCGGCGACGCTGGTCAACGAGGAAGGGTGCCGCAAGTGCTACTCGTGCGGCTTCAGCGAGTGTTGAGAAGATAAACCCTGCCCGGCGCTGACGCGCTCTGTGCCCCCTCTCGACACGCTTGTTGAGAGGGGGCGTTTTTTGGGGAGGCACCTGAGGCACAGTCAGTCAGCGACGCCGCTCGTTGCGCGCCACCACATCGGTCACTTTGCTGTGCTGCGCGAAGATCACTACCGTGTCGCCCGCCCGGACAACGGTGTCTGGCGCAGGGTGTACAGTGACCTGTCCCTCGTGACTGTGCAGCACGATGTCCATATCCTCGGCGTCCTGCAGCGCGCCGACCGTCTGCCCGTCCAGGAAGGAGTCCGGCGCGACCTGCAGGCGGATCATGCTATAGTCCATGCCGTTGATGTCCAGCGTCTGCGCGATGTCAATGCCCAGCGCTGCCGAGGCAAACACCGGCGCGGCCAGATCGGTGGCGCTGAGCACGGCGGCCACGCTCATGAAGCGCTGAATCTGCCGGGCGAAGCGATCCTCCCACACGCGCACCACAATGCGCACGTCCGGGTTGAGATCGCGGGCGCGCATGGTCACTTCCAGGTTCATGTGATCGTTGGACGTGCAGACGATGAGCGCGCGCGCCTTGCGGATGCCTGCTTTGTCCAGCGTCGTTTCCAGGCGGCCATCGCCCAGCACCAGCGGTACCCTCAGGCGGTCGAGTTCGGCCTGTTTCTCGGCGTCGTTCTGCCGGTCTATAGCCACCACCTCGAAACCCATAGACACCAGGGCGCGGACGACGCGCGTGCCCAGATGCCCCACCCCCAGCACAATGATGTGATCCCAGTAGGTTGAGGCCACCGCTTCCTCCCAGGAATTGTGCCGCACATCGCTGCGGTAGAACAGGTTGATGAAGTCGAACACGCCCCGTCCGGCCACATACAGCGCGATGAGCGGCATCAGGTACCAGAAAACGATCAACTGCGGCTCACGCGGCATTTCGGTGGTGCTTTCCAGGATCATCAAGGCCAGCATGGTATAGGGCAGGTCCACGTAGGGGATCCGTTCGTACCCGGCACGCACCCACAGTTCGCCATAGAGCCAGCCGCCGCCGAACAGCGCCAGCACCAGCACCACGATCGGCAGGCGAAACTCGTGCCAGATGGCGCGCGCGTTGCGCCAGGCGGCGCGCAGCAGGCGGTTACGACGGCTCAGTCGCCGTCGTTGTGGCAGCGGGACGACGATCTGTGAACGGGGCATCGCTCAATCTCCATCGGGCGCCACACTACTGCCACCAGGCACAGCATGCCTCGATGATGGGCTGCTCTACTGTCCTGCTACGCGGGCTAGGTGGTCTACCGGCCCCTTTCCTTTCAGGGCCAGGGTTCCAGCCAGTACTGGCCCGGCTGTCCCTCAGAAACCCATCCTTCCAGGCGGGGCGTGCGCACCAACCACCAGCGCCACATGCGCTCCTCGTCGCAAACCGGGCCGGAGACGACATTGAACTGCTGCCCCGGCTGCAACTGCCCGATGACGTTGTCCGGCGCAACGCGCGGCGCGCTGCGCACGTTGCTCGGCACGGGCGGGGTGAAGGTGACGCGCCCGGTCTTGCCCGGCACCAGGCGCGGCGGCATAGCCCCGTTACAACTGGCCGGGCCGGTCTCGAACGGCTCGATCCAATAAGTGCCGTTCTGCCCTTCGCCGATCCAACCCGTCCACAGGCCACTGCGGTCGTAGACGGTGATCTGCCACCAGGCGAGGTTGTCAGCGCACTGCGGCCCGCCGACAACCTCGAACATCTGCCCCGGCGGAATTTCCTGGAAGCGCGGGCTGCTCAGTCCGGGGGCTGTGCGCACATTGGTCGGCACGGCGGGTTGCAGGGTCGTGCGACCACCCTCGCCCACTTTCATGCGGAACGGCATCTCGTTGCACGATGGGGGGCGCGTGGGCCGGGGCGTGGCTGTGGGACGCGGCGTCCGCGTGGGGCTGGGAGTGCGCGTCGGCGTCGGCGACAGGGTGCTGGTGGGCGTCAGCGTCGGCGAAGGAGTATAGCTGGGCGTCCACGTGAACGTCGGCGTGGGCGTGTCCGTCCAGGCGGCAGCCGTGCCGGTCAGCGCCGCGACCACACTGGCCTCAATATCCGGCGTAGGCGTATCCGTCCAACTCTCCGCCGTCTGCGTCAGGCGCAGCGCCACTAAGGCCGCCGCCGTCGCGTTGAGGTCAGGCGTCTGGCTGGGGGTGAATGTCGGCGTGAAGGTGTCCGTCGGGCGTGGCGTGGCGCTGGGCGTCGGGCTGGCGGTGGGTGACGGCGCGACCGTGGTCGGAGAGGGCGTCTGTGTCGGCGAAGGCGGCACACGGGTGGCAGTCGCCGAGGGCGTCGCTGTCGGCCAGGGCGTGACGGTGGCCAGGCCGCCCGCTTCTTGCGCCACAGTAGGCGACGGCGTGGCGCTAAGCGTCGGCGCAGGGGTGTCTGTGTCGGTCGCGGTCGGCGGGGCCTCGGTTGGCGTGGCGGTAAGCGTCGGCGCAGGAGTGTTTGTGTCGGTCGCAGTCAGCGGGGCTTCGGTTGGCGTGAC
>DAOTZZ010000372.1:0-7370 GCA_034433965.1 Anaerolineae bacterium
CCCAGTCTTCGCGTTCCAGCAGGGCGGAGAGCGTCGGCCAGTCCGTCTCCGGTGACCAGTAGCGCCGCAGCAACTCCGTCACGTGCGCCGGGTCGGTCACAGCTTCGCGCAGCGCGCACAGCCGTCGCTGGCGGTGCGGGGCAATGCGCCCTTTGTCCAGCACGGCGTGCAGCAGCAGGCTGATCAGTTCGTCCTCCGGCGCGGGAGCATAAATCTCTCCGACACGACGCCGACGGCTCAGGCAGGTCTCCCCCAGGTCGGTTGGCAATCGCCCGCCATACACGATCTGCGTGACCACGTCCAATTTCAACCAGACATGCCCCTCCGGGTCATAGGCCAGGAAGAAGCGATGCGGGGCATGTCCCCACGAAGGCAACGCCACAAACCCCAGTTCGCCCAACGTCCGGCGCAGGAGACCAGCCTGACGGCGCTCCACCAGCAGGTCGAGTTCGCCCCCTTCAGCGGCAAGCTCGTCCAGCCGGTCAGCGTCGCGCAGGACGCAGCAGGCGACGCCAGCGCGTTCAAGGGCCGCAAACGTTCGGGTCAGCAGCGTGCTTCCGGCCACTTAGGACCCCACCGTCTTACTCGTGACGCGGCGCTGAACGGGGCCAGCTTTCTGCCGCGAGACCGTCAGCGTCGCCCCTGTACGCCGCCAGCCCAGCCGGCGGCGCAGCCCCTGCGTCTGGTTGATCAGCACCATACCGGCCACCGGCGCGCCTACAGCATGCAGGTTGGCGAGCACCTCGCGCACCTGATGGCGACGGTCGCGCCCGGCGCGCACGGCGATCAGCGTGCCGTCGGCGCGGGCGGCCAGCACAGCACTGGCCGCTACCGTCGCCAGCGCGGGGGCGGCCAGCACAATGATGTCCACGACTTCGTCCAGGTGATTGAGCGCGCCCGCAAAGCGCGGCGATGCGACCAGCGCAAACAGGTCAACCGGCTGCATACCAGCGGGCAGCACGGCCAGCCCTTCGACTGCCGTGGGCACCAGCAGCTCGCTCAGTTCGCCGTCGCTTTCATACCACTCGGTCAATCCAGCGCGATCGGTCAGGCTGAAAATCTGCGAGACCACGCGGCGGTAGGGGTCGGCGTCTACCAGGATGACATTGTCGCCAAGCTGAGCCAACACCACGGCCAGGTTGGCGGCCACTTCGCCGCTACTCCCGTCGCCCCGCACATCGCCGACCAGCACCCGGTTGAGCGGGCGTGCGTGACCGGCCAGGCGCAGCTTCATGCCCAGTTGGCGGTAATCCTCAGCGACCACCGTGTCGGCGCGAGCCAGCACCACGGGCCCATAGCGATGCGGGACCGTCTGTGTGAGCAGGTTGCCCAGATAGGGTACATCGGTCGCGGCGTGCAGATCGTCGGGCGTGCGGATCGTGTCGTTGGCATACTCGGCGGCCATCGTCAGGGCAACCCCAACCACCAGGCCCGACAGCGCCCCCAGGATCGTCTTGAGGGGAATCTGCCGGTTGACCGGACTGCCATGCCCAGCCGGTTCCAGCACGGCAATGAGGTTGTTGGGCGCCTTCTGCAACATGGCATAGAGCGAGACAAGCAGCTTTTCCGCCTCCGACTTATAGCTGCGCTCCTGAGCAATGCGGTTGGCAATGTTGGTGCGCTGTTGTTCGGTGTCGGCGCGGACGAGTTCGACTTCGAGCTGACGTAGCGTTTCTTCGCTGAGCGCAATGGAGTTCTCGATCCGCTCGATCTGCTGCCGCAGTTGCTGCTGCAACGCCTCGTTCTGGGCCGCTGTGGGGCTTTGCGACACCAGTTGCTCGGCCACGGCGTTGGCGATGAGCACGGCGCGGTCGCGGTCGTCATCGAGCACGCTGATGGTGAGAATTTGCGTGGTGGTGTCGGTGCTGATGGTAATCCGCTTTTCCAACTGACCCGGACTCAAGTCCAGCCCCTGGGCAGCGAGGAGCTGTTCCTGGAAGGGACGCATGGTTGGCAGCACCGCGTAGACCTCCATCAACTGGGCCGCAGCGCGCAGGTCGTTCAAATCCGGATTCAGGCTTTGCACTGCCGGGCCAACCAGCAGTTTGGCGCGGGCGGTGTAGTGTACCGGCTGACGGATGCTGAGCGTGTAACTGATCAGACCGGCCACAACCGTCGTGAGCACCAGCAACCAGAGCCAGCGGCGGACGATGTGAACATAGTGACTCATCATAGACTGTTGTTCCCTTTACCCTGCGGCAGCGTCTTCGCTGCTTCCCATCGTACAACGTCACGGGAGCGCAACTTGCTCCCGTGACAGGGTGGTGTGTGCTGGTACGGCGGGTTGCGATGAGAAAACGAAGGGGCCGCCCAGTTTCAGTTGGTCAGCGTGCACCATGCGTGAACTTCAAAACGGTACGCAAGAGAATGATCAGATCGAGCGTCAGGCTCATCTTCTCGATGTACTTGATATCCCAGATCAACCGCTTATCGAAGTCAGTGTCGCCCCGGTCATAGATCTGCCACAGGCCCGTGATGCCCGGTTTGACGCTCAACCGCTGCGTCTGCAGCAGCGAGTATTTGTCCACACCGAACGACGTGGGACGCGGCCCCACCAGGCTCATTTCGCCCCGCAACACATTCCACAATTGCGGCAGTTCGTCCAGGCTGGTCTTGCGCAGAATCTTGCCCAGGCGAGTGATGCGCGGGTCGTTTTCCAGCTTGTTGCCGTGCTCGTCCACGGTCTCGCCGCGCTCGTTGATGCGCACCCCCAGCTCGGCCATGCGCTGATCGGCATTGGGGATCATCGAGCGGAACTTGTACATCTTGAACTTGCGCCCGCCCAGCCCTACCCGTTGCTGGACATAGATAGGCGAGGCGCGATCTTCCAGCCAGATGAGGAAAGCCAGCACCAGCCCCAGCGGCAGGGTCAGCGGCAGGGTCAGCAGGACGGCGGCCAGGTCCATCGCTCGCTTGATGCGCAGATATACGCGGCGCGTGTGCGCACTTTGGTAGGGCAGACGGTTGACCCAGAAGTCCGGATCATAGTAGGGCGTTTCGGTGCGCAGGGCAGGCTGTGCGTGCGACATGAACGGCTGCACCAGTTCGTCCCAGCTGGCGAATACCCCCAACCCCAGAGCATAGAGCAACCGCGACACCGACTGCTGCGGCAGGGTCAGTGTGCCATCGCGGTTCATGTCAAAGGACGATAGCTTGATGGCCAGCTCCCGCGTGCCACTGTTCTCTTCGCGCGTGGCCAGGCGCGCGGGCGCCGGCATCATGGTGCGCATCTCACTCTCCTGGCACAGGTTGCGGCTGGCGGCTGCGACCAGGTCGCTGTAGATCAGCCCATCGTCCGGAAAGACCGCCACTCCAACAGGCAGGCGCAGATTGAGTGACATGCTCACCAGGTCGTGAATCTGCTCGGACAGCTTTTCCGCTTCGTTGCGGTTGGTTTCGGGCAGGCACACCACCAGGTTGTCGCCATGCCAGGCCAGCGGATCGGTGCGGTAAACCACCGACTCGACAAGCTGACTGATGCGCGCCCGCAGATAGCTGCGCTGCAACGCTGCATGAAAGTCGAAACGATCGGAGACCGTGCTGCGCAATTGGGGAACGCTGTCCAGGCATAGCACCATCAACGACACGGGACGGTTGAACCGTCGCGCGCGGAAAAGCTCGCCGTTGATCGTCTCTTCGCCTTCGACGGCGGAGAGGATGCGCGTGCTGTCCGCGTTGATCACCACGCCTTCCAGCACCTGCTCCAGCTTGGCTACCACCAGCGAGGTAGTGCGGGTGAGGAATTGCGTGATGAAGAGGACGATCAACTCGATGGGCGTCTCCGGCCAGGTCAGCAACGGATGGCCCAGATAGCCCAGCGCCCCCAACCCGACATAGATCGCCAATCCGGGCGCAGTGATCAGCACCCAGTGCTGCGCCCCCAGATCGGGCAGGAAGAACATGACCGCCACCATCAGCAAGGCCAACACGTAGACTGCCGGCGACAGATCGGCGCCAATCAGATCAGGACGTGCCAACCCGAAGAGGAAGATCAACCACAGAGCGGCTGCAACGATAAGAATGCGCAACTTGAACATACACCCCATCCCCGACACGCTAAAGAACTACCCTCACTCAAGACTTGCAGAGTTGCCCAGGCGTTGCGCCATACTGGCGTCGCACTCCCCCTTCGCCCCGTGCTGCGACTCTGCGATATTGCTCCCCCTACTGGCTCCTATCACCGAATATACGACCCATGTCGGGCGCACTTCGCGCCAGCTTTCAGTCGTTGGTAAGCATGATAGATAGAGAAGGATGATGACATTGTAACACGAAAACGTGCCCCATAAAAGTTTTTTAGGAAAAATTTACAAAAATTTAGGAAATACTTGATCTTCGATAAGCGTTATATTACGGGAAGGACAACGCTGCACCGAAGTCTCCTCCAGTGGTGTTCAGCGCTTCTAGAATTGTTGATGAATTCCCCCTACGGGACACTTGAAGGCAGTGAGGAGTTCCGCCTTACATCCCAATCATCTCAATCTTCAGATAGAATTCTGGCAAAGGCCAAATCAGGGCTGGCAACTTGAAATAAATCTGCTAGTATAATAATATGTAGAGACCGCAAAGTCAAGACGTGGTTAAGTGAAAAACGCACAAGTTAGTGAATTTTAACGCACACCGATGACGGTGCGGCGCAAGTTTTTGCTGTCTGCGTGCGTGAGGATGGGATGGGCATGGCCCAAGCTCCAGACATAGTGGACTTCAACCTGCACGATCTGATCGGCATTCGCCTGCTCGATCCCAGGCCCGCTGACGTGCGCGCAGTGGCCCGGCAACTCGGCCCGATTCAGCGCCCGCTGAGCGCTCCGCCGGACATTGTGATTCGCTTCGTCGAGCGGATGCCCGTCACAGGCGTGCTGCGCACGTTGGGGATGGGCGAAGCGGCGTTTTCCGCCGACGATTTTTTCGTGCTGCGCAGCAAGCACAAGGCGCAGGCCCGCGTGAGCCTGGCGCTGGATCAGGCAGGGCGCGGCCCTTGCGCGATCGTCTGCGAGAGCGGGTTGCCCGCCGTCCCCCTGCTGATCCCGCTGATCAACCTGGCCATGGTCGCCAAAGGGGTGTTGCCGCTCCATGCGGCTGCTTTCACTTATCAGGGTGTGGGCGCGGTGGCAACGGGCTGGTCGAAGGGCGGCAAGACCGAGGCGCTGCTGGCCTTCATGGTCCAGGGGGCGCAGTATGTAGGCGACGAGTGGGTGTACCTGCCCGCCGACGACAGCCGCGCCCTGGGCATCCCGGAGCCGATTCGCCTGTGGGACTGGTATCTGCGGCAACTGCCGGAGCTGCGCGGGCGGCTGAGCCGGGGCGACCGGCTGCGGCTGGCGGTATTGCGGGGAACGGCGGCGCTGCATCAGCGCGCGCCCGCTCTGGTGCCGGGGCGGCTGGCGCGTTTCCTGGAGCGGCAGCGCTTTGCCGACCTCGATCCACGCGCGCTCTTTCCGGCGGAGCGCTGCGCGCTGGCCGGGCGCTTCGACCGGCTCTTCTGGATGGTGACGCACGACGCACCTGCCATTGACGTCTCACCGGTGGACGCCGGAGAAATCGCGCGGCGGATGTTGCATTCGCTGCTCTACGAATGGCTGCCGTTCATGGAGTGGTATCGCATGTACCGCTTCGCCTTCCCGGACAGGCGCAACGATCTGGTCGAGACTCTGGAGGAGCGGCTGACCGCGCTGCTCGACGAAGCGCTGGTGGGCAAAGACGCCTATACCGTCGCGCACCCCTATCCAGTAGACCTGGCCGCGCTGTTCGCGGCGATGCGCCCCTTGCTGGGAAACGGTGCCTCTGGGGAGGGGACATGACCGCCCAGGACATAGCACCCGCACCGATCTTTGCGCTGCTCCGCGCCGAGGCGCTGCATGCCATCCGGCGGCTGGACTGGCGCTTCCTGCTGCCCGATCCGACGTTGGGGAGCGTGATCTATGTGGGCGTGGGGACGGGCGATCTGTTGACGGCGCTGCGGGCCTCTGGCCTGGACGTGACCGCGCTGACCGGCGAAGCATCTGGCACGGCGGGGGCGTCCTTCGATACGGCGGTGATGGTCAACCCGTCACTGCGCGAAGTGGCGCTCGCGGCGACGCTGTTGCGTCCTGGCGGCTGGCTCTATGCCGAAGTGAACGGCGCGCGCGCGGCCCGTCGGCTGGCGAGGCAACTGTCGGGGGCGGGATTCGGGTCGGTGCAACTGCACTGGCACTGGCCGGATTTCGCCCGCTGTACGCGCATTCTGCCGCTGGACGATGCGGGCGCGCTGGTCTACGGTCTGCTGAAGGGGCAGGGCGGCGCACGAGGCCGTGCCCTGGCGCCCTTGGCTCGCGGCGGCGCGCTGCTCTGGCTGGCGCGAGCGATCAGTGTGGTGGCGCAGCGAGGTCACTCATGAACACCGTGCTGACGTTTCTGCGCGATCACCGCGAGCGCCTGGCACTCGATCAGCGGGGCGTGCCGCCGCAGTTGACCGCCGTGCTGTTGACGCCGCGCTTTCAGGCGTCGCGGCACGTGATCGCCATGATCCTGCCTGCGGGCAGCGCCGAGCCGGTGCTGGTCGCCAAGATGCCCCGCCTGGCTGACGACGGCGCAGCGCTGGCGCACGAGGCGGAAATATTGCGCGCACTGCACGGTGACGGTGAGGGAGCGATCCCGCAGCTCATCGCCTTTGAGGAGGTGAGCAGCTTCCCACTGTTGATCGAGACGGCGCTGACTGGTTCGCTGCTGGATCGGGCGGCAGTGCGCCGCGATCCCGCGGGTGGCTGCGAGTTGGGCCTGGCCTGGCTGCTGCGTATGGCGTCGCAGCCGCGCGGGACTCTCGACGGCCCGGCCTGGGAACGCCTGATCGGTGGGCCGCTGGAAGCGTTCGCGGCGAGCTTCCCGCTGGCGGCGGGGGAAGAAGCGTTGCTGGCCGAGACGTGGGCGTGGGCGGAGCGGCTGCGCGGCAGCGACCTGCCCCTGGTGCTGGAGCACGGCGACCTGAGCCATCCCAACCTGATCGTGGGGCGGGGCGGAAAGCTGGGCGTGGTGGACTGGGAACTGGCCCGCCTGGACGGTCTGCCGGGGCACGATCTGTTTTTCTTCCTGACCTATATCGCCTTCGCCCGGCAGCGAGCAGATGCCATCGAAGCGCAGGTGAGCGCCTTCCGCTCGGCGTACTTTGGGGCAGAAGCGTGGGCCGCGCCCTATCTGGCCCGCTACGCCGATCAACTGGGCCTGAGCGCGGAGCAGATGCGGGCGCTGTTCGTGCTGTGCTGGGCGCGCTACACCTGGTCGCTGTGGGAGCGCGTCACCCGCGCAGAAGCGGCGATGGGCGATGACGGCGAACGGGCCGTCTGGCTGCGCGGCAACCGCTATTACCGGCTGTGGGGAGAGGCGCTGCGTCAAGT
>DAOTZZ010000373.1:0-4508 GCA_034433965.1 Anaerolineae bacterium
CGGGACGAGGCCGCGCCCGCCCGTCCGGCAACGCGCCATGCTCCGCCCGCCGACCTGCGCAGCGCCAACTATCGCCCCAGCGCCTGGACCGGGCCGGAAGCCAGCCAACTGGTCACACCAACCCCCCTGCCCGTGGAGGTGATCACTCAGGCTGACGCCGAGAACGCCATCCTGACCAACGTCTATCTGCGTGTCAACCCGTCGGTGGTGAACATCGAGATCGTCTCTGGCGTGCACCGGGCAGTCAACATCGTGGACAGTAGCGGATCGGGTTTCGTGCTGGATCGCGAGGGGCACATTGTCACTAACGCCCATGTGGTGCGCGATGCCGAAGAAATCCTGGTAACCTTCGCCGACGGCTACGTGATCAACGCCCAGTTGGTCGCTGTAGATGACTACAGCGACCTGGCCGTCATCCGCGTGGACCCGGAACGCGCCCCCCTGGTGCCTGTGGAACTCGGCGACAGCAACACGTTGCAGGTGGGACAGCGCGTGATCGCCATCGGCAACCCCTTCGGGCTGGCCGGCAGCATGACCGTGGGCATCATCAGCGCTTTGGGGCGTTCCTTACCCTCAGCGCAACTGCTCGACTCGTCCTACGAGCGCTATAGCAACCCGTCCATCATTCAGATTGACGCGGCGGTCAACCCCGGCAACTCCGGAGGGCCGCTGCTGGATTCCTTTGGGCGCGTAGTGGGCGTCAACACGGCCATCCGCACCGAAAACGGCGGCTTCCAGGGCATCGCCTTTGCCGTGCCGGTCAACACGGTGAAACGCATCGTGCCGCAACTCATCGAGAAAGGCAGTGCGCAGTATCCCTGGCTGGGCATCTCTAGCCCGGATACAGAGGGCGGCTACAGCGTAGCGGCTCTGGCCGATGAGCTGGGCCTGCCTGTGCGCAATGGTATCCTGGTCACCGAGGTCATCCCTGGCTCTCCAGCCGAACGCGCTGGCCTGAGCGCTGGCACCGAGACGCGCCCCGTTCGCGGCATTCCCATTCCGGTTGACGGGGATATCATCGTGGCCATCAATGGGCAAACCGTGCGCAGTATTGATGACCTGCTGGCCTATCTCGTCGAGAACGCCTCGCCGGGCGATACGGTTGTGCTGACCATCGTGCGAGGTGGCGAGACACTGGATGTAGATGTGACGTTGGGTGTGCGGCCCTGAAAGGAGGAGGTCGCGCATGAGCACAGCGCATGACGAACCCTGCTACACCATCGGCGTCGTCGCGCGTATGGTAGACCTGCACCCTCAGACGCTACGCAATTACGAGGAACTGGGGCTGGTAGTGCCCCGCCGCACCGAGGGCAATCGGCGGCTCTATTCGCCAGCGGAGGTGGAGCGTCTGCGCAAAATCAACCGACTGACGCAGGAATTGGGCGTCAACCTGGCTGGCGTTGAGGTGATACTGCACATGGCCGAGCAGATCGAATCGTTGCAGATGGAGATCGCCGACCTGCGGGCCAGGTTGTCGGCGCTGCTGCCTGACCAGGAAATCGCAGAAAGCGGCGAGCACAACGCCTGATCCTGTTCCACACCCAAGGACTGGAATTATGCCTCCCACTCATATCCTGCCGCGCCTGACGATCAACACCGATCTGGCGCACACTATCCTGGTCAGGTTCCTGCATGACGCCGTGTACAAGGTAGGCTTTTCCCGCGCGGTGATCGGGCTGAGCGGCGGTATTGACTCGGCGCTGGCTGCCTACCTGGTCGCCGAAGCGATCGGCCCGCAGAACGTACTGGCGATCCGCATGCCCTACCGCACCTCTTCGCCAGATAGCCTGGCCGATGCGCAGGCGGTCATTGACGCTCTCGGCCTCAAATCCGACACGGTGGACATCACGCCGATGGTTGATCCGCTGCTGGCGCGTTTCCCCGATGCCAACAACGTGCGGCGAGGCAACATCATGGCCCGTATGCGTATGGTGGTACTCTACGATCAATCGGCGGCTTTTGGCGGATTGGTGATCGGCACCAGCAACAAGACCGAGACGCTGCTCGGCTACTCGACGGTATACGGGGACAATGCGGCGGGCGTGCAGCCCATCGCCGACCTCTACAAGACGCAGGTGCGGCAGTTGGGGCGAGCGCTCGGTCTGCCCCCCTCGATCCTCAGCAAACCCCCTTCCGCCGACCTGTGGGCGGGGCAGACCGACGAAGACGAACTGGGCTTCACCTACGAAACCGCCGATCAGGTGCTCTATTTGCTGGTGGACGAGCGCTATACCGTGGATGAGGTGGCCGCCGAAGGCTTCGAGCGCGACTTCGTGGCGAGAGTGTGGCGACAGGTGCGGCTGAACCATTACAAGCGCACCATGCCCAATGTCGCCAAGCTGAGCACGCGCAGCATCGGGCACGATTTTCTCTATCTACGCGACTGGAGTGGCTAGCGCCCTTCGCTGGGGAGATCGCCAGAGCGGCCTCGCCCGGCCAGTTCACGTTCACACGCGCTCACGTCCTCCGGCCCGACTTCGTACACCATCTGCGAGTCGCTCCTGCCGGATATCTTCGCCAGATAGCCAATGGCCGCCGCAGGCCGTCCGCAGGCTTCGTAGGTTGCGCCGTCCATCACCAGCCCGCCGGGCGTTGCCTTCGCCTGCAGCCGGCTGGCCAGGTTCACTGCGTCGCCCATGACCGTGATCTCTTGACGGTCCCGCGAACCGATGCGCCCGATCAGGCAGATGCCCGTTGCCAGGCCCACACGGGTAGGCAGGGCCGGGCGCAGCGCCGCGACTTGCTGCGCGTTGAAAGCGGTCACCCGACCCTGCAAAGTCAGGGCACAGCGCAGCGCCGCCAGCGGGTCTTCGAAGAAGGCCATCATGCCATCGCCCAGGAATTTGTCCACGTCGCCACGATACTGATACACCGTCGTCGCCAGCACGTCGAGATAGCGATTGAGGCTCTCCAACAACACTGCCGGGTCTACCGACTCGCTCAGTCGCGAAAACTGTTCGACATCGGCGAACAGCACGGTGAGCGGCTGCACCTCGACTGTGCTGCGCGTATCAGGCGCCACGTCCCCGAACGCCTGAGCTTCTTCCCAGGCCCGCTGCGATACCAGCTTGCGTACGACCCCCTGCAACCGTTCCAGTTCGCGGGTACGCTGCGCCAGCGTGTGATACAACCCCAGCAACTGCTGATTGTTCTCTTCCAGATAGTGCACCAACGAGCGCCCAAAGACCGTATAGGGCGACTCGAACGCGAGCAGCGCGTCGCGCGAACGTTGCACAGGCTGATAAGGCCGTCCCACCGCCTGGTCGAGGGCCTGCCGGGCCGCCCCCACTAATTGATCGTCGAAGGTCAGCACGCCTTCATAGAGGCGTCCGCGCCCAAAGGCAATCGCCTTCCTGGTGACGCGCGTCGGCACGTCGCCCAGTTGACGGGTGAGCAGGGCTGCGCCGAAACGCTCGTGATCCACCACGATGAACCATTCACGGGCCAGCGGCGCATCATCCGCCAGCGGCAGCAGCGTGACGCCAGCCAGCGAGGGAAAAGGCGCGTCCGGCACGGCGAAAATCAACACCTCCTGGCATAGCGCTGCCAGCCGCGCAAAGCGGTCAACTTGCGGCAGGAACGACGAGACGCGCTGGAAACCAGCGTAGAATGTCAGCGCCAACCGGTGCCGCATGACCACATCCTCCAGGCTATGACTGATCGCCAGCAGGGTCTGCACCGAGGCGGTGGTGAGATCGCGCGGATTCTGGCGCGAAACCAGCGGATACAGGGACAGGGAGGTAAGCGACGCCGTCACAGTTGATCGTCTCCTCACGCCGGAGCGTCCGGCTTCACCACAGCCACCCATCTTCAGGCGTGGCGTCCCAGCGGACATGTGCCCCACCAGCGGCGCACCTGCCGTCTGAAGCGAGCGAGCGCCCCGCCTGCTGATGAATCTCCTCGGCAATCTTCCACACGGCGTCCGGGCAGGCCAGGCGGCGCACCGCTGTTGCTCGTCGGGCCAACCCGTCCGGGCCTTCGGCCAACCATGCCGCCACCGTTCGGACGACTTCGCCCACACCGGGCGCATACGTCCCCAGCCCGTGCTGCACCACAAACCGCACGTTACCGTCTTCCTGACCTGGCACAGCCCCGCTAAGCACCAGCGGCAGGCCCGCGGCGACGGCTTCGCTGATGGTCGCCGGTCCCGCCTTGGTGACCAGGATGTCGGCTGCGGCCATGAGTTCCGGCATGGAGTGCACAAATGGCGTGATCAGCGTCGGTTGATGCCAGGGTACCGCTTCCAGGCGACGCTGCAGCGTCTGATTACGCCCGGCCACCACAATCAACTGCATCTCCAATCGAGCCTGGTTGAGCGCCCGTGCGATGCGATAGACCGGCCCCATCCCATCTCCCCCGCCGACCAGCAGCACGGCGGGCAATGTTGGATGCAGCCCCAGTGCCCGCCGCGCTTCGTCTTTACCCGGCAACCCATTCAGGAAACGCGGATGCACAGGCAACCCCGTCAGGCGCAGTTGGTCAGGGGTAAGGCCCAGCGCCAGCCCGCG
>DAOTZZ010000374.1:0-7995 GCA_034433965.1 Anaerolineae bacterium
TGTCCCCCGGCAGAACAGCACCGGCGGGGCATCGGGCAAGTCGTTCAGCGCCGGAGGATAGTCGGGTGTGTGCCAGAGCAGCGCTCGGACGCCGTCAGCCTGCCAGCGAGTCAGCGCCTGCCGGGTATCAGCTACATTCACGGCACGGATGGCAGCCGCCAGCTTCGGCCCTATGCCTGGCACCTCCTGCAACTCCTCAGCGCTGGCGCTCAGCACCGCATCCAGCGCACCGAAGCGCTCCAGCAGGCGGGTGATTGTCCGCCCGCCCAGGTTGGGGATCAGACACAGGGCAACCCAGGAGGCCAGCGTGTCGTCATCGGCAAGCATCTTCCGCCCCCCGCTGAGCATCTATTCCGCCCTTAGCCTACTCAGCCCGCCAGGGATTGGCAAACGCCGCGCCCCGTGTTATGGTGTGTCTGGAGTCATGGGTGGGAGTCATGAGTAGCAAAGCAGGGGTGCCAGCGGTGCTCCCCAGCGCTCATGCACCATACTCATGACTCAAAACTCCAGACTCCTAACTCCAAACAGAACACAGGCTGAGCATGGTCACCGAGACGCACGACGACTGGCTGCGTGTGAGCTGTGCGGCGCTATGCCGCATTGCCCATGCGGATCGCTACCTGCTGGTGCTCAACCGCGAGCGGCGGCGGCACGGGGAATACGTGCTGGCCCCCCTGGGCGGCGCGTTGACCTTTGCCGGGCCAGAGCCTTTGCTGGCCCTGGGAGCGCGCCTGGAAGACCCGACCTCGTCCGATCTGCGCTTCTACCTGCCCGACAGCGCTCTGCCGCGCTTCCGCGCCTGGTTTGCCAGCGGGCATGGGCGCGAATGCTCCCCGTTTCGCGAGCTAGCCGAAGAACTGGTGACCGAGACGCGCGCCCTGCCCGCTCTCGCGCCGCACGACATCGCCATCACCGCTCTGCGCACGGTAGAGCGTCGCGAACGCACCACCCGTTTCGGCGCTGCCGGGCCACTGACACATTACTTCCTGGAACTATACGACGTGCGCTTCCTGGACGATGCCTTCTACCAGATCCTGGCCAACCCTGCTGCGAGCAGCGGCCTGGTCTGGCTGACGCAGGCGCAGATCGCCCGCGGAATCTGGCACATGGCCGTAGATGGTCAGTCTCGCGCGGTCACCGTGCGGGCTACGGTGCTGTTCGGTGAATGACTCGGCGTCCAGGCAGGGACAGCCGCTCAGTTCCACATCGCCCAGGGATCGTCGGGGTCGCGTGCGCCGTAGTGAAAGGTCAAGCGCACCAGTTCGACGAACACGCGGAAAGAAGCCTGATCGGCGTTGAGCCGCCAGCGCATCTTACGCGGAATGCGCAGCCAGGCATAGGCGATGTGCCGGCGTTCCGGGCGCGTGGCCTCGCGCATGAGTTCGCCGTACCAGGGAGGCATGGCGTGCCGCAGCCCATCGTGATGACGGGTGAGATAAGAACCAGTGAAAGCCATCAGCATGACGGCCAGGAACATCACCGGCGCGTAGCCCCAGCTACCCCGCCGATTGGCGACCAGCGCGTCGCTCATGCTGGCCATCAGCAGACTCCACACGCCCAGCATATCCAGGAAACGCGCCAGCGGTGAGAACGGCGTCTCCGGCCCGTACAGCCGAAAACGCGCCATCAGCGGGTCTTTGAACAGGCCGAAGGCCACTGCGGCGCGTTGCAGCAGTGCTCCCGTAGCGAGCAGTGTCAGAAAACCGATCGCCAGCCAGGGATAGCGCGGATCCAGGATCATGAGCGAACACCCCTCTGTGCCGTGTTCCGTCTGGCGAGCGTACACCCTCACTCCTAATTCAATTGTACTATCGCAGGGCCACGCCGGTGAAGTCCGTCGGCACGATCTCAAACCAGGTGATGCCAGGCTTGAGCGGCAAAGGCTGAGCGGCATCCTCGTCCATCCACAGCGTCAGCGGGACCGCCTGCTCCCAGCGCATCCAGTATCCCCTCAGCGCCACGCCATCGCGTACGATCAACGCCGGGCCAGACTCCCAGAGCTGAATCTCGGTCGAGTAAATGGGCGCGCCATTCCACTCCCCCACTGGAATAGTCTCGTCGTCGCGGTGCAGCACATACAGCACCACGACGTTGGCCGCAGTGATGGGCGCACCGCTGTCAGCGTCAGTGTGCGGAAAGCCATCCACTGAGCGCGTATACAGGCCGCTGACCGCGTCGTAGGCCCAGCGCACCACGTCCGGCCCGTAATCCACCGTCACAGCAGGGGCCGTCTCACCGCCAGATGGAGGGGTCGCGCTGAAAGAGAAAGCCCGCAGCTTGGGCACATCGTTGACCCCGTCCGCCGCCGCCCGCGCCCACACCTGCGCGGGCACCGCGAAGAGATTGTGCGGCGCTTCGCCCGCCGGATCGCGGAAATACAGCGGCTCACCGACTGTCACGCCCTCATAGGCGCGCGCGGCAAAAGTACTGGCGGCGATGCGTTGCCGGATCGGCTCGTTGGCTCCGGAATAGACCAGGATCGCCCCGTACATGGCCGTCAGTTCCAGATCAATCAGGCGGGCGCTGCGGATCGAGCCGAGGCGCGGCGGTGTGTGCGTCCAGTAGATGGCCGTGAAGCGCGTCAGACCGCCCTCCACATAGTGTTCGAAGACCAGGTCAGCCAGCGCCAGCCCCGCCTGCGGACGCACGCTATCCGGCGCGTTCGAGATTTTGACGGCTAGCGGGCGACGGTTGAGCACCGCGGGATCGGGCAGAGTCAGCCCGGTGAGAGGATTCAGCGCGGGCGCTGAGGCCGCCGGCGCAGCCAGGGCCGCGGCGACACGGGTGGGCGCGCTGCCGGGCGTTGCTGTGACCACGATCACCGGGCGCTCGTTGGACAGGCACGCCGTCAGCAGGAAGAGCAACGCGCTCAGCAGGAACAGCGCGTAACGGCGCGGTAAGAATGAATTTTTTACGAATTTTGTATACTGTGGGGCATGGCCCTGTTTATGCCCAGGCGAATATCGCCTATAATGATAAACGCAAACAGGATACAGCGTTAAGGCAGGCGCGATGTCGCCCTCGCCATGTGCAGGGTGTGCTCCGGTGACCAGGGCTTTCGGCCCGGTATGCCAGCGCGGTTGACTGCCCATTTTCACGAGGGTATAATGCCCCGCAGCCCGATCCGCAGGCAGTTCATTGACCGGATCACAACCGCCAAGTGACCCTGACTGTGGGTAGAAACGAGACAAGATGGCGCTCAAAGGCAACCTGGCGGATTTCAGTACCACGCAACTCCTCCATTTGATCCACCTGGCCAAGAAGACCGGCACCCTGCACCTCTACGAACCGGTAGTGACCAAGGAAATGATCACCGATGGCGCAGGGAACAAACGCCCGAAGGTAATCCCCGGCAAAGAGCGAGCGACGCTCTCCTTTCAGGACGGACAGTTGATCCTGGCGACGCTGGGTCAAGAGGACGGCTACCTGGCCAACGTGCTGCACAAAGCAGGCAAGCTCAGCGCCGAACAGGCGCGCGTCATCCGCGAACGCGGTAGCAAGTACTCTGACAAGGCGTTGGCGCTGATGCTGATCAACGCCAACTACGTCACCAAAGCCGACATCGTGCGCTGCATCCGCCAGCACACGCTCGACATTGTCTACGACGTGTTCACCTGGAAGCGCGAGCCGTTCGTCTTCGCCGACAACGAACTGCCCCCGCCGGGGCGTATCACCGTGCCGATCGATCTCAAGAATGTGATCATCGAGGGCACGCGCCGCGCCCAAGAGCTTGAACCGCTGCTGGAAGAACTGCCCAGCCTCGACCTGGCGCTCAAGTTCCCGGACTCCCCTGGCGACAAGTTCCGCGGCGTGCATCTCAGCGTTCAGGAATGGCGCGTAGTAGGCTTCGTCAACCCGAAAAACACCATCCGACAGATCGCCAAAGCCTGCAACATGACCGATACCGAGATTCGCCGCATCGTCTATGGGCTGCTGCAGGCTGGTCTGGTCGAACTGGTGCGCCCACCCAACATGCCCGCGCCCTCCATCCCGACGCCCGACGGCAACCGTCGGATCATCCCGATGGAGCCAGAGGTCAAACGCAGCGTCGTCGAGCGGCTGATCGCGCGTATCAAGGAAGCCTAGGCCCTGTTCATCCCAGGGGCGGCTCTGGCGTCGCCCCTGATTGTATCTCGTTTTGAGGCATCATGGTGAAAGAGTGAAATCAACCATGCCCAAACAGAACGTCAAGGTGGTCGTCACCGGGCCATTCAACGCTGGCAAAACCGAGTTCATCCGCTCGATCAGCGAGATCGGCGCGGTGACCACCGACGAGAACATATCCAGAGAAGCCCCTGAGTTCGGCGTCAAGGCGAAGACCACTGTGGCCCTCGACTTCGGGCGCATCACCGTAGACGATGACCTGGTGCTGTATCTCTTCGGCACGCCGGGGCAACGGCGCTTCGACTTTATGTGGGACATCCTGGCCGAGGGCATGTTGGGCTTCGTGGTGATGGTGGATAGCGCCCGACCGGAGACCTTCCGCGAGGCGAAAATCATCCTGGAGACCTTCCGCGCCTACGCACCGACGCCCTATGTGGTGGCTGCCAACAAGCAAGATCACCCCGAAGCCTGGTCGCCGCAGGACCTGCGCATTGCCCTGCGCCTTGACGACCGCATCAAATTGTTGCCCTGTGTGGCGACCGACAAAGAGAGCGTCAAGAACGTGCTACTGGAGTTGCTCTACGCTATCCTGGACGAGATGGATGCGTATGCGCAATAGCGGGTGAAACCTGCGCGGGCGCTGGCCTGGGCAGGAGGGAAGGGGAAGACGTGCCTTCGCTGGTCACTGACCCCGGCATCATTCACTACGAAACATACGGGCGCGGACGCCCCGTATTGTTATTGCACGGGTGGTTGGGTTCGTGGGAACTCTGGCGCGACACCATCGAGGTGTTGGGCCGCGAGTATCGCACCTACGCGCTCGATTTCTTCGGGTTCGGCGAATCCGATGTGCTGAGCGCCGCCGACCGTAGCGCGTTGCGCAGCCGCCTGGACGCCTTCACCGTGCCCACCTATGTCGAGATGGTTAATCAGTTCATGGATCGCCTGGGCATTGGCCGGGCGCCGCTGGTTGGGCACTCGATGGGCGGCACGGTCTCGTTGAGCATGGCCATCCGCCATCCGGAGAAAGTATCGCGCGTCTGCGTGATCGGCTCGCCGATTGACGGCAGCTCGCTCAACTGGCTGCTCAGGGTCTCCGGTCAGCGGCGGGCAGCCTCGTTCTTCTGGCTTTTCGGCGGGCGCGGCCTGCGCCTGTTCCTGCGCTTTTACAGCTATTTCATAGCGCGCGACGGGCGGGCCATGGGGCGCATGATCACCAAAGACGTTTCCAAGATCACCATGGAATCGTTCTTTCAGAGCATCGGCACCCTGCGTAAAACGGACTTGCGCCCCGAACTGAACCGCATCTCCGCCCCCACGCTGGGCATGTACGGTCAGCGCGACATCATCGTCCGCCCCAGCGAGCACCGGACGCTCAAAGAGGGCGTCCCCCATGCACAGATCGAGTGGTTTCCGGACGCGGGGCACTTCATCATGATGGACTCGCCGGAGCGGTTTATCAGCACGTTGCGGGCATGGCTGCGGGAGGACTGAGCATCAGCCGGGCAAGACTGGCGGGGTGCTGCGCCCAACGCCTGTCCTCAGGCCCAGAGGGGAAGTCACCATGCCGAAGTCACAACGAGTGCGCCGCTTCGTCATCGAGGAAAATCACCTGATTGCGCCATTCAACGAGCCGGCGCGCGACCTGAGCATCCTCAACAAGCCACTCAAGCTCCATCACGCCGACGTGCTGGATGCCGTGTGTGGCCCAGCGGGCGTCGAGCCGCCGCTGACCTCCATTCACGAACTGGCTCGCCTGGCAGGTCGCGACGATGCGTGCCTGGTTTACCGCGACAATCTGTACTTTGACGAGGAATTCTTCAGCGCGTTCTATGAACGGGCACGAGCCAGCGGCGCTCCCTGCCGCGCTGCGCTGCCAGCGAACGATGCCGCCTGGCGCAAATATGCCGTGCCCCTGTCGCGCCTGAAGCCAGTGTGCGATCCAGCAGGCAATCCCCTCTACTACCCGCTCGACCTGTGGTACTTCCCGGACGGCTACGCCGAGCCGCACAAGTGGGAGGCAGTGCTCATTCCCAGCGACTACAAAGAGATCGGGTACTACAACGTGCCGGACTCGATGGCGAATCTGCGTCCGGGCGGGGCGGATGGCGCAGTCGCCCGCGACCTCGACCTGACGCACCTGCTCACCGAGCGCTCGTGCCTTTCCATTGATAGCTGGGTGCACGTCTACTTCGCCAACATCATTCTGGGCGTGTTTTCGCGCGGCAAGCGCTTCGAGAAGCGCATCTCCGAACACAACCTGCTGGCCTTGCGCATCCTGTTCCGCGCCATCCTGGAACAGAAGCAGGTACTCACCTGCTCCGAGGTGGTCAAGGTGGGCGAGGGCACCACGATTGACCCGTCGGCGGTCATCCTAGGCCCGACGACCATCGGGCGCAACTGTTCGATCGGGCCGGGCGTGGTGATAGACAACTCGATCATTGGCGACAATGTGAACATCGCCCAGGGCTGTCAGATCATGCTCAGTGTGGTGGGTAGTCACTGCTTCCTGCCCTTCCGCGCAGCGTTGTTCATGTCCACCGTGATGGAATACTCGATCATCGCGCAGAACACCTGCATTCAGATGGGTGTCATCGGGCGCAACAGCTTCGTGGGCGCGGGGACGACCTTCACCGACTTCAACCTGCTGCCCGCCCCGCTGCGCGCGCTCAATGCCTTCGACGAACTGGAAGACACCGGTCAGCCGGTGTTGGGAAGTTGTGTGGGGCACAATGCACGGCTGGGATCGGGGTTGGTGGTGATGCCCGCTCGCGTCATCGAATCCGACGTGGTGCTCTTCGCCTCGCCGGAGCGGCGCGTCATCAATCGCAATGTGAGCTATGAGGAGAGCGATCATCACAAGGTGCGCGCCTCTGTCGCCAAGCAACATCGTCGCCGCTACCCGCGCGTGGCCGAATCCGAAGAAGCTTTCCTGGAGCCATGGTGAACCAACCCGACGCCGTGAACACGCCCGATACTTTCGCCTTCATCATCCATCCCATAGATCCCAAGGCCGACGTTGCCCGCAAGTACCCTCTGCTGGGCAAGCTGCTGACCGAAGGGCAGATCAACTTCTTCTCGCGCTTTTTCCCGCCGGTGTATATCTCGGAGATCACCGGCGTGCGCTCGGTCGCCACCGGTCGAGAGGCTCGCGGGTGGTTCATTGCCTGCCCCTTCACCCCCAAGACCATGCTCAGCCTGCCCGTGGAGACGGTCTATCGCAAGATTGTCGCCTGCGGACACCTGGCGGAGCGGCTGGGCGCGCGTATCCTGGGACTGGGCGCCTATACGTCCGTCGTCGGAGACGCCGGCCTGACCATCGCTCAACGGCTGGACATCCCCGTCACTAACGGTGATGCCTACACGGTCTACATGGCCGTCGCCGCCGTGCGCGAAGCGGCGCGCCGCATGGGGCTGGACATGAGCGCCAGCACCGCCGCCGTGGTCGGCGCGACGGGCGTGATCGGGCGAGTGTGCGCGCAGATGCTGGCCCGCGAGGTGCCGGAGCTGATCCTGATCGGGCGGCGCCCCGAAGCGGTGGCGGAAGTGCACGACCTCTGTGCCGGGCTGCGGGCACAGGTGCGCAGCGGCACCGACCTGCGCGCCATCTACAGCGCCGACCTGATCCTGACCGTCACCAGCGCTACGACGGCGGTGATCGAGCCGGAACATCTCAAGCCGGGCGCAATCGTGTGCGACGTGGCCCGTCCGCGCGACGTGTCGCGGCGCGTGGCGGAGATGCGCGACGATGTGCTGGTCATCGAGGGCGGCATGGTCGAAGTGCCGGGGTCAGTGGACTTTGGCTTTGACTTCGGTTTTCCGCCGGGCAAAGCCTATGCCTGCATAGCCGAAACGATGGCATTGGCGCTCGAAGGGCGTTACGAAGACTTC
>DAOTZZ010000375.1:0-15299 GCA_034433965.1 Anaerolineae bacterium
CTGGAGAGGTGTCCTGGCCTATCTCGAAGATCGGGGCGACATCACTGCGCCAGTGACCCAAGAAGCAGCCGCTTCGGCCACGGCGCGGGCCGTGACGGCGTTGCCGTTACCGACTCTGTACGTTCCGGCGACTTTCACGCCGCTACCGCCCTGCCAGTGGTTCCGGGTGCGGGCGGAGCGCGCGGTCTATCGCGAGTGTCCCAGCACCGACAACAGGCAGTGCCCCATCCGCGAGGTAGTGACCTACGGTACGGAGCTTTGCACCTACGGCCGTTCGCCGGAGAACCCGGAGTGGTATGTGATTGACCTGAATCCGCAGGGAGCGTTTCGCGATACGGTCTTCATGCACGAGAGCGTGCTGGAAGCGGTGAACCCGACGCCGACACCATCGCTCACTTTCACGCCCTTACCGACGGTCACACCGCTGCCGACCAATACGCCTGGCCCTGCGACATCGCCAGCGCCGGCGGATACGGTGCCCACCGTTGCGACCGCGACTATGACACCAGGCGCTGCGGCAGGGCCTTCGCCGACGCCCTGGCAGATCACCTTCTAGAGGTTGCTATGAACTTTCGCGCAGTATCTGCTTCTCGCCCCTGCTTCCAAGCAAGGATGGGGGTGGGGCTTGAAACCTGCCCCTGCGAACTTGCGTAACAAGAAACTGGGGGTGAAGACGAAAAGAAAAAAAGAGTAGCACTCGTCCTAGAATGCGCTGTAGAGAGCGACTTTGCGATATACTGGAATCAGGGAGAACCGCGGACAGCGAGACGACCATGACCAGTCCAGAATGGCCAGAAGTTTGGGCCCCGGAGCACGTGCTGGCGATCGTTAATCCGGCATCGGGGGCGAAGCGCGGGCAGATTGTGATCGAACGGCTGCGCGAGACCAGAGAGCCGCGCGTGACGCTGCACGTCACCACGCCCGATTTCGACTTCGCCCGCGCCATTGCCGAGGGGGTGGCCGCCGGCGCGGATCGCATCCTGGTCGCCGGGGGGGATGGCACGCTGATGGAAGGCGTGTCTGGCGCGCTGCGCGCCCTGGGCGAGGCCATGGTACCCTTCTCGTGGGTGCCGGTGGGCACAGGCAATGTCGTCTCCGGTTTTCTGGGGCTGCCACACCGCCTGGAACCGGCGCTCAAGCTGGCGCTTGGCCCCGGTCTGATCCGGCGGATCGATCTGGCTCGTGTGGGTGACCGTTGCTCGGTGTTGCGCGTCTCAACTGGGTTCGAAGCGGAGGCGGCCTTCAACACCACACGCGCGGACAAAGATCGGCTGGGGGTGCTGGCCTATGGCATCACTGGCCTGAAGTCGCTGCGCCAGACGAAACCCGTAGAATACCTGGTTTCACTGGACGGGCAGCCGCCTATCCATGTAGATGGTATTCTGGCATTTGTCACGGCGACAGGGGCGCTGACCTGGATCAATGGGCTGTCGTTGATCAATGATGCGATCCAGCCGGACGACGGGCTGCTTTATGCGGGCGTGTTGCGTCCCCTCAACCCAGCACGGGTGCTCACCGGCGTGGCCAATTTGGTGGTGGGAAGTGGACTGCCACCGGAGTCCATCATCTATTTTTCGGCGCGGAAGCGTATTGTGATTGACGCCAAGACTCCTCAGCCAACACAGATTGACGGCGATCCATTGGGCACAACACCCATCATCGCCGATCTGCTGCCGCGCGCGCTGCCCATCGTCGTGCCACGCGAGCGCCCGCGACCCTGGTCGTCCTTTGAGTGGCTTTCCCCGGAGTGGCTCTCACAGCATCACGACGACGACGATTGAGTCCTTGTCGCTCAGAGTCTGCGAGGCAGGGTGAAGCCGAAGGTGCTGCCCTGGCCAGGTGTACTGTGCACGAAGATCTTGCCCCCGTGCTTGTCCACCACTGTACGCACAATGGTCAACCCGATGCCGGTGCCTTCGATGCGCTCGGTTTCCTTGCTGCGCACACGGTAGCCTGGCTCGAAGATGCGTTCCAGTTCCTCAGCGGGGATACCGATCCCCTGGTCGGACACCTGGAAAGTGATGCTGTCCCCCTCATCCTTGAGTGAGATGCGCACAATGCCGCCATTGGGAGAGTACTTGACGGCGTTGTTGATCAGATTGCTGATGGCCCCCTGGATGCGCGTGGCATCTACCTGTGCCGGGCACCCGTTTTCGGGCAGTTCTGTCTGCAGGGTGATGCCATTCATGTGCGCCAGATCGCTCGCCTCGCGCACCAGCCGTTGCACAATCGGCACCAGATCGGTCTGCTGCCAGAGCAGTTGTCCGCTCACCTCCATCCAGAAGGTGTCAATGACTTCGTTAATGGTGCTGGACATGGTCAGCAGCTTGCGCCGGGCGCGATCCAGCCAGGCAAGTTGATCCTGATTCAACGAGCCGGTCTCCTGCACCATGTCGGCCAGGCTTTTGGCTACCGCCGCGGGCCTCTTGAGATCGTGTACCAGTTGCTCCACCAGCTCGACCTGCGACAGCGCAGCCGTCGAGGTATCGAGCGCGATGATGATCTGCAAGGGAATCTCTGTATCGGTATGTAGCTTGAGTGTGGTGTTTTGAACACCGGGGCCGTTAGGGGTGGTGTCCAGGTGTTCGGCGATAGGGCGCAGGGTCTCGTAGTCGGTCAGCGAGCGCCCTACGGCGGTCAGTGGGGGTAATCCCAGCGCTTTCTCCGCCGCCGGGTTGAGCAGGCGGATGCGTTTGTCCGGGTCGACGACGATGGTAGCCACCGGTGATTGGCTACAGAGCGTTTCCAGAGACTCATGGGTGAGCGTGTGTGTGATCATCAAATCCCCCCCGCATCAACAGTCCTGGCAGGTCGCGCAGGGCATAGGCCACACGGGTGCCATGCCATGTCAACAGACTGCCATCGAGCCGATAAATGCGCCCTTGATGGGCTGCCGGTATGTCCAGCCCGCTGAACTCGGCTATGTCGGCGTCGCAGAAGGGATAGGGTTCATCAGGCAATAAGACAATTTCTGGCTGTGCCGCCACCACCTCATCGAGCGTGACAGTGGGGTAGCGGAGAGCGCTCCCGGCAAATACATTATACCCTCCACACACGCGCAGCACATCATGAGCGTAAGCGCTGGCGTTGAAGGTCATCCAGGGATCGCGCCAGATGGGGGCGAAAACCCGCACCGGTTCGCTGGCCTGGGCGGCCAGCCGGGTGATGTCGTAGGCACGCTCGATCTCGCGCACACGCGGGGCCATGGCCGCGTCGTCGAACACTTCCATGATCTGCCACAGCAGGTTGAGTGCGTCCTGCACGGTGCGCGGTCCGGTGATCCACAGGGGGATGCCGGCGGCCTGTAGCGCCTGGGCGTCCTCCAGACGGTTTTCCTCGTCATTCATCAGCACCAGGTCAGGTTGCAGGGCAATGATGTGCTCCACGTTGGGTGTCTTGGTGCCGCCCACCCTGGGCAGGGAAAGCACACCGGCTGCCGGGCGCGTGCAGTATTCTGTGATGGCGATCAGGCGGTCGCCCAGACCCAGGTCGAAGAGCGACTCCGTCAGGCTGGGCACCAGCGATACCACGCGCCTGGGTGGGAAGTCCAGCGCAGGTGGGGCATAGAGCTCGTCTGGTTGTTGCCGGGAGTTGCTCAGCGAAGAGTCCATCGCACTCCTCTCTGTCTAGTGCGTCAACTCAATGTCCTGTTCGCGCTCCGGCCCCACGCTGACCAATGTCACGGGCACGTCAACCAGGGCTTCGATGCGGCGCAGGTAGCGCTGAGCGTTTGGCGGCAGCTCCTCAAAGCGCCGGACGGCGGAGATGTCTTCGTGCCAGCCGGGCAGCGTCTCATAGACCGGACAGACGGCCTCGTAATCCGGCGTGAACAGCGGCAGCGCGGTGAGTTGTTGATCGCCGCGCTGGTAGGCCACGGCGATCTTCACCTCGTCCAGCCCGCTGAGCACGTCGAGCTTGGTGATAACCAGTTCGGTCAGGCCATTGACGCGGGCGGCGTAGCGCAGGGCGACGGCGTCCAACCAGCCGCAACGGCGCGGGCGACCTGTCGTCGTGCCGTATTCGTGACCAGCGCTGCGCAACCGCTGGCCCGTTTCGTCGAATAGTTCGGTGGGGAAGGGTCCGTTGCCGACGCGCGTGCAATAAGCTTTGGCTACGCCCACCACGCGGGTGACCTGCTGCGGTCCGATGCCCAGGCCGGTCAACGCGCCGCCGACTGTGGCTGACGAACTGGTCACGTAGGGATAGTGCCCGTGATCCAGGTCGAGCAGGGTACCCTGTGCCCCTTCGCAGAGCAGATGTTGACCCCGGTCGAGCAGATCGTGCAGCAGGGTGGTCGTGTCGGCCAGGTAAGGGGCGAGACGGGCGGCTGCCGCGCCGTACTGCGCCGCCAATCCCTCCGCATCCACCGGTTCCAGTCCATACAGGCGGGTCAGCAGCGCATTGGCCCCTTCCAGGGAGGCTTTGACTTGCAGGGCGAATTCGTCGGGATCGCGCATCTGGCCGGTGAGCAGACCGGTGCGGGCGGCCTTGTCCATATAGGCCGGGCCAATGCCACGCCGTGTCGTGCCAATCGAACTACTGCCACGCGCCCGCTCCGAAGCTCCGTCGAGCGCCAGATGCCCTGGGGTGATCACATGGGCGCGAACGCTAAGGTGAATCCGCTCCGGCGAAATGTCTACGCCCTGTCCGGCCAGCATGTCCAGTTCTTCGACCAGACGCAGCGGGTTGATCACCATGCCGCTGCCCAGGACGCAACGCACGCCTGGATGCACCACGCCGGATGGCACCAGATGCAGCTTGAATTCGCGCTCGCCCACCTTGACGGTGTGACCGGCGTTGTCGCCGCCAGCGTAACGGGCCATGATGTCGCATTGCCCGGCCAGCCAGTCGGCCACGCGCCCTTTGCCTTCGTCGCCCCACTGCGCCCCGATCAAGACTGTTGCAGGCATGTCATGCTCCTTACGTGTACGCGCTGGCAAACTCTCGCCCCAACGAGACAGTGACGGCAGGATTGCCCCACACTTCAACTTCTCCGCGCGGCCCCAGGGCCAGCGCCGCACCCTGACCCAGCCCGATCCCAAAGTGAGCAGGAGTCTGGCGGATGAGTTCGTGCAGTTCGTCTGCCATATCGGGCGTATAGCCCGCAATCAGGATGGCCTGTTGCAACCAGGCGACGCCCGGCGTCAGCGAGGTAGCGTCCAGGCGCAGCGCGCCGAACTGCTCGGCGCTCAACCCTACGGCGTAGATGGTCGCGCCCCGGCTGAAGGCCAGCCGCAGTCCCTCCAGCACTGCGCCGTCCAGCGCATCGCGCAATGCTCCCTGGTTGGGGCCGTCGCCAATGATGATCACACCGGCTTCGCCCAGCCGTTCGACCAGCTCCTGATCGCTCTCGCTGAAGATGTCGAGCAGATAACCGGTGCGCGCGCCCAGGTCGCGCAGGGAGTCCATGTGCAGATCGGCAGTCTCCAGATCGCCGGCAGCCCAGATGTAGACTAGCGGCCCTTGCGAGATCGTCCGGCCCAGCACCGAGGCTTCGATGGTCTGCACGGCGTCGGAATCCCAGGCTCCGCCGCCGCTGAATACCAGCCAGCCGCGCCCGGTCTGCCAGCGAAAGATGTTGAGATGGGGCATGGCGTTCTCCTCTATAACGCAGGGGGATGCGATGTGTCCGGCAGGACGTAAGACGCGACCGCCTCAGCCAGCAGGTCAATCGCCAGGGGCAGGGCGGCTTCGTCGAAATCGAAACGGGGATGATGATGCGGGTAGTCGAGACCGCGCTCAGGGTTGGCCGAGCCGACGAGGAAGAACGTGCCAGGCACCGCGTTGAGGAAATAGGACATATCCTCGGCGGCCATGGTCTGCACGCCGTCCAGCAACTGTACCTGCGGCGCGACTTGCCGAAACAGGGGGCGCAGCCGGGCGTTGACGGCAGCGTCGTTGACCACCGGCAGGGTCAGTTGTTCGACATGTACTTCAGCCTGGCACCCGAAGGCCGCGGCCACTTGCTGGGCGATCTCGCGGGCGCGCTGCCCCAGCAACTCGATCACCTCAGGGCGGAAAGCGCGGATCGTGCCGCGCAGTTGGGCCGTCTCCGGAATGACGTTGAAGGAATCGCCCGCCTTGAACTCGGTGATCGAGACGACGGCTACCTCGGTGGGGCGCACGTTGCGGCTGATCACCGTTTGCAGCGCCGTGACGATGTGACTGCCCGCCACGATCGGGTCGCGCGTCTCGTGCGGCAGCGCGCCGTGCCCGCCGCGCCCGCGCACGGTGATACTGATATCGCCGGCAGCGGCCATCATCGGCCCGTCTACCAGGGCGACGAAGCCGACCGGCATCTCGTTCCACAGGTGCAGGCCCAGGCACACGTCCGGCACGGGATCGGACAGCGCGCCGTCCTCGATCATCGCCTGTGCCCCGCGCCCGATTTCTTCGGCGGGCTGAAACACGAACTTGACGCGCCCGGTCATCTGCGCGCGACGCTCGCTGAGCAACTCAGCAACCGCCAGGGCGATAGCTGTGTGCCCGTCGTGCCCGCAGGCGTGCATGACACCCGGCGTCTGCGAGGCGTATGGGACGGCGTTCTCTTCCTGCACCGGCAGGGCGTCCATGTCGGCGCGCACCAGCACGGTCGGCCCGGCGGCTGCGCCTTCCAGCAGCCCGACAACGCCCGAACGCCCGACGCCCGTCTGTACTTCCAGGCCCAGGGCGCGCAGCCGCTCCGCCACCGCTGCTGCGGTGCGGGGCAGGTCGAACCCCAGTTCGGGGTGCTGATGCAGGTCGCGGCGCAACGCGATCCACGCGCCCTGACGGGCTTCAATCTGTGACTTGAAACCGATCACCCAGTCTGTTCTCCTGTCTGTCAAGCCGTCCCCGGCCCTCATCAGCGCTCAGCGCAAGGTAAAAACCCGAAATGCCTCGGTATACCGCGGCCCGTCGCCCTGATATTCCCGATCCACGTTGGCGCGCTGTCGCCGCTCCATCTCGTCCATATCGGCGATCTGACTCTTGTGCTCGCGCAGGGCAGCGATCTTGGTCTCCAGGAAGTCGGTCACGTCTATCTTGACGGTCGGTTCGCGCGTGCCGCACAGGTAGACAGTGCTCACCTTGTGCGGGGCCAGGCCCTCGACGCGCAGCAATTCCGGAAACGTCAGGTGATCGCGCGACGCCGGAAAGACGGCGTCCAGCGCGGCGTCGCCAATGGCGCGGTGATCGGGATGATTCAGATATTCCGTGCCATACCAGCGCACCGTCGGGTCGTTGGTGACGACGATATCGGGGCGCTTCAGGCGGATCAGGCGCGTCAGTTGACGGCGCAAGTCGAGCGTCGGCTGTAGCTCACCGTCGGGATAGCGCAGGAAGATGACCTCCTGCACGCCCAGACGGGTGGCAGCGGCGCGTTCCTCGGCTTCGCGGATGACGATCAGTTGCTCAGAGGTCATCTGCGGGTCGTTCGAGCCTTTGTCGCCGCTGGTTGCCAGCACAAAGATCACACGATGTCCTTCGGCAGCCCACCGCGCAAACGATCCTCCGCAGAAAAACTCCGGATCATCGGGGTGGGCGAAGATGCCCATGATGGTCTGTGTCTTCTTCTGCGTCTCCTGCTCACTCATGCCGGTCGGGTCGCTCCTGATGAGGACGATTACGCTTGTGCATGCCCCGCCCATGCCGCCGCCGACCGCGCCGCGATCGCTCTGGACGCGGGGCCGATGGGCTGCTCTCGCTGAGGTCTACCTCGTCCTGAGCTTCTTCCAGCTCAGGTAGTTCGTCGGCCATGCTGCCCTGCTCGTCGCTGAAGTCGGCTTCTTCTTCTTCCTCCTCCGGCAGAGCGGGGGCGCGTGCACCGCAGTCACAGGCACCCGTCTCTGCTTTGGAGCAGCCCGCTTCGGCCTTGGCCTGCAGGGCCTCCAATTCGTCCAGTGGAATCAGGTCTTCGCGGCTGACCAGGTATTGTGTCTCGTTGACCAATACCGTCACGGCATCGCGCAGGGGATGCACGTCAATCACTTTGCCTTCGCCATGCGGCGTGCCAACGCGCTTGTTGCGCTTGGGGAGTTGCTTGCGTGCTTCAACGTACTGCTCGTATTCGTAGATCAGGCAGCAGCGCAGCCGCCCGCACATGCCGGTGATCTCGGTCGGGTTGAGGGAGATACCCTGTGCCTTGGCCATCTTGATCGAGATCGGGCTGAAGTCGGTCAGGAAGGTGCTGCAGCAGCGCGGAATGCCACATGCCCCCATGCCACCCAGCAACTTGGCCACGTCGCGCGGGCCGATTTGCCGCAACTCCACCTTGGCGCGGAAACTGCGCTGCAAGACCGAGCGCAGCCGCATTGTGTTGATCTTCTCCTCGGTGGTGTACAGAAAGGTCAGCAGCGAGCCGTCGAAGTTGTACTGCGCGGCGACGAACTTCACGCCGTTGAAGCCGCCCAGTTCGGCGGCCTTCTCGCGGCAGGTGATGAGCGCCTCGACCTCGCGTGCCTTCCATAGCTTCTGGCTCATCAGGTCGGTGGGCGTGGCCCGCCGCAGGATGGGCTTATAATCGCGCAGTTCGCTTTCGGCGTCTACTTCGATCAGATTCATGACCTGACCAAGCTGTACACCGCGCGCGGTCTCGACGATCACAAAGTCACCGACCATCAGGTCGGGGATGTGGCTGTAGCTGAAGTGATAGACCTTGCCGACTTCGTGGAAGCGCACACCGGCAACACGGGCAGTCGCCGTCTGAGTGTGATGTTCGCTGGTGAGTGTCATGCCCGGATAGCCTTTTCGCCAAGAGGGATAGATGATCCGGCACACGAGCCGGACACGTCAACTATAAAAGAACTACAGAGCGTTTGCAATAGCTCGCTTTCGCGGGCAGGCGCATTCTTGATAGAAGGAGCGGCAGTTGAACCGCGGAGGGCCTCTGTAATCTCTGCGCGCTCCGTGGTGAGTTCTGCTCCAAATTCAAACACACCTCACCTGGGCCACCTGGTACCTGGTGTACCTGGTGGGCGCGTTGTACAAACCGGGGGTTCGGTGTATTCTGAAGAGAGCAAGTGCCCGGCGCTGATGTGGTGGCGGTAAGGAGAACGTGGCGATGAAGTCTGGGCTTTTCGCAAAGCGGGCTATGTTGGCTGGAATGCTGATGGCGGCAGCTTTGGGCCTGGCGGCCTGCTACAAAGATGCCGGCGAGAATCTGCCGCCGACTTCCCGGCAGGTCAATGTCCTGGATATCACTCCCACCACACCCGCCCCGCCGACGCAGGCGTTCACTGCCACACCGGAGTTGCTGCCGCTGGAGACGCCCACGCGCCAGCTCATTCCCACCACTACTCCTGCGGACGCAGTGCAGGCCGAGTTGCCACCGACGGCAACTTCAGAGACGGGTGAGACTGCCCCTCTCCTGGCGACGCCGACTGACTTGCCTATTTTTCAGCCGACGTTTACCCCGCTAGGACCGGCAGACACTCCTTCGCCCACGCTGACGGTGCGGGTCATTACCACGCCGGTGATGAGCGATATCCGACCTTCGCCGACGCCTTCACCCACGATCGATCCGTCGAAGATGCCCACGCCGACCGACATTCCGGTTGAACTCAACCCCTGCATCCACGTGGTGACGTTTGGCGACACGCTCTATTCCATCGCCAGGGCGAACCAGGTCACCATCGAAGACCTGGTGGCAGCCAACCCCGACCTGTTGGGTGGCAACCCCAACACGATCTTGCGCCTGGGCTGGCAGCTACGTCTGCCGTTGCCGGACTGCGCGGGCACAGTGACACCCACTCCGCCCGCCGCACAGGTCGAGAACACTCCGACATCCGCTGGCACGCCTGGCGGGCCGATTGTACACGTGGTGCAGGCAGGTGAAGGGATTTACGCGATTGCGCGTAAATACGGTGTCTCGCCGGAGTCGATCATTAAGGCCAACAACCTGGCCAATCCCAACCTGATCTATCCCGGCCAGGAGTTGATCATTCCGGCGGGGCAATAGGCGGAAGGGAGTCCAACGGGCGCGCTGAGCAGTGTTCGGCGTGCCCGTTGTCTCGCTGAAGTTTTGCGGCGGGCTGTTTACTTGCCGTATTTGTTGGAGAGCAGGCTGAGCAGCTTGCTGGCGTCAACAGCAGCGTCTTTGCCACTCATCGCCGAGAACAGCCCCATGAAGCCACTCTTCGACTGCCGATTCTCCAGGTCCATGGCCAGCTCGTCGAAAGCATCGGCGGGCAGGCTGCGCAGGACGCGGTTTTCTTCCTCGCTGAGCGTATAGCCTGCCAGGGCTGCATCGGGGTCGGAGAGCAACTGAGCGCGAAACTTCTCATCGGTCAGAGCACGGTTGATGACAGTAGTCAGGTCTTCCTTGGCCATGGGGTTCCTCCAGGCTCGCGGTGAGTGGCGACAGTCGCTACACACCAGGTTACACTACCGATTATATTATCATCGAAAATGGTCAACAAAACCTCATCGATCGAACTTTTTTACAAGTGAGTGACGGCTTTTTTCGAACCTGGCGGGGTAGGGCGAGCATGGTCAGGTGGTTGTGCGGGGTGCTGGTGACGATCTGTCTGGGGACGATCTCGCCCGTCGCCGCGAGCGCCCCTGATCCTGCTCCGCCGTGGGCCTGGAAAGCGCGCCCCTGCGATGTGTGGCCTGTGACTCTGTGTCCCCCTGCGGGGGACGATCCGGTGCAGCCGGTCGCGGAGACCGGTTATACAGGATTGCAGAATCCGGCCAGAGGGCGTTCGCTGTTGGCCCCTGGTGCCGACCCGCTGGCGATCTTCCAGCGCCGCCCGCTCGATGTCTATATCGTGCCTGAGGGTGGGGCTTTTCTGGACGACGATCACACCGATCCTCACTACGGGGTGGATTATGCCAGCACCGGCGATTATCTCAATGGGCAGGTTACCTACTTCCATCCGATTGCGCCGGGATTCGTCACCGCGCGCTCGTCGTGCCTGTGGTGCTATGTGGACGGCGACGCGCAGGGACGTGTCGGCTGGAAGTGGCCGCGCTACAACTTCGGCTGGGGAGGGCTGGTGCTGGTGGAGACGCCCATCAACCCGAAGGTGTCTGTCTACATTCTCTACGCCCATATCGCCCGTGATTTTGTCAGTCTGGGCGACCTGGTGACGCCCGACGAGATCATCGGCGTTGTGGGCACCAGTGGCTACTCAGAACAGTACCATGTGCATGTGGAGATTCGCTATGGCCCGCCGGGGATGTTCTGGAATGCCGATTTCAGCCGCTGGGCAACGCACGATCGCTGGATGGCGACCATGTTCGCCGATCCGGCGCTGGTTGTGTATCCGCAGAATCACGGACTGTTGCGCGCTATGCTGGAGCAGTGGGGGCCGCTGCGCCCGGAACCGCAGCCAATCCCCTGACAACCCGTGCGTGCGGCGAAATTTACATATTTCGGTAGACATGGTGCAGCAGCCTATGGTAGACTACGGGTAATACGTGTGAACAGACCTCTTGAGGGCTACCGCCTGGGCAACAAGCGGTGCTGATTATTCTGCCTGGAGCGTGCCATGATGAAGGGCATCAAGATTCTATGTATTGAAGATGATCCTGAGATGATCGAGTTGGTGAAACTGATCCTCTCGCGTCAGGGCTATGAGGTGATCGGGGCCACCGGTGGGGAAGCCGGTCTGCAAGCCATCGAGCGCGAGCAACCGGCTCTTGTTTTGCTCGACCTGATGATGCCCGAAATGGACGGGTGGGAGGTGTACCAGCGGATGCGCGCCGACGAGCGCATGAAGGATGTGCCGGTCATCGTGGTCACTGCCAAGGCCCAGAGCATTGACAAGGTGCTGGGCCTGCATATCGCCAAAGTCAACGACTATATCACCAAGCCCTTCGGCCCCTCCGAATTGCTCACCAGCGTCATGCGCGTGCTCCAGGAAGCGGGTTTCGAGACCGAAGAAGCCTGAGTGTCATCTCCATTACAGCGGGCGCGGGTGCTACTGCAACGGGGCACCCGTTGTCTTTGTTCGCGCGGGAATCAGCTTTTCAGTAGAATCAGGCCCTGTACGACCGGTGTCTGAGGAAGGGGCGATCATGCGTACTACCTGGGAGGCTTTGCTGGCGAGCGGCGACGTTGTCATCGCCGACGGTGGGATGGGTACCATGCTCATCGCTCGCGGCTTGCAGCGTGGCACCGCGCCGGAACTGTGGAACGTCGAGCGACCGGACGACGTGCGTGCCATTCATCGCGCCTACATCGAGGCGGGCGCACAAGCCATCCTCACCAACAGCTTCGGCGGCAACCGGCTGCGCCTGGAATTGCACGGGGTCAGCGGGCGCGTGGGTGAACTAAACCGCGCGGCGGCGCGCCTGGCGCGGGCCGAGGCGGACGCTGCGTCCAGGCCGGTATTGGTCGCTGGCTCGATGGGGCCGACCGGTCAGATGCTGGCTCCCATGGGCACGCTGTCCTACGACGAGGCCGTCGCTGCTTTTGCGGAGCAGGCGGCGGCGTTGGTCGAGGGGGGCGTGGATGTGCTGTGGATCGAGACGATGTCCGATCTGGAGGAAGTACGCGCGGCTGTCGAGGGATGTCGGCAGGCAGCGCCGACGGTGCCTGTCGTGAGCACCATGACGTTCGACACGCGTGGGCGCACGATGATGGGCGTGACGCCCGAACGCGCCGCGGAAGAGATCGGGGCGTTGGGCGTGGTGGCGCTGGGGGCCAACTGTGGCAAAGGGCCGGACGAGCTGGAAGCGGCCATTGCCCGCATGGGCGGTGCGGGGCCGGTGGTGCCGCTGATTGCCAAGGCGAATGCGGGCGCACCGCGGCTGGAAGGTGACCGCGCCGTCTACGACGCCACGCCGGAGGACATGGCTCACTATGCCCTGCGCGTGCGCAATCTGGGCGCGCGCATTATCGGCGCTTGCTGTGGCAGCACGCCGGAGCACATCCGTGCCATCGCGCAGGCGCTGGGCAGTGCCTAGAGCGTGTTGTGCGCTTTTCCCCCTCATCCCTCGGCCCCCTCGCCCACGCAAGCGGGGAGAAGGGGAGCACTTGTGCAAGGGTCAGCAAGTCCCCTCGCCCCGCGACACAGTCGCGAGGGAGGGGGTAAGGGTGAGGGGAAAACGCTGCGCAGAAGTTCATAACAGTCTCTAGCGGCTTTTTGCCTGCGCTGTCCCGTTCAGCAAATCGTGCTACACTGAAAGGCACTGGCCTGCTGGTGTAACTCATGGTGACGTGAGGGGGTCTTATGCCAAAAGAGAAAAGAGCGCGAGGTTTTCGCTGGCTGGGCGTGATCTTGATCGGCGTGTTGGCGATCGCAGGAGTGCCTGGCCTTGGGCCGCGGGCGGCAGGGGCCTTCCAGGGGCAGAATCTTTTGCAGAATCCAGGCTTCGAACAACCCTATATCACCATCAATGGCGATGCGGGGTTGCGGGTAGCAGCCAACTGGCAGCCCTGGTATAAGACGACGCCGCCGGGCGAATCCAGCGCCATCAACGCCCGCCCCGAATACAAGCCAGCGCCTTCGACACGCGTGCGTTCTGGTGCTGCGGCTCAGGAATATAACACCTTCTTCGCCACGCATACCGCCGGTGTGTATCAGCGCGTACCCGTCTCCCCCAACGTGGACTTGCGCTTCAGCGTCTATGTGTACGTCTGGTCGTCGGCCACCTTCACCAACCCCGATGTCAGCGAGCAGCCGAACACGGTGATCATCAACGTCGGCATTGATCCCACCGGCGGCACCGACCCGGACAGCCCCAGCATCATCTGGTCGGCGGATGCGGAATACTACGATCAGTATCGCGAGATGTCGGTGGTGGCGAAGTCCAAAGGCACGGCGGTGACAGTCTTTGTGCGCACCGCGCCGCAGGGCTATGTGGGCGTCAATAACGTGTACCTGGACGATGCGGCGCTGGTACCCCTGAGCGCCATGCCTACGCCAGGGCCGACGGCGGTTCAGCCGACCGTCACGCCCAGCCCGGTGATCATCGAGCCGACGCAGGAGGGGACGATCACGCCTGTGCCGTATACGCCGGTCGTTCCGCCGACGTTCACTCCCAACGTGCCCACGATGCCTCCGGTGACAGCTACGCCGGTGATCCCGCCCGGTTTCAGCAGCACCATTCTGTACACGGTGAAAGCGGGCGATACGGTGTGGGGTATTGCACGTCAGTTTGGTAGCACGATAGAAGCGATCATTCAGGCGAACGGCTTGCCTGCCAGTGGCTTCATCAGTATCGGGCAGGTGCTGGTCGTGCCGGTGCGCGATCAACAACCCGTTCCGCCGACTTTTACCCCTGCCGCGCCCATTCCGACGCAGGCGTCGGATGGCACGGGCGGCGTGCCGGGCACCGGCTATACCACGTACACGGTAGTGCGGGGTGATACTCTGTCAAGCATTGCTGCGCGGTTCAACACGACCGTCGCGGTGCTGGCGCAGTTGAACGGGCTGGTCAACCCGAACCTGATCTACGCGGGGCAACAGTTGCGCGTGCCGGGCGCGGCGCAGCCGGCCCCCACACCCGTCCCGCCGACGCAGGTGCCGACTCAGCCAACCCGTCCGACGACTCATGTGGTGCAGCCGGGCGAGAATCTGTTCCGCATTGCCCTGCGCTATGGGCTGACGGTGGATCAACTGGCGCGTTACAACGGTATCTATAACCCGAACCTGATCTTCGCCGGTCAGGTGTTGCGTATCCCCTAGGGCCATGTCACGACTGGACACGGTGTCCATTCGGCGGGCCAGCACAGGCGAGGTGGTGCTGGCCCGCGCCCGCTGGTGCCAGAGCTTCTGGTGTCATCTGCGCGGGCTGATGTTCCGCCGCGCTCTGTCCCCCGACGAGGGTTTGCTCTTCGTTTACAGCCGTCCAGGCATCAGCAACACGGCGATCCACATGTTCTTCGTGTTCTTTCCCATTGCGGCGGTGTGGCTGGACGACGAGGGGCAGGTGGTGGGAACTGTGCTGGCGCGGCCCTGGCGACCCTACTACGCTCCGCGCGCGCCCGCCCGCTACCTGATCGAAGCCGCGCCCGCGCTACTGGAGCGCGTGAGCCTGGGAGAGCAACTGGTTTTTGAGCGCGCGCATGAGGGCTAGATCAGCTCGCGCGGGGCATGTTTCGGGGCCAGGGGTAGGCTCACGGTCACAGTCGTGCCCTTGCCTTCTTCGCTTTCGAGAGTCAGGGTACCGCGATAGCGATCTACCAGCGTCTTGACCGTGGACAGGCCAATGCCTGTCCCGACGATCGGCCCCGATTTCACGTTGCGGGCGCGGAAGAACTCGTTGAAGATGTTGGGCATGTCCTCGGCGGGGATGCCGATGCCGGTGTCGGCGATCGTCACCTCGGCAGTATGCGCGGCGCGATCTACGCGATAGCGCACGGAGACTTC
>DAOTZZ010000376.1:0-20559 GCA_034433965.1 Anaerolineae bacterium
GGCAGCTCGTCCGATCTGGCCGAAGTGTCTATCACCCTGGGACAGTTGCGCATGGCTCAGGGCGACGCCGTGCGCGCGCAGGCAGCCCTGCACGAAGCGCTCGACCTGGCGCAGGCGCTCAACCTGCTAGAGGCCCTGGAGCGCGCCGCAACCGTGTTGGTGCGCGTCCACCAGATTCGCGCCCGCCATGCCCTGCAGGGCGATCAGGCGTTCCGCCGCGACACCGTTGCGCAGGCCGAAGTCTCGCGCCGCCGTCTGGCCGAACTGCACCTGACCGAGCACGCCGCCGCCCTCGAACGCATCGCCCGCAGCCTGTGATCGCCCGGCGCGGCCCTGTCACCGGCTCACTGGTCAGCCGCCCGTTGTGCGTACCCCGCTCCCGCGTTACACTCGCAAGAGCTGACGGAGAGAATCATCACGCCATGACGCAGAGAGATTCCCTGACCTGTGCCTTTCATCCAGATCGGATCGCGCTGGAACGTTGCGAGGTCTGCCACAAGCCGCTATGCGCCTATTGCCTGTACTACACCGAAGATGGGCAGCGGCTTTGCGCGGAACACGCTGCGCAGGCCCGTCTGCTGGGTCTGCACGTCGAGGAGCCGGGCCTCTACGCCGATCAATTGTTGGGGGCACAGGTCGGGGCCGACCGCAAACGCAAGCACGAGCATGACTACGAGGCCAAGGGCGTCTACACCGGCAACTCGACCGACCTGCTGGGCCTGATCGGCCTGCTGATTGGCGGTGTTTCGCTGCTGGCCTGCTGCGGGGTGGGATATTGTCTGCCGATCGTGGGTTTTGTCGTGTCGCTGGTCGCGTTGCTCAACGCGCGACACGCGATAGACCCGCGCCGGACGCGGCGGCTGGGCATCGTGGGAATGGTGGTATCGGGCATGTGGGTGCTACTCATCGCCGCCTGCATCGCCGTGTACGGCCTATCGCTGCCGTCGGCGCTGGCCACTTTCCGCAGCGCCACCTGGTATTTCCCCACGGCGGTTCAGGCCACCGATACGCCATCCCCCTCCGTCGCGCCGGAAGACCTGTCCAACGCCGCGCTGGAGCGCGAGCTACTTGTGCTTCCATCCGGGGCCAATCTGAAGGAGTGATACGCATGGAATCCGTTCGCATCGCCGTCATTGGCGGCTCCGGGCTGTACGACATGCCCGAACTGACCGACGTGACCGAAGAGCGCCTGGATACTCCCTTTGGCCCGCCCAGCGACGCCATTCGCATCGGTACGCTGGCCGGGCAGCGTGTGGCGTTCCTGGCGCGGCACGGGCGCGGGCACGTGCACTTACCCTCCGAAGTGCCCTACCGTGCCAATATCTACGCTCTCAAGACGCTGGGCGTGCAAGAAGTGATCAGTGTGAGCGCGTGCGGCTCGCTCAAAGAGGCGCTCGCGCCGGGGCACGTGGTGGTACCCAACCAACTGGTGGACTGGACGCGCGACAATCGGGGCCGCACCTTCTTCGGCAATGGTCTGGTCGCGCACATTTCCGCCGCCGATCCTTTCTGCCCGCGCCTGAGCGCTCTGCTGGCCGACGCCGTTGCCGCAGTTGGCGGCACGGTGCATCGGGGCGGGGTGTTCATCACCACCGAGGGGCCGCGCTTCGCCACCCGCGCCGAAAGTGCGCTCTATCGCAGTTGGGGCTACGACATCATCGGCATGACCACCGCGCCCGAAGCGTTCCTGGCCCGCGAAGCGGAAATGTGCTACGCCGTGATGGCGCACGTGACCGACTATGACGTATGGCACGAGTCCGAAGCCGATGTGTCCGTCGAGCTGGTGCTGCAGACGCTGAGCGCCAACATCCGCCTGGCACAGGAAGCGCTGATCGCTCTGGTGCAGCGGTTGGGTCGCGCCGACGAGGATTGCGCCTGCCATCACGCCCTGGCCGACGCCCTGATCACCGCCCGCCAGGCCATCCCGCCGGAGACGCTGGCGCGGCTACAGCCGATCGTCGGCAAATATTTCGCCTGAGCGCCACCGTGTTTGCCCCTGCTCAGCGCTCTGGCGCGGACATAGCCAGACCATGAGGACACCTCACCTGTCAGCGGAAGAAGCAGCACCCACTCAGCGCCGCGAACGGTTGCTGCTGGCCCTGGCCGGAGCCTTTGTGCTGGTCAATCAGGTCGCGCTGATCCTGGCGCGAGATCGTTCTGCGCTCGACCTGTGGCCGGTGTTCGTGTGGGGAGCGTGCGCCATCGTCGGGCATTCCGTCCTCAGCCGCCGTCTGCCTGCCCGTGACCCATTGCTCTTCCCGCTGGCGATGCTGCTCACCGGCTGGGGGCTGAACCTGGTCGCCCGCCTGGTGCCCTCCTTCGCCGACCGGCAGACGCTGTGGCTGGCAGTCGGCACCGGCGCATTGCTGGGCCTCACGGCCCTGCCGCGCGACCTGCGTTGGCTGCGCCGCTACCGTTATACCTGGCTGATTGGCGGGTTGGCCCTGCTCTTCCTGACCATCCTCATCGGCCAGAACCCCGCCGACACCGGCCCGCGCCTGTGGCTGTGGCTGGGCGTGGGCCGCATCTACTATCAGCCGTCGGAATTGCTCAAAATCCTGCTGGTGGTTTTCCTGGCGAGCTATCTGGCCGAGCATCAGCGCTACATGCGCCAGGATACGGCGCGTCTGGGGCCGTGGCAGGTGCCCTCGCCGGCTTTCCTGGGTCCAGTCCTGCTCATGTGGAGCATCTGCGTCGTTGTGCTCATCTGGCAACGCGACCTGGGCACGGCCACGCTATTCTTCGTCGTCTTCCTGGCCATGCTCTACCTGGCCAGCGGACAGGGACTGTTGCTGGTAGGCGGGGGCCTGCTGATGATCGCAGCCGTGGCGTTGGGCTACCGCCTGTTCCACGTGGTGGCGCTGCGCGTGAACGTGTGGTGGAATCCCTGGCCCACCGCCGACGCCCAGGCGTATCAGGTCGTGCAAAGCCTGATCGCCATCGCCTCTGGCGGCATCCTGGGCCAGGGCATCGGCCAGGGTCAACCGGGGATCATCCCCGTCGTCCATTCGGACTTCGCCTTCGCCGCCATCGCCGAAGAATGGGGGCTGGTGGGCACGCTGAGCGTCATTGCGGCCCTGGCCGTCCTGGTCGTGCGCGGGATGCGCATCGCCGCCCTGGCCGGTCACCCCTTCCGGACGCTACTCGCCGCCGGTCTCAGCGTGCTACTGGGAGTGCAGAGTCTGCTGATCATGGGCGGCGTGCTGAAGCTCGTGCCGCTCACCGGCGTCACGTTGCCCTTCGTCAGTTACGGCGGCAGCTCTTTGCTGACCAGTTTCGTCATCGTCGGCCTGCTGTTGATCCTCAGCGAACGGAGCGCGCCGCCCCTGTGAACGAGACGCACACTGCCCCCCGCGACCTGGCTCGCCTGGCCCTGGCCTTGCTGATCGCCTTTGGAGCGATCGCGCTGGCCTCCGTATACTGGGGCGTGATCGCCGCGCCCGACCTGCGCGCCCGCGACGACAACGCCCGCAACATCATCGCCGAACAGCGCATCCGGCGGGGCGCCATCCTCGACCGGACGGGAGCCGTGCTGGCCTTCAGCGAAAAGACCCCCAGCGGGCTGCTGGCGCGGCGCTATCCGCAGCCGGTCGTGGCCAGCGCCATCGGCTACTACAGCCTGATCTACGGTACAGCGGGCATCGAAGCGGCCTACGATTCGCTGTTACGCGGGGATGAGAGCCGCGACGAACTGGAATCCTTGCTCGATGATCTGTTGCACCGCGCGCCGCAAGGCGGTGACGTGCGCGCCACACTCGACCTGCGCGTGCAGGGAGCCATCGCCGAAGCGCTGGCCGGACGGGCTGGCGCGGCGATCGTGCTCGATGTGCCGTCAGGAGCAGTGCGGGCGTTGGTCAGTCAGCCCGCGTTCGATCCCAACACCCTGGACGCGCAGTGGGACGCACTGGTCGCCGACCAGAGCGCGCCGTTGCTCAACCGGGTGACGGCGGGGCTGTATCAGCCGGGCGGCGTCTTTCAGACAGTATTGCTGGCCGCGCTGTTCGCCGCTCAGCCCGACCTCTCCGATGCGGGCGCGGCGCTGCTGGCACAGCCCGCGGACACCTTCAACGAACCGGTGCGCGTGGATGACCTGACGCTCGGCTGTCTGCATCGGCCCACTGCCGACGCCCCCACCCTGGCCGACGCTTACGCCTTTGGCTGCCCGGCTCCCATCCTGTCCCTGGCCGAAAGCGCCCTCTCGCCCGAAGCCGTGCGCCAGCGCATGGAAGCGCTCGGCCTGCTCGACGCGCCCGCCCTGACCGGCTTCCCCACTGTCACAGCACCGGTTGCGTTGCCCGCAGCCGAGGTCTCGCCCGCCGCACACCGGGCACTGCTCGTCGGGCAGGGAGCACTGACCATCACTCCGCTGCATCTGGCGCAGATCGTGGCCGCCATCGCACACGGCGGCAACGCCGTGTCGCTGCACCTGGTCGAGGCGGTGCGCCCGCCGGAGTCGTCACAGTGGCAATCGCCCCCCGCCGCGACCGTGCGGGAACGGGCCATGCTGCGTGCAGACGTGGCGGCGGCCCTGGAAAACGCGCTCGCCTACGCCGCGCGCATCAGTCCGGACACGGCCATTGCCGCTCCGCCGGACGTGCCACTGTTCGGGCATAGTGCGCTGGCTTTCGCCGGGCCGCAGGAAACCCCCTACGCCTGGTTCTACGGCTACGTGCGACCAGACGAGACAGGTGGGGAGGCCATTGTGATAGTCGTGGTGGTGGAAAACGAGCGCAATCCTGCTGTGGCCGCGCGGATGGCGCGGGCCGCCTTCACCGCCGCCCTGCAGAACGGCGAACCGTCAGCCGATTGAGCGTGAGGAGGCCGCCATGCCCCTGGAGGACCTGCGCCAACTCCTGGCAGCGCTCGATGAGCCGCGCGGCAGGGACTTCTCCGCCATCCGCGACGACTGCGACCCTGTGCCCTGGTCCTATCACCAGGTGGTGAGCCGCTACCTCTCCCCGTTGCATCGCGTGCTGGACATCGGCACGGGCAGCGGTGAGCATTTTCTGGCCCTGGCAGAGCACTTCGGCAGCGGGGTTGGCATAGACGCCGATCCGGAAATGGTCGCCCTGGCCGAGCAGAATACCCCCTCGGCCATTTCCTGCCGCGTCAAATTCCTGGCGATGGATGCGGCGGCGCTGGAATTCCCCGCCGAGTCGTTCGACGTGGTGCTGGCCCGGCACGCGCCGGTCTACCCCGCCGAGGTCGCCCGCGTGCTGCGCCCCGGCGGCGTGTTCGTCACACAACAGATCGGCGCGCGCAATCACGCTAACATCACCGCGCTGTTCGGCTGCGGACCGGATGGGCGCTACCGCCGCGATCCGGAGCAGACGGTCGCGGCCTGGGCGGAAGCGTTCGCCGCGCAGGGGTGTGTGATACGCGCTCGCGGCGAATACGACGTGCCCTACTTCTACCGTGACGCTGCCTCGCTGCTGCTCTGGCTGCGAACGTCGCCCATCCCGGAAGACTTCGACATCGAGCGACACTGGCCGCAGATCGATCACATCCTGCGCGAATTTCAGACCCCGCGCGGAATCGTCACCAACGTACACCGCGAACTGCTGATCGTGCAGAAACCGCGCTGATCACAGCCCCAGCGCCGCCTGTATGTCGCGCAGATGACGCGCTTCGTGCACAGCGATGATGCGCAGGATGTCGCCGACGTTCATCTCGCCCAGGACTGGGTGCGGGCCGCGCCGCTCCAGCGCAGTCTCGTCCAGGGTTTCGAGTAACCTCACGGTCTGCGCGCGCTGTTCGGCCAGCGCCGTCACCAGAGCGTCGCGCTCCAGCCGCCCCAATTCGGCTAGACGGCGGGCGTTGTGCGCGTCCAGGGCCACATCGCGCGGCAGGCGTTCGATCTCGCCGCGCAAAATTGCCTCGGCCACTCTCCGATGATCCGCTTCGGAAGTGACCAGGTGCGAGAGAATCTGCCGGATCGTCCAGTCACCGGCGGCGGGGCGGTCGAGATCGCTCTCGGTCAGCGACACGATGGCTGCCAGCAGGCGTGCGCGGCTCTTGTTCAGGCGATCGAGAATCAGATGCACAGGGGATTACTCCCACTCAGTGTGGAAGACGCCGTCCCGATCTACTCGCCGGTAAGTGTGTGCTCCAAAGTAGTCGCGTTGTGCCTGCGTCAGGTTGGCGGGCAGGCGACCCGTGCGATAGGCGTCGAAATAGGCCAGCGACGCCGCCAGCGCCGGAACAGGGATGCCCGCCTCGATGGCCGTGCGCAGCGTCGCTCGCCAGGCACCCTGCCGCTCCAGGACTGCCGTGCGGAACGGCTCAGCCAGCAACAGGTTGGGTAGATCGGGCTGTGCCGTGAAAGCTGCCCGCACGTCCTCCAACAGCGCCGCGCGGATGATGCACCCGCCGCGCCAGATGGCCGCGATCTCGTCCAGCTTCAACCCATAGTCGTACTCATGACTGGCCTGCCGCATCAGGGCAAAGCCCTGCGCGTAGCTGCACAATATTCCGGCGTAGAGTGCCCCCCGCACCCCTTCGATGAAAGCGGCGCGGTCGCCGGAGAAGGTGAACGTCGGCCCCGGCAACTGCTTCTCCGCTGCCAGGCGTTCGTGGCGCAACGCTGAGATCAGCCGCCCTTCGACCGCCGCGTTGATGGTGTGTGTGGGCACGCCCAGGTCGAGCGCGTTCTGGCTTGTCCACTTGCCGGTGCCCTTCTGCTCGGCCTCGTCGAGGATCAGTTCGACCAGCGGCTGCCCGCTTTCGGGGTCGCGCCGACCGAAGATCGCCGCCGTGATCTCGACCAGATAGGCGTTCAGTTCGGCCTGGTTCCACGCGCGAAAGATGTGCTCCAGTTCTTCCGTCGTCGCGCCCGCGACTCGCTTTAGCAGGTCGTAGGCCTCGGCGAGCAGTTGCATGACCCCGTACTCGATGCCGTTGTGCACCATCTTGACATAGTGCCCCGCCCCGCGCGGCCCGATGTAGGTCACGCACGGTTCGCCATTGACCCTGGCCGCAATAGCCTCGAACATCGGCGCAACCAACTGATAGGCTTCCCGCTGCCCCCCCGGCATGATGGACGGGCCACGCAGCGCCCCTTTCTCGCCGCCAGAAACGCCGCTGCCAATGAAGAGAATCCCCTCTTGTTCCAGGTCGGCGGAGCGCCGCTCGGTGTCGCGGAAGAAGCTGTTGCCCAGGTCTACCAACAGGTCGCCCTGCTGCAAGTGAGGTCGCAGGGAGGTGATGACAGAGTCCACCGCGCTGGCGGGAACCAACAGCAGTATCCGGCGCGGTTTTTCGAGCGCCGCCACAAACGAAGGAATATCGGCGAAACTGTGCAGCAGCTCCGGCGCGGCCAGCCGGTCGAAGGCGGCGCGCGTATCTGCGCTGCGGGCATAGCCCGCCACGCTGAAGCCATGTCCGGCCAGGTTGCGGGCCAGGTTGGCTCCCATCACCCCCAAGCCGACCATGCCCAGGTGATATGCTGCCATGTAAGCTACCCTCCTGAATCCAGGACTTCCGCAGTCCTCTTGACTCCGGAAGTCCACGTCCCCTATTGCTGCAGCAGGCTGGCCCGCGCTGCCGTCATGCTTTCGGTTTGGCCGAACTCACCGCCTGCGCCGCCAGATCGCGCAGGCCCCGCAGACGCTGCGCCTGTTCGCGCCGTCCCCCCTGTTCCAGATCGAGCGCGATGGCGTCCATCAGCGCCGGAAAGTCCGGCCCCAGGGCGGGCGCGACCTCGGCGATCAGTTGTCGCGCTTCATCCTCGCTCTCCGCCGAGAGCACGTCGTTGATCAGGCGCAGCGGCGGAGGCGCTGCCTCGCGCAGCGCAGCCAGCACGCGATCCAACACCAGTTCCAGGCGCTCGCGTGTGCGCTGATCGCCAGCGTCTTCCGCAGCCTGAATATTGGCCTGCAACACCGCCAGAAAGGTGTCGTCAATCAACTCCAGGCGCGGACGGATGGCCGCGTCAATGTCTTCACTGTTGACGATGACGCGCAGCGTGTCGGCAGCCCGCTGCAACACGGACTGTGTCTGCTGGTCTATGGCGCTGGTGAGTTCCAGCAGCCGATCGCGGAGCTGTACCAGCCGCTCGCGCTGATCGCCATTCGCGCTCTCGATTCGCCCGCTCAACTCCTGGAAGAAGGTGTAGTCGAAGGCCGGACGCATCAGTCCCACCAGGGCCTGCAACCGGTCGGGATCGTCGGCATATTCCAGCACCATGGCCATGAAGTCCTGCCGGGTGAGCTTGCTACCGATGCGCTGCAGGCGTTCAGCCACCTCGCGCACCTTCTGTTCCTGCTCGCGCGCCTCCGCGACAATAGCCTGACCCGCCGGTGTGTTCTCCAGCAGAAAACTGTAGAGCGCCATCAGACCGTCGGCCATTTCCGGATGGCCTGTCGCAGCGGAATTGTCGGCCAGGGTCAGCAACATCTCCAGGAACTCGCGATCCAGGTATTTGGCCTGCTCCTGCGCCACCTTTCCCCAGTTCTCCGGGTTCACCTGCAGGAACATCTCCATCACGCGCACTTTCTCGCGCTGCGCTTCGCGCATCTCGCGCGTGATGCCGTCCGCGTCGAGGATCATGTCAATCATGCCGGGCAGGGTGAGCGCCTGCTTGGGTTGCAACAGATAGGCGCGGCGTTGCTCCGGCGGGATACCATTGGTCAGGCGGCGCGTCAGGTCGCCGATGATGCCCTCCCGCTCCGATGGGGAGATGTTCAGTTCCATCGGGATGTAGACGATCAGCAGTTCCTTGCTGGGATCATGGTAGAGCAGCGGGGTGCCGACGCCCAGCGTGTGCCCGCAATTGGGGCAGGCAACCATATTCACGCGGCCCGACAGAAAGCGTGCCTTCACCTGCGGATCGCGCCCCACATCGAGAATCTGCTCGACGATAGCGGGGAAGCGGTGACCACAGCGCGGGCAGGCCAGCGTGGTTCTGACAACTTGGGTCATGGGGCAAGCTCCTGAAATCAGTGTGGCCGGTGTGTTCCGGCGTGCAAACAGATGCAGTATACCGCACAAGCGCCCGGCTGCACGAAGATCATAAAGACCCTAGTCGCCGCACGGCAACACGAAGCTGAACGTTGCGCCGCCGTCGGGATTATTCTCCGCCCAGATGCGCCCGCCGTGCGCCTTGATCACCGCATCGGCCAGGTATAGCCCCAGGCCCGTGCCCTGTGCCTTCTGGGCCAGGCTGTTGTCCACGCGGTAGAAGCGCTCGAAGACGCGCTGCAACTGATCGGGCGGCAGGCCAATGCCCTGATCGCGCACCGAGACCTGCACCTCGTTGTCGGTGAACTTCCCACTGATCACGATCTCCCCGCCCTGGGGAGAATACTTGATGGCATTGCTGACCAGGTTGTCAATCACCTGGCGCAGACGCTTTATGTCGCCCCGAATGATGGGGAAATCGGGCGGGAAGACTGCCCGCAACTGATGCTTATCGGTCTGCGTCTGGAAGCGTTCGATGGACTGCCGGGCCAGGGCGGGCAGGCTCACGTCGTCGTAAGTGAGCTTCATACCTTCGGCCTGCAGCTTGGACGCTTCCAGCAGGTTTTCGATCAGCTCTGCCAGCCGGTCGGCTTCTTCCTCGATGACGGTCAGGCCGTTCTTGATCGTGGCCCGATCCCAGTCCGCATCGTCGCGGCTCAGCGCATCGGCGTAGCCCTTGATCAGCGCGACCGGCGTCTTCAGTTCGTGCGACACCACCGAAATGAAGGTGGACTTGAGCCGCTCCGCCTCGCGAAAATGGGTGATGTCGCGCACATTGGCGATCACGTTGAGCAGCCGCCCCTCTTCATCGGTCAGCGCCGCGTAAGTGATCCCCACGCTGAGCGACGAGCCGTCGAGCCGTTCGAGATCGCCCTCAACGTAGATCGTCTCTGGCGACCCCTGATCGCTGCGTTTGGAAGGCCAGCCCTGGCGCACCATCTCGGTCAGGTCCGGCCCGATCTCGCGCCGCCGCCAGCGAATGACCACGTCGTGATGACGCCCCGTCGCCTGTTCAGGACGCCAGCCGGTCATGTGACTGAGCGCCCGATTCCAACGCTCCACGCGCAGTTGCGGGTCGAGAATCATCACACCGTCGGCGCTGTGATCGAGGATGGCCGCCAGCCGTTGTCGCTCCTGGTTGACAGCAGCGTACATACGGGCGTTGTGCACGGCAATGGCCGCCTGATCGGCGAAGCTCTGCAGCAACTGATAGTCGTTTTGCGTCGGCGCGCCGGCGTAGGCGCGGAAGATGAAGACAATGCCCAGCATGTCGTCGGCTACCGACATCGGCAACGCGACCACCTGGCGCAGAGCCGGATCAACGCGGCGGGCAATGCTGCGCAACCGCGCGTGAAACGCCTGCACTTCCGCTTCACTGCTGCCAGGCAATGCGGGCAGTTCTTCCAGCAGCGCGTCGAACAGGTGCGCCTGTTCTGGCGGCACGCCAAAGATGGCACGAGTGCGGAAAACGTCGCCTTCGCGCAGCGCGATGATGCCCACCTCGCCGCTGAGCATCGAGGTGGCCGCCTGCAGCACCATGCGCAAGACCTCGCCCAGGTCAAGCTGCGCGGTGATGGCCCGGCTGATATTCAGCAGATAGTCCCGCTGACGGACGCGATAGTCAGGTAACAGAAACATACCTGTATTGTAGCAGGCCGCAGGTCGGGCGGTAAGGTGGCACGAGGATTTCTAACGACGATTTTGCGGCATTCTTGCGCAGTTCTTATGAAACTCACTGACCGGCACAGCTTTCAGCGCACCGGCCCCTCGAAAGCCCAGGTGGGCAGCGGCTCGCGGCTGGCCAGCCAGGCCGCGGGGATGCCGCCCACCCCGTTGATCATCACCACCACCGCCCCGGCAATGGCACAGGTGGCATCTATATCGCCCATGCCGCTGGCGGCCAGCCACAGCGCCTCTGCATAATCGTTCAGGTGACGGGTAGCACACCACAGGGCGAAGGGCACCGTATCCTGGGCAGTGGCGCGGCTGCCGTTGCCCAGTTCAGCCACCACCATCTCGACCGCAGCATCGGCTGGCAGGTCGCGGGCGCGACGCAAGCCTTCGCGCACCTTGCTCAACGGCACCAGCAGCATCAGGTTGCCCAGAAACTGCCGATAGACCGGCTGAGGGCTGGCATTGCGCCCCTGCCACGCCAGCGCAGTGGCCGCGGCGACAGCGATCGCGCCCGCAACGGCTTCGGGATGACTGTGCGTCACCGTCGCCGAGGCGGTAGCATGTTCGACAGCGGCGGGCAGATCGTCGGCAAAATAGGCCCCCACCAGCGCCGCTCGCACCGCCGCTTCGCTGCCGTAGGCTCCCTGCCGCCCATACAACGTGGGGGCCAGCTTACGCCACGACGCGCCCTGGCGCAGTGCCGGTAACAGGCTGCGCATAGCCAGGCCATAGCCGCGTGCCCGGTCATAGTGCTCGGCCAGGCTGCGGGCCAGCCGATCCTGCTCGATCCCCGCATGGCGGCTGAGCACATGGTAGACCGAGAGGGCCATATTGGTGTTGTCGCTGAAATACCAGGGGGGTGCAGGCAGGCGACGGGCCGCCAGGATACGCGCCAGCACCGGTGTGGGGACAGACAGGCTCTGGCCGAAGGCATCCGCTACCGACAGGCCCTCCAGGGCACAGCGTGCACGCGCAAGGCGTTCGGCATGGCGGGACGACACGACGACCCCCCTTTAGCTTACCCCTTCCGCTCAGTCCAGGAGCGTCAGCAGACAGGACAAGCAACTCGCACGCCTGCTGAGCGCTCAGCGAGTCCCCCCACCCTGAGCAACCCGTCCTGGCAACGCCAGCTTACGTGCTACAGAATCTGACAGAGGGGTCGCTTCGGACCGGAAGCGACCCTCTCGAACTTCAGCGCAACAGCTCTTCTTCGGCCAGGCCGATGGCGTGCTCCAGAATGACCATCGCCTCATCAATGATCTCGCGCTCGACGTTGAGCGCCGGGATGACGCGGATGGTGTTCGGACCGCAGCCCAACAGCAGCAGCTTGTTTTCGAAGGCGTGCGTGACTACCGCATCGCGAATCTCCGGCGCGCGTTCGTGCGTGGCCCGGTCGCGCACGAATTCGACGCCCACCATCAGGCCGCGCCCGCGCACATCGCCAATGCTGGGATGGCGCGTCGCCATTTCGCGCAGCTTGCGCATCATGTACTCGCCCATACGCGCGGCGTTGTCAATATAGCCGTTCTTCAGCAGGTCGAAGGTGGCAATGCCCGCCGCGCAACTGATCGGGTTGCCGCCGAACGTGCTGGCGTGCGCCCCCGGTTGCCATTCGCGCATAATCTCCTTGCGGGCGATGGTCGCGCCCAGCGGCATACCGCTGGCAATACCCTTGGCCGAGCAAACAATATCGGGCTTCACATTCCAGTGATCCACCCCCCACCATTTGCCGGTGCGCCCCATGCCCGTCTGCACCTCGTCCACGATCAGCAAAATGCCGTAGCGGTCGCATAGCTCGCGCAAGCCGGGCAGAAAGCTATCCGGCGGCACGACATAGCCGCCCTCGCCCTGGATCGGCTCGACCAGGATGCCAGCTACTTCGTCGGGCGGGACGAGCGTTTTGAACAGCAAATCCTCAATATAATGCAGCACCGCTTCGCCCTGGTCGGCGTAACTGTCTTCGCGCAACAGGGGGTGATAGGGATCGGGATAGGGCACGTGCGTCACGCCGGAAACCAGCGGCGAGAAGCCCTGGCGCTGCACGTACTTGCTGGCGGTGAAGCTCAGCGCGCCCAGCGTGCGCCCGTGAAAGCTGCGCAGAAAGCCGATGAACAACTGCCGTCCAGTGTAGAAACGCGCCAGTTTGATGGCCGCTTCGACCGCCTCCGCGCCGCTGTTGCCGAAAAAGACCATCGCCTCATCGTCGAAGGGAGCCACCGAAGCCAGACGCTCGGCCAACTCGATCTGCGGCAGGTAGTAGAAATCCGTGCCCGACATATGGATGAATTTCTCGGCCTGTTCCTGGATGGCCTTGACCACTGCCGGGTGCGCGTGACCAGTCGCGGTGACGGCAATGCCGGTCGTGAAGTCAAGATAGCGCTCGCCGTCCACATCCCACACCCACGATCCCTGCCCTCGCTCGATGACGAAGGGATAGCCGCGGGTATACGACGGCGACATCACTGCCGAGTCGCGTTCGATGAGGGCTTGTGCCTTCGGGCCAGGCAGGACCCGGTTCAACGTTGCCATACGCATTGCTCCTCACTCAGCCAACGAGACGTAAAACTTCTATTTTGACAAAGAACGCCCGCAAACCAGTGGCGCTGGCGCGGGCGAAGAAAGCCCACTGCCCTGGAAAGGAGCGGATAGGACACTCCTACCGGCTCCTGACCCCATCCTGAGCAGACAGGGCCGCCGATGATTATCGCGTTTGGAGCAGGTCTTGGCAAGGTTGAGGATGAGCGGGGGTGCAGCAACCAGGCTACGGAGCCGAGCACTGCCATCGCTCAAGTTTGCTTCTCGAACCGATACCCTACGCCCAGTTCATTGATGATATAGATCGGCTCTTTCGGGTTGGGTTCGAGCTTACGGCGCAGATGCCAGATGTACACGCGCAGGTAGTCCAGATCGTCAATATACTCGAAACCCCACACCTGTTCGAGCAGGTCGCGGTAGGGCACCACGCGCGGCCAATTTTTCACCAGCATCATCAGCAGGTTGAACTCGGTCGGCGTCAGCTTGACTGGCTCCCCCTTCACTGTGACGCGCCGCGCCTCGGTGTTGATCGTCAGGTAGTCGTCGCTGTAGGCCACGTCCCTGGAATAGGCCACCGGCTCGCTGGTCGCCCGCCGCAGGAGTGCTCGCACCCGCGCCACCAGCACATGGGGCTGGCACGGCTTGAGTACATAGTCATCGGCGCCCATCTCCAGCCCTTTGACGATCTCCTCCGGCGAGGACTGCGCCGTCAGCATCAGAATGGGCACATTGCTCACTTCGCGCACCCGCTGACAGACCACCCAGCCGTCCATCATGGGCATGTTGATGTCCAGGATGATCAGGTCGGGCCGATGCTCGTAGACCTTGCGCAATCCTTCCTGCCCATCGTGCGCTGTCACCACGTTGAACCGATTCGCCTCCAGCGCGCTGGCGAACATTTCGACCAGCGGGCGGTCATCGTCAATGATCAGAACGGTAGTAGAAGCCGTCATGGTTGCTTTCTTTCACAACACGGACAAAAGAGGCGTCCCTCAAAGTCGCAGATGGCTGCCGCCATGCGTGGCGACCAGCGCCGCCGCGCCGATCAACGCCACGTTGTCGCCCAACGCGGCAGGCACCACTGGCACGTTTTGATAGTACGCCGGGTCGAGCACATACTCGGCCACCGCCCGCCGCAGAGGGGCGAACCACAGTTCCCCGGCGTTGCTCACCCCACCGCCGATCACCACGATCTGCGGGTTGAGCACGTGCAGCAGACTCGCCACCGCCAGGCCGACCATGAAACCCGCCCGCTCGATGAGCGACACGGCCAACCGGTCGCCCTGGGCCGCGGCCTGCGCCACAATCTTGGCGCTCACGTTCTCCAGGTCACCGTTGACCAGATCGAGGATCAGCGACTTTTCGCCTGCGCGCAGCCGCTCGACGGCCTGCCGCGCGATCGCCGTGCCCGACGCCACCTGCTCGACGTCTTTCACTTCGCCGTCCACCACCATCAACATGTGCCCGGCCTCTGCGCCCAGGCCCTCCGCGCCCACCAGCAAACGCCCGTCGTCCAGAATGCCAGAGCCGATCCCCGTGCTCACCGTCAGGTAGAGCACATAGCGATACCCCTTGGCCGCGCCGAGAGTAGCTTCGGCCAGCGCAGCCACATTCGCGTCGTTGCCCAGGTAGGTCGGGCAACCAAAGCGCTCCTGGATGATCTTGCGAATGGGCACGTTGTGCCAGCCGGGCAGGTTGGGCGGCTTGACCACCGTGCCCTCGTGCGGGTTGATCGGCCCCGGCACCGACACGCCGATCCCTTCCAGTGCCCCAGCCCCGTCTGGCACCACCCGCGCGATCAGGTCGAGCAGGCGGCTGATGACCCGATCGCGGCCCTCGCGGGCTTTGGTCGGCTGGACCAGCCGCTCCTGAATCGTCAGTTGCGCGTCAAAACGGGCTACACGCATCTGCGTGCCGCCCAGGTCTACGCCAACAATGGCACGATCCACTGTCTACACTCCGCCGAAGCACCATTCATGAACCATAGAGAGACGCCGAGAATCCCCTAAAGGCTTTCTCTTCTCCGCGCCTCTCTGGGGTGACGCTCCGCGCACTATCTGCCCAGGCTCGTCGCACCGCCGCAGTTGTCGGCGGGGAATGCGCCTGCTAGAATACGCGGCGCAATTACCACCCACCTGAGACCACTGCTCCCTGGCGCAATCATAGCTCAAAACAGGATTTACCGAAACCCGATGACCAGAGTCACCCCTTCTCGCCAGCAGTATCTGGACTTCAAGGCGCAATTCCCCGACGCCATCGTCATGTTTCGGCTCGGCGACTTCTATGAGATGTTCGACGACGACGCCCGCCTGGCCGCCCGCGAACTCGACCTGGTGCTCACCAGTCGCCCCGTGGCCAAGGGCGAGCGGGTACCTATGTGCGGCGTACCGCATCACGCCGTCGAAACATATATCGCGCGGCTGGTGGAGCGCGGCTACCACGTTGCCGTCGTCGAGCAGGTGGGTGACGAGCCGATCAACGGGCTGACGCCGCGGGAAGTCTCGCGCGTGATCACGCCGGGCACGGTCATGGAACCGACCATGCTGGCCGAGACGCGCCCCAACTATCTGCTGGCGCTGGCCCCAGAGCCAGACCGGAGCGGCAAAGGCTGGGAAGGTGTTGGCCTGGCCTATGCGGACATCAGCACCGGCGAATTCGCCGCCACGCAGATCACCGGCGATAGCGCGACTCTGGCCGTCGTCGAAGAACTGGCCCGCCTGGAACCGCGCGAAGTGTTGCTGCCCGCTTCGTGGGCCGAGCGCGGCGTGACGTTGCCCCCCGGCGCGCATGTCACGCCACAGCCGGATTTCCGCTTCGAGCAGAACATCGCCCGCCAGGTCTTGCTCGATCATTTCGCCGTCTCCACGCTGGCCGGTTTCGGCCTGCAAGATAAACCACTTGCTGTGCGGGCAGCGGGCGCGCTGCTGGCTTACGTCGAAGAGACGCAGCGCGGCGCACTCGACCAACTGGCGCACCTGCGCAGCTATAGCATCAACAGCTTCATGACCCTGGACACAGCCACGCGCCGCAACCTGGAACTCACCGCCACCATCCGCGATGGGAGCAAACATGGCTCGCTGCTCGGCGTGCTGGATCGCACGGTGACAGCGATGGGCGCGCGCCTGCTGCGCATCTGGATCGGGCAACCGCTGCTTGACCGCGCCCGCCTGGAAGCGCGACTGGATGCGGTCGAGGCGCTCTATTCGTCTGGCACGGCGCGCGCTGCCGTGCGCGATCACCTGCGACAGATCAGCGACCTGGAACGTCTGACCAATCGCCTGTTGGTGGGGCGCGCGGGCCCGCGCGATCTGCTGGCGCTGGCCGATAGCCTGGAGGCCGTCGGCCCTCTGCGCGAGTTGATCGCACCTGCTCCGGCGCTGGCAGCTATCACAGAGGCGCTCGATCCCTGCCCCGACGTGGTGACGCTCATCCGCGAAGCAATCGTGGACGATCCCCCCGCCGTGATCAACGCGCCAGGCGTCTTCCGGCGCGGCTACTCGCCGGAACTGGATCACGTCGTCGAGGCCAGCCGCGATGCCCGCGAATGGGTGGCCAACCTGGAAGAGGCCGAACGTCAGCGCACGGGCATCAAGAGCCTGAAGGTGGGCTTCAACAAAGTCTTCGGCTACTACCTCGAGGTCAGCAAGGCCAACGCGGACAAAGTGCCCGCCGATTACATCCGCAAGCAAACGCTGGTCAATGCCGAGCGCTACATCACGCCCGAACTCAAAGAATACGAGTCGCTCATCCTCAACGCCGAAGAGCGCCTGCTGGAGATTGAAACGCGGCTCTTCGCCGAGCTATGCGACCGCGTGCGGGCGCGCGCCGACGCCCTGCTGCGCACGGCCCGCGCCCTGGCTCACCTGGACGTCTTCGCGTCGCTGGCGGAAGTCGCTGCGCGGGAAAACTACGTGCGTCCTCTCCTCACCGAAGAAGACGTGCTCGACATCCGCGATGGGCGACATCCGGTCGTCGAACAGACGCTGCGCGGGGGGCGCTTCGTCCCCAATGACACGCACTTCGACGCGCACGAGCGCATTCACATCATCACCGGCCCCAACATGGCCGGCAAGAGCACCATCATCCGCCAGGTGGCGCTGATTGTGCTCATGGCGCAGATCGGCAGCTTCGTGCCCGCCCGCCAGGCGACCATCGGCCTGGCCGACCGCATCTTCACGCGCATCGGCGCGCAGGACGAGATTCACGCCGGACAGTCTACCTTCATGGTGGAGATGGTCGAGCTGGCGCTGATCCTGCGCCACGCCACGCGCCGCAGCCTGATCATCCTCGACGAGATCGGGCGCGGCACCAGCACTTATGATGGCATGGCCATCGCCCGCGCCGTCGTCGAGTTCATTCACAACAACCCGCGCCTGGGCGCGCGCACGCTCTTCGCCACGCACTATCACGAGCTGACCGAACTGGCCAATATCCTGCCCGGCGTGGCCAACTACAACGTCGCCGTGGCCGAGGAGGGCGAGTCCATCGTCTTCCTGCACCGGCTGATGCCCGGCGGCAGCGATCGCTCGTATGGCATTCACGTCGCTCAACTGGCGGGCATCCCCCGCGCCGTGATCAACCGCGCCAGCGAAATCCTCAAGGAACTGGAGGCGGCGGGCGGCGATTTCGTCATCAAGCCGCGCGAAAAGCCCGCCGGGCCGGTGCAGCTTTCCTTCTTGCAGAACGATCCCGATCCCATCATTCAGTTCGTCAAGAACCTCAACGTGGACGAGCTGTCGCCGCTGGATGCCATCACCAAGCTCTACGAACTCAAGCGCCTGGTGGGGGAGTGAGACACGAGCGACTCTCCGGCGAAGGCTATTTGCCCGGAATGCGCCCTGCATGGTACATTCACGCCATCTTTTCCCCAGCGATAATCGTGTTGAGGTGACTGGTGAGCGTCCTGTCTGCTCAAGTCAAGCGTTGGCGCGTGCAGCCGCTCATCCCTCCCAGCGTGCAGCGACGCCTGGGTGCCTATCACCCTATCCTGGCACAACTCCTCTACAACCGCGGCCAGGATACCCCTGAGAAAGCCCGCCTGTTCCTGGAAGGCGGCGATGACACGCTGCACAACCCCTTCGCCATGCACGGCATGAGCGACGCCGTCGCCCGACTGCGCCATGCCATCAAGCGCGGCGAACTGATTGCGGTCTACGGCGATTTCGACGCGGACGGTGTTACCAGCACTGTCCTGCTCACCCAGACTCTGCAGGCATTAGGCGGCAAAGTTCGCCCCTATATCCCCAACCGTGTAGATGAAGGCTACGGCCTGAACATCAACGCGCTCGACACGCTGCGCGACGAGGGCGTGCGCCTGGTGGTAACGGTGGACTGCGGCATTCGTTCGCTGGAAGAAGTGGCGCATGGCAGACGCATTGGGCTGGACCTGATCGTCACCGACCATCACTCGGTCGGCGACGAACTGCCCGACGCCCTGGCCGTGCTCGATCCCAAGATAGACGCCCGCTTACGCGCCGAGAACGGGCGCAGCAGCGGCTACCCCGAAGACATGCTCGCCGGAGTGGGTGTGGCCTACAAGCTGGCCGATGCCCTGGTGCGCGCCGAAGCCGGGCAGACGCGCCGCGAGCCAGCGCTCAAGCTGAGCGACCTGCTCGACCTGGTGGCCCTGGGCACAGTCGCCGACCTGGTGCCGCTGGATCGCCTGGAGAATCGCGAGTTGGTGCGGCGCGGCCTGGAGGTGCTCAACCGGGCGCAACGCCCCGGCCTTTTCGAGCTGGCGCAGGTGGCAGGAGTACAGCCGGGCAAGATCAACACCACCGCCATCGGCTTCATGCTCGCCCCGCGCGTCAACGCCGCCGGACGGCTCGCCAGCGCCATGATCGCCTACAATCTGCTCACCGCCGAAATGCCCCATGCCGGGCAATACGCGCAGCGCCTGCAAGCGCTCAACGAAGAACGCCAGACCAAGACCCTGGAAGCGCTCACCATCGCCCGCGAACGGGCGCTGCGCGACGGCCTGGACAACACGCCGCTCATCTTCGACGCGGGGCCGGAGTTCGAGGCGGGGATTGTAGGACTGGTGGCCGGGCGGCTCTGCGAAGAGTTCTATCGCCCCGCCGTCGTCGTCGAGCAGGGCGAGACGGAGTCGCGCGGCTCGTGCCGCAGCATTCCCGGCTTCGACATCACGCATGCGCTCGACGAATGCGCCGATTTGCTGATACGACACGGTGGACACGCACAGGCCGCCGGCTTCACCGTGCGCAACGAAAATCTCCCCGCCCTGCGCGAACGTCTGCGGGCCATCGCCGAACGCGCCCTGGCGGGCCAGGACCTGCGGCCAGAACTGCTCGCCGACGCCGAAGTCCGGCTCTCCGATCTCACGCTGGAACTGGCCTACGAGGTCCAGCGCCTGGAACCAACCGGCACGGGCAACGAGACGCCGCTCTTCATCGCCCGCGGACTGAGCGTCACCGACCGGCGGCGCGTGGGCCGCGACGGGAGTCACCTGCGGCTGCGTCTGAGCGACGGCCTGCGCTTCATCGAGGCCATCGCCTTCAAGCAAGGGAATGGCAGCGAGCACATTCCCGCCGAAGTGGACGTGGCCTTTCACCTGGAACTCAACGAGTGGAATGGCACGATCCGCCTGCAACTCAACGTGCAGGACATCCAACCCGCCGGCACTTCTCCCCTGCGCTGATCGCCCTCCCAGGCCGCGCCGCGCCGGTCTGGAGCATGTTCGCGGCGTTCGTCTGCCTGTGTACCCTGACCCTGGGCCGCGGTTTCTACAGCAGCGACGGCGAAGTGATGTTTCAGAGTACCGCCGCGCTGGTGCGCCAGGGCACACTGGCCCTGTCACGCGACCCTGGCCTGCCGCAGATCGTGGCGGGGCACGATGGGCGCTATTACAGCAAGTACGATCCGGGCCTGCCGCTGCTGGCCGCTCCCTTCTACCTGGCCGGTGACTGGCTGGCCGCCGTGAATCGTGCGCACCGGACGACCGTGGCTGCGCTCGTCGTCCTGTTGCTGCCCGCGCTGGCGGGAGGGACAACGCTGGCCCTGCTGCTGGCGTTGGCGCGCAGCCTCGCCCCGCCGGGCGATACCCGCCCCTTGCTGCTAACCCTCGCCGCGGGGATCGGCACGCCCCTATGGTGGTATGGGCGGACGCTGTTCCCCGAAGCGATCCTGGCCTGCGCCCTGACCGCCGCCGTGACGCTCACCGTGCGCGCCCCCGACCGACCTACACGCCTGGTTCTGGCGGGGGCAGCCCTCGGCGTGGGCATCCTCACCCGCGCGGCGCTGGCGATTTACGCGCTGCCGCTGACTGTACTGGCCCTGTACACCGGCTCGCATCCGGCCAGACGGTTGCTCTGGCTGGGGCTGGGCATCACCCCTTTTGCGGGAGGAGTATTGCTCCACAACGCCCTGCGCTTC
>DAOTZZ010000377.1:0-43536 GCA_034433965.1 Anaerolineae bacterium
TGGGCCGACGCATGGCGCTTTCTACGGTCGCACGGCTGATTGACGCTGCGCATGCTCACAACATCGCGGCCATGCCCTACACAGCGATTTACGGTGCGTCGGTGGCGTTCTATCGCGCGCACCCCGATTGGGCGCTTTTCAGTAGCCCCGATCGTCCCTATGAGTTTGGCGATGATTTCCTGATCATCATGGATCCCAGTCCCGGCTCCCCCTGGACTCAACATCTGATGGGCGAGTTCGCGCGCGTCCTGGACGGGTTGCCCTTTGACGGCATTCATTTGGATCAGTATGGCGCACCCAAGGTCGGTTTCAACGCAGCAGGACAAAAGGTTGATCTGGCAGAGGCGATTCCGGCTTTCATCAACCAGACCGCAGAAGTCGTCCGCGCGCGGCGCGGAGCAGAGGGAGCCGTGATCTTCAATGCTGTGGGGAACTGGCCCGTCGAAACTGTCGCGCCCGCTGACCAGGACGCTGTGTACATCGAGGTCTGGGAACCATATCGCGATTTCATGGACCTGCACCGCCTGATAGCGCAGGCAGAGAAGCTAGGTGGGGGAAAGCCAGTCATTATCGCTGCGTACATTCACCCCAACCTTGCCCACAATGTACGGCTGGCGAATGCGATCATTTTCGCCAGCGGCGGCTATCACCTGGAACTGGGGGAGCCAGGTGCGATGCTGGCCGACCCCTATTTCCCTAAGTTCGGCTTGATGGAGCAAGAGTTCCAGGCGGTCATGCGCCGCTACTATGATTTTCTGGTGCGCTATGAAGAGGTGCTCTCCCTGGATACCACCGACGTCACTGAGTCCCGTGCTGCGGCACTGAGCATTGCGGATGTGGAGACGCAAAAGCTGCGCTCCAGGGACAAGGTGGCGGTGATCGTACGCCAGGGCCGGGGCTTTGAGACGTTCAGCCTGATCAATCTGATGGGTATTGACAGCGGCAGGTGGGATACGCCGCTCTTCAAAGGCCCCGCCGCGCTGACCGATCTGCCCGTCACCATTCACACCGACCGCCCGATCATCCGCGCCTGGCTGGCCACTCCGGATGGTGATGATCTGGCTGCGCAGCCGATCGCCTTCGCTGCGGGCGCTGACGAAGCCGGGGCCTATGTCACCTTCACCCTCCCGCGTCTGGACTACTGGACTGTGATCGTTCTGGAGTATCAGCTGTGACCGTAACCGCGCGCGAAATGCTATATCAGCACAGCCTGAGGGTTATCCTCGACAATCAGCAGCCGGGCGGCGCGTATCTGGCATGCCCCACCATGCCGGATTATCAGTTCTCCTGGTTCCGCGACGGAGCCTACATCGCCTATGCCCTGACGCTGGATGGCGAACGGGTCAGCTTCGCTTATAAGGGGAGCATGGCCGCCCAATGGGAAAGCGCGGCTCGCTTCCATGGTTGGTGTGCCGAAGTGATCAACCGCCGCGCGGAGGCGCTGGAAAGGTGCATCAAGCGAGCCACGAACGGTCTGCCCCTGGTTTTGGCCGACACACTGAATGCGCGCTACCGCCCCGATGGCGACGAAGGCCCCGATGACTGGCCCGAATTCCAGCTTGATGGCCCTGGCGCTTGGCTATGGTCGCTGGCCGAGTTTGTGCAGCGGACACGCCTCACGCCATTGCCTCTTGGTTGGGAGCAGGCGGTCATCCTGACTGCGCGCTATCTGGCGGCGCTGTGGCGAACTCCCTGCTACGATTGCTGGGAAGAGCGGGGCGACGACATCCACATTAGCACTCTGGGAGCCATCTATGCTGGCCTGCAGGCTGCGCAACGGCTGATTCCAGAACTAGACCTGGGTGACACAGTACAGGGGATTCGGGAATTTGTACTGGAATATGGACTTACCCCCAGCAAGGAACTGGCCAAGTCGGTGGGTAGGGACATGGTGGATGCCAACCTGCTGAGCGTTGCCGTCCCATACGGCCTGCTGAGTCCAGACGACCCTATCATGCGCCGGACGGTCGCGCGTATCGAGCGCGACCTGTGTGCGCCAACCGGTGGAGTGCACCGGCATCTGGACGATGTCTACTATGGGGGTGGAGCGTGGGTCTTGTTAGCGCTCTGGTTGGCCTGGTACTACCTGGAGATTGGGGAAGTACAGCGCGCTGACGAACTCATCCGCTGGAGCGAGGCTCAGGCCGATTCTGATCATAACCTGCCGGAGCAGGTGAATGAAGCCATGTTGGCTCCTGCCTACTACCAGTCGTGGGTAGAGCGGCGCGGGCCTGTTGCCAATCCTCTGCTGTGGTCACATGCCATGTATCTGACTGTACTGGTTCAAACTTTTGCAATCAAAGGGAGATAGTGCATCATGGGAGCAAAAACCCTCAGCAAAGGTGAAATCCCATGAGCACTATCCCTATCAGTGTAACCGAAAAGCAGTTCAATGAGCATATCCTGCCCTATCTGAGTACTGCCAAGCGTGGGTTCGTATGCCAAATTGCGCTGTACAAGGTCTTCAACTACATCCTGTTGGCCAGACGGGCTGCTATGCAACCGACAGGGGTTTGTCGTTGCTCTCCGTTTGACTCTGAATGGGCAGGATCACGGTGAAAGTGGTGCCCTGCCCTTCGATGCTCTCGACGCTGATCGTGCCCCCCAACAGCGTCACCGATTGTTTGACAATGGCCAGTCCCAGGCCGATCCCCTGTGTGCCCTCCACGTTGCTGGCCCGCTGGAACGGCTCGAACAGATGGGGAAGATCGGCGGGCGGGATGCCCCGGCCCTGGTCGCTGACGCGCAGGCGGATATGCCCTTCGTCCAGGCACATGACATGCAGTTCGATCTGCGACCCAGGCGGGGAATACTTGGCCGCGTTCGAGAGCAGGTTGCGCAGAACGTAGCGCAGCAGGCGCGGGTCGAGATTCACCTCTGGGCAGGCATCGCCATCGTCGAAAACAAACTGATGCCGTGCTCCCGTTGCCGAGCGCACCTCTTCCAGGATGCTTTGACATAGCTCCGACAGGTTGACGGGCACCGGCTCGATGACAAATTTGCCCCCTTCGATACGGCTGAGGGTGAGCAGATCGTCGAGGATTTCCACCAGGCGGCTAACACCATACTGGATGCGCCGCAATTCTTCTTGCTTGTGGGTCTCGGTCATGCGATCGCTATAGCGCAGCAACAAATCCGAGGCACTGCGGATGATCGCCAGCGGGGTGCGGAACTCGTGCGAAGCGGTGGTCACCAGGCGTGTCCTGAGTTCGCCCAGCTCCATTTCGCGCTGCAGGGCGTTGCGCAGGTTTTGTTCCAGTTCTTTCTGTTTGGAAATGTCGCGCAGGCTACACACCACCCGCACTGACGCCGGATCGGACTCCAGTACAGGCGCAAGGGCCAGATCGGCGTGAAAGACCCTGCCGCCGCGCTGACGCATGGGCAACTCGATCCGCTGCGGCTGCCCGCTGGCAACCACTTCGCGCACCAAATCCCGCAAAGTCTGCGCGTCAGCAGCATTCACCAGCAACGCTCTATTGGGCAGAAACTCTACCTGGCAGCCAAAGAGGGCCTCGAAAGCGGCGTTGGCCTGTTGCACCCGCCCATCCTGATCGAGCAAGGCGATAGCATCGCTGGCACTGTTGAGCGTGGCTTCGATAGTAAGTTTCTCCCGCGCCAGTTCGGCGGTGCGCTCTGCGACGCGCTTTTCCAGTTCCTGGGCGTGCTGCTGTACCTGTCGGTAGAGCTGCGCGTGACGGATGGCGACGGCTGCCAGCACACTCAGGTCATGCATCAGCGCCAGTTGTGCCTCTCCCAGGCGTGTTTCTTCGGCCACGCAGGCGAGCAGCACGCCCACCGTCTCTTCTCCCATCCGCAGTGGCACCGCAGCGATAACTCCGACATATCGCGGCACGCCATTGGTATTGCTGACGGGCCTGACGAGCTTTTCGTAGAACAGCACCGGCTTGCCCGATCGGATGACTGCCCACAGATCGTCAGCGGTCAGCACGGACTCCAGGCCGCTTTCACAGCCCGGCGCGAGATAGCGCGCGCCTACACGGAGATCATCCTCTTCGACCAGCACCACCGATACCCGTTCCGCGCCGATCAATGCCCCTGTTTGATGGGCAATACGCTGCAGGCATTCGTCCAGATCGAGGCTGACGATGGCGTGCTCAATCTCGCGCATGGCTTTCTGCAAGGCGAGTTGTTCGCTCAGCTCGCGCTCGCGCGCCACGCGATCGGTCACATCTTCCAGCACGGTGATCGTCCCGGTGACCTGCCCCAGCGAATACAGCGGCGCGATCTGCGCGACCTGCTGCATATAGGTCAAATCGCCCACCGGATCGGCCAGACGGATCGGCACCAGATAGCGATGGAAGCGGTGCGCCAACACCTGTGCTGTGCCCTCCAGCGCCCGACAGAATGCCTGGCGTTGTCGCTCGGTCAGGTCAGGAAACACGTCGAAAAGGTGTTGCCCCACCACATCTACGGCCAGCTTGCCAGTGTGCCGTTCCAGCCAGCGATTCCAGCTACGAATAATCAGGTCCTTGTCTGTGACGGAGACGCCCAGTGGGGCGTATTCGCTCAGCCAGTGCAGGGTTGCGTGCTCGAAGGTGTCCATCACAGTACACTCGTCCTGAACGCGGCCAGTGTCATATGCTTCCTCTGCCCCAGACTGTTTCATATCAGCGCTTCGATGCCCGCCAGCAGCCGTTCCAGCGAGGAAACGCCGAGCACAATCAACAGGTGACCGGACACCTCGCTGTCCTGCAGGCGGAAGGTGGTGGACACCAGCACCACGAAGCGCAGTTCCTCGGTGCCGATCACCAGCGACTCCATCATGTCGTCCAGTGCTTCGACGCGCAGATATGGCACGCGAAAACGGATGTGCATCTGCAACAGGTTGCCGAAGGTGCCCAGGCAGGCGTTGAGCAGGATATTGCCCACCTCGGTCAACACTTCGCGGTCGGCAGCGTCGAGCCGGCTGGTCGGCGGACGCAGATCGGTTAACATGCTCACCAGGGCCACCGCCCGCTCATAGTCAAAGACCAGCATGGCATTACCCGACACCGGCCCAGAGAAGCTCTGCTGCACGGCAGCCACTTCGTGCGCCTGCCAGTCGGCCAGTTCACGCCGCAATTCTCCCATGGAAAGCACAGCCACACGGGGTACTTTGATGATAACGTGAGTGTCGGTCAGTTCGGAGAGCGATGCAGCCGCCCGCCCGAAGGCAATGTTGACCACCTCGGTCAGAGCATCCAGTTGCTGTGCGCTTAGCCACATCATGCGCCCCCTCCCAACACCCTGGCGACAGCAGCGAGCACTGTCTCCTCTTCGAACGGCTTGCTCAGGAAATCACTCGCCCCTGCCTTCAATGCCATCTCGCGCGTGCTGCGCTGGACATCGGCGGTGGCCACGATGATGTGGGCGTGCGGATCGAGTTCCCGCAGCCGGGCCAGCACTTCCAGCCCGTGCATATCGCTCATGGTCAGGTCAAGCAACACCACCTACGGTTTGCTGAGGAAATACTGTTCCAGGGCCGACATCCCATCGGTAGCTTCGGCCACTGTGTGCCCGCCACTTTCCAGAATGCGGCGCAAGATACGCCGCGACAACCCCGAATCATCCACGATCAGAATAGACGCCATGCTCACACCACCTCTGCAATAGCCTGCGCCAGTTGGTCAAGCGGCACTGTGCGATCGCTGAGGTTCGCCTCGACCACCGCGCGTGGCATACCATAGACGACACACGTTTCTTCGGCCTCGGTGAACACCAGGCCACCCTGCGCTTTGATCCACGCTGCGCCGTGCAGCCCATCGGATCCCATGCCCGTCATGATCACGCCCAGCAGCCGGTTGCGATAGACTTCGGCGGCGGAACGGAACAGCACATCCACTGAGGGGCGGTGCGGTGTATCGAAGGGACGTGCGTCCAGGTGCGCGACCACGGCCCCGTCCGCGCGGCGCATGAGCGTCAGATGGCGGCCTGCCGGAGCCAGCAGCACGAGGCCTGGCTCCATCACGTCGCCCTCGCGCGCCTCCACCACATTCAGCGCCGACATCTCGTTGAGCCTGGTGGCGTAAAGCTCGGTATAGCCGACAGGCATGTGCATCACGATGGCGATGGGCACCGGAAAGTCGGCGGGCAACTGCGGGATGACCGTCTTGAGCGCCTGTGGACCGCCCGTCGAAATCCCCAGCACCACCGCATCCACCCGCCCTGTGCGTGCTGGAGCAGGACGAGGGCGGATCACCGGGGCGGCGGCGCCAAGCATTCGCTGCACCGACACACCAGCCGCCATCTTGACCTTCTGAATCAGCTCGTCGCTAATCTCGAAGATGCGCTCCGAGGCCAGCGCCGTTGGCTTCTGCACGAAATCAATCGCACCCGCATCCAGGGCCTTCAGCGCGAGTTCCCCGCTCTCGCTGGCAATGCTCACCACGAGCACGGGCACGGGGCGACGGGCCATCTGCTCCTGCAGATAACCGATACCATCCAGTTCTGGCATGATCAGATCGAGCGTGACCACATCGGGGTTGAGTTGCTCGGTCAGTTCCAGGGCTTCGCGCCCGTTCCGCGCCGTACCCACCACCTCGATAAACGGGCTGCGCAACAACATCTGCTTGACGACTTTGCGCACATAGGCCGAGTCGTCTACTACCAATACCCGGATTACTCGTTCCACGTTCTTGCACCCTCTCTTGATTGCTTCACCCGTAGACCATCCTATCTCTACCTGGGCGACGACATCAGCGTCTGATTCCGGTCGAGCATAAAGGATGAAACCCCGTCCCCAAGGTTTTTGACGTACACGAAAGCCCCGCCAACCTGTTGCAGCCGGAAGCGCGTCTGATATTTCAGCAACGATTCGGCAGCGCCCACGAATAGATAGGCCGGGCTGGGCATGTGCGCGTACATCTGCGCGACGGTGCGGCGCACAGCCTCCTCGGCGAAGTAGATGAAGACGTTGCGACACAGGATGAACGGCGCAACAGCCAGCTTCGCCACCACTGCCTCGTCCATCAGATTGACGCGCATCCAGGTGACACGCTGGTGTAACGCCGGATCAATGCGCCAGCGACCGTCTTGCAGCTCGAAATATTTGGCGCGCAGATGCGCGGGCAGGCTGCGGAACGAGCGTTCGCGGTAGACCCCTTGTTGCGCCAGGCTGATGGCTCTGGGGCTGACATCGCTGCCCACGATCTGAATCGTCGCACGCTCAAACCATCCCGTCTCGTTGAGCAACAAGGCGAGGGTCAGTGGCTCCTCGCCGGTGGCACAGGCCGCGCTCCAGATACGCACTGGCTGGTCTGGCTGCGTGGCGACTACCTGCGGCAGCAGGGTGTTGACGATGACCTGCAACTGATCCACCTCGCGCCAGAAGTACGTCTCCTGGACGGAGATGGCATCTATCACCCGATCCCACTCGTCTTGCGCCGACTGGTCGTAGCGCAGCAGGTAGTAGTAATCGAGGAACGAACGCATCCCGCGCTCCAACACCAGGGGAGCGAGCTTGTCCGCCAGAATCTCCCGCTTGTCGGCTTCGAAATATACGCCGGTGCGCTCGAAGATCAGATCGCGTAGCAGCAGAAAGACGTTCTCGGCAAGGGCAATGGCTTCAGTATAGAAAGGCATGATCCCTCTCTCCGCCGTCACCGATGTAAGAGCGCAGCAATGGCGCTACGGACTGATTCATCTGGCTCCACCCGCAGGCGGGCCAGTAGTTCGCGTTCGGCATAATAGCTCCCCAGCCGCCTCAGAGCGCTGGCCGCAGTCAGGCGCACTTCAGCCTGCGTGTCGTTGAGAGCCACGCTCAGGCGCTGCGTAGCCGGGGCGTTTTTCATGCGAGCCAGGGCCTCGATCACCGCGCAGCGCACTTCGGGCAACGGGTGCATCAGCCCCTCAGCGATCGCGTCAAGCTGTTCCAGCGGTAACTGACTCAGGGCCTTCACGCTCGCCTCGCGGCGCAACGGGTCGGCGGTCAGTTCGATCAGCGCGGCGATGGCCGGGCCAGTGCCGATCCGCGCCAGCGCTTCTACAGCGGCATCAATCACTTCGGGTGTCTTGTCGGTCGCCGCCACCCGTTGCAGCGCCACCACCACCTGCGGCTCGTCACGGCGACTGAGCGCCTCGATGACGGTGATGCGCCGCTCACCCCGTGTCGTCTGCAACGCGGATAGAAGGGGAGGCAGCGCTTCAGGCAGGCCGATCTTGCCCAACGCCTCGACGGCCACACGAGCAACATCCGGTTCCACGTCATCCGCGAGAGGCGTGAGCGCAGCTACAGCTCTGGGTCCTCCGATTTGCCCCAGTGCGCCGATGGCCTCCAGCCGCACCGGAATGGCCGGGTCATTCTGAGCATGCTGCAGCAAGGATTCGATCAGTTCCGGGCTGGCCAGATATCCCGCCCCGCGCGCGGCGAAGAAGCGCACCCACTGATCCGCGTCGTCGAGCGCCTCTGCCAGATAGGGCACGATCTGCGCCGAGTCCAGTTGCACCAGCCCATACACCGCCGCCGCGCGCTCACGAGGGATCTCCGATCTCAAAGCCTGGCGCAGGATGCTCATTGCGCGGGGATCGTCCAGCAGGGGCAGATGTTCAAGGGCGGTGCAGCGGACGGATTCGTTGGGGTCGTAACATCGGTCAATCAGTTGCTCGATGCACTCCTCATAGCCGAAGTAGCCGGCGATCTGCACGGCTGCCTCGCGCACGTGGGGATCATCGTGTTCCAATAGAAGGGCCACGCGTTGTGCCATCTGCGGATGGCCGAGCGAGTTCAGCGCCCCGACAATGCTCTGACGCACTGCGCGGTGCGGATGCCCGATGTGCGCCAACAGCGCCTCGAAAGCCTCCAGGCTGCCGATCTTGGCCAGCGCTCCGGCCACTACGGAGATCAGACCCGGCTCGGCATCGAGCAGATCGATCAGAGCCGGCACGGCGCGCGGGTCACCGATGCGTCCCAGGGCCATCACCGCTGCCCGACGGATTTCTTCATCCTCGTCGCTCAACAGTCTGAGCAGCAAGGGAGTCATGCGTCGCCCCTGCCGCACCAGCGTCTCGACGATCTCGTTGCGCGTAGTTGGCTCACCCAGCAGGCGAGCCAGGGCGCGCGCCACCGCTGGATCGTCCAGCCAGCTCAAGACCCGCACCAGCACAGGTTGATCAGCGGAGCTAGCTTCGCGCAATGCCTGCAACAAGGCACGCTGCCCCTCGGGCTGCAGGGTGTTACGCACCAGATCGGCGATATAGCCGCCCTCCCCATAGCGCTGCTGGTAACGCGCGGCGATCGCCACCAACGCCTGAGCAATGGGGGCCGCAGGAGCCTCACCGCGATTGAGTTCGGCCACCAGGGGCTGAACCGCGGTTTCGTCGCCCACGACGAGCAGGGCATCAATGACCGCGGGACGCAGCAAGTCGTCGTCAATGAGCGCTGCCACACGAGTAGCTGCCCGCGTGTCGCCGATGCGAGCCAGCGCATCGAGCGCAGGGAACGCCAGGTAGAAATCGCGCGTCTCGGCGATGTCCAGCAGCCGATCTACAGCCACCTTGGCCCGCAGCTTACCCAGCGCCTCGATGGCATGATAGCGTACATTGGGTTCGGGGTCGTCCAGCGCCTCCAGGAGAGCGGGGATCACCTCTGGCGCGCGCTGGTTGGCCAGGGCCTGCGCTGCGTAGATGCGCACGTCTGCATCCGGATGATGCAGGAGTTCGATCAACGAGCGATGCAGATCGGCGCTGGTCAGTGCCAACACCCCCAGGGTGCCACTGAGCACACTGAGATTGTCGTGATCGCTGGCCAGCCCGGCCAACACGGTATCGGTGAGATATTCGCCCCCTACCTGGGCCAGCGCTTCTACGGCGGCCCGGCGTACTTGCCAGCTTGCGTCACCGAGGGCCTCGACCAACGCCTGGACGGCTTCGGGAGAGCCTTCCTGAGCCAGCGACTGCGCAGCTTCCAGGTGCGCTTCTTCGTCGCCAGCGTGCAGGCGCGCACGCAAGGTCAGTTGCCTGTCCATCGAGGATGTAACATCTTCGATGGTGATGATGGCACCAACCACCTGATCGTCTCTGAACAGGGGGGCTGCTGTGACACGCTGCTGCATCAGTTCGAAATACGGCGATGGTGTCTGCACGGGGCACGGAATCAAAGGACCGTGCAGGTGCGGCGTCAGGACTTCGACCGTGCCCTGCGTCACCACTCGCTGCAATCGTGCCAGCACTCCCCGCTCTTCCAAATCGGGCAGCAACTCGTTGATGGGCTGGCCGACCGCCTGGCATGCGGAGATGCCCGTCACCTGAGCCAGCCATTCGTCCCAGGACTGAATCACCAGATAGCGGTCGGTCGTCAGAAAGCCAGTTCCAGGCAAAGGCATGGCGTCGTTCTCTCTCCCCAGGAACTCTTCCGTCCAGGGCACTACACAGGTCCCAGTTCGGTCAGGAGCGCTAACGTTGGTCCGGGCCGATCACGGAAGGACCAGCCGGGGAATACGCTCTTTCGACCTGCTGCACCAACTGATTCACGCCCTGCAATGTCAGCCGGGCATTCTCCATTTGCTGAGCGGACATCGAACGTAATTCGCCGATAGACTGGGCCAGATGTGCCATCAGTTGCTGGTTGCGTCTGTTGGCCTGGACGATGGACGTCACCTGGCCGGAAATGTTGCGGGCCGCCAGGGTCATGTCCTGGATAGCGCGCGACTGTTCCCTCATAGCTTGGCTCACTTGGCTGGCCTGCAGGCGGATGTTCTCCGCCGCAGCGGTGATCTGGCTGCTACTGGCGGCCTGCTCGACCGCGCTTTCGGCTACACCGGTGATCAGCTCGGCCAGGCGTTCCACCTCGCGCATGATCCGCTCACCGGCCTCGGTCTGAGTCTCCAGAGCGTGTGCGGTCGAGGCAGCGCCGCGGCGCATTGATCCCACCGCTTCCAGGATCTGCTCGGATGAGAAGGACTGTTCGCCGGTCGCTTTTTGAATCTGCACGGCCAACGCTGCGGTGTTCTGGGCCGCCTTGATGATGTCGCGGGCGGCGCGCCCCTGCTCGTTCATGGCCAGCGCCGTTTGCTGGGCAATCCGGCGCATCTCCGCCACTGACTGCACGATGTTATTGGCTGCCTGAGCCTGCTCCTGAGTGGCAACCGTCACTTGGCGGGCCTGCTGCGCGCTGGTGGCGATGGCAGACATCACCGTCTGCCCGGCGACAATTTGCTCTTCGGTACCGCGGGCGATCTGTGCGGCGATCTGCGTGGTCTCCTCAATACCGGCCATGATCTTCTTCAGCGCCCGCAGACCATCTTCAGCGAAACGCGAGCTTTCGTCGGCCTGTCGGACGCCTTCGTTGGATGCGGCGATGGCATCCTGTACCACCTCTTGCAAAGCACGGATGATGGCGGCGATGTCGGCAGTGGCCCGCGCCGAGCGATCGGCCAGGTTGCGAATTTCCTCGGCGACCACCGCAAATCCACGCCCGGCATCACCGGCCCGTGCTGCCTCGATCGAGGCGTTGAGCGACAGCAGGTTGGTGCGCTCGGCAATCAGGTTGATGGTGTCCACAATCGAGCTGATCTCCGCTGCACGTCGCCCCAGTTCGCGGATGACACCAGCCGACTGCTGAATGGACTCGCGCACACGAGCCATGCCCTGGAAGGAGCGTTCGATGGTGGCACCACCCTCTTCGGCTTCGCGGGCAGCGCGGCGCGTCACTTCGTCGGCCTGCTTCGCCAGACCCGCGACCGCCCGGATCGAACGATCCATCTCTTCGGCGCTGGTCGCCGCGCCAGAGACTAATTCGTCAATCTTCTCTGCGTTGCGGGCTACGCTCTGCACCGAACGCGCCACTTCCTCGATGGCTGCGGAGACGTTCTCAACCGTGGTATTGAGCGTATCCGTGGTAGCAGCCACTTCTTCGATGGAGGCGGCCATTTCGTTGATGGACGAGGCAGTCTCTTCGGCTGCCGCCGAAAGGTCGTCGGCGTTGCCCGCCACCGCCTTGATCGAGCCGACCATTTCCTCCATGGTGGCAGCGGTCTCTTCAATGGCCGTATTCAGCGTGTCGGTATCGGCGGAGATGCTCTTGATGCTTTCTACCACACTGCCCACCAAGTTTTTGATCTGCTCGGCAGAGGTAGCCATGTTCTGGGCGCTTTGCGCGTTGGTCTCCGTCGCCACCGACATAGCTCGCATCGCCGTGACGATTTGCTCCACCGAGTCGGTGAGGCTGACCGCGCTGGCCGCCACCTGTTCGCTGGAAGCCGCGACTTCATTGATCGAGGCCGCCAGTTCTTCGCTCGAAGAGGCCACAGAATCGACCTGATCGGCGGTCTCCGCCAGGGAAGAGGTGATCTCGTCCAGCCGAGGGATGGCCGTATCGAGCAGCGCCCGCTGCGCCTGAGCGCCGGCCAGTTCAAGGTCGGCAACGCGCAATAACTCCTCGGCGGTCTTGCGTACCGGTTCAGCAACATTGGCGGCGTGTGGGCCGCCTTGCTTTGACTCGTGATTTTCGAGGGTCATACAGCCTGCCTCCTTGGTCAGTTCTGCGGCGCTGAGGCCGCTACTGTGTCGTTTTCTTTCAGCAAGAGCAGTTCCACATCCAGGATCAACACCAACCGTTCGCCCAGAACGGCGATTCCCGCCAGGTACTGCGCCCCGGCCTGGTCAATACCTTCTGGCGGCGGCTGAATGCTCTCGGCGGGGATGCGCACAAACTCGCGCGCGCTGTCCACTACCAGGCCCACCGTGCGCGCCCCAGAGCGCACCACAATCAGGCGGGTGCGCAGATCGGTGGGAATGCGCTCGAAACCAAACCGCGCCCGCAAGTTGACCAGAGGGACGACCTGCCCGCGCGAAAAAACGATGCCGTCCACGTAGGGCGGGGCGTTGGGCACGGGCGTAACCTGCTCGATCATCTCCATATGCTGAACGATCCGGCTGGGCAGACCGTAGGTCGTCCCCGCGAGTTCGAACAGGATGAACGGTTCTCCGGATTCTGGTGTGTAGGGCATAGTCACTCTCCTGTCACCGACGAAGCAATCACAGTGCTGGATGACGGCACAGCACCACCCAGCCATAGGGGCATTTTCTCGCGGCCCAGGCCAAGCAGCGCGCTCATCAGCGCTGCTGCATCGAGAATCAGCACTGCCCGCCCGTCTCCATACTCAGCGGCCCCGGCCAGGCCGGCGATCTGCAGCAAAGGATCGGTGAGCGGGCGTACGACGACTTCGCGCTGCTCGGTAACGCGGTCAACGGCCACGGCGATGGTCTGCGTCCCTGCTCCTACTATGAGTGCATAGCGATCCGTGCGCTCGGCCTGATCGCTGAGGTGGAAGAAGCGTCGCAGACGCAGCAGAGGCAACACACCGCCACGATAGGGCAGCAATTCCCATTGGCCGACAGGAGTCGTGCCAGTCGGCGGCATTTCGATCACTTCCCGCACGGCCAGCAAGGGAATGGCGAAGACCTGCCCGGCGACAAGCAGGAGCAGCGCGTCCACAATGACCAGTGTCAGCGGCAGCAGGATGGTGAACCGTGTCCCCTGGCCGGACTGTGTCTGCAGTGCCAGCGAGCCGCCGAGCTGCTGCACGGTGCTGCGCACGATATTCATGCCCATCCCCCGCCCGCTGGAACGGTCGGCTTCGTCGCGCGTCGAAAAGCCAGGGGCACATAGCACGTCGAGCAATGCTGCTTCTGGCAAGGCTTCACCGGCCTGCAGCCAGCCCAGTGCGCGCGCCCGCGCTGTCACCTGCTGCACATCAATGCCGCGCCCATCATCGCTGACTTCGACCAGCACCATGTCGCCCACTGTTGCCGCGCGCAGCGACAGGTGCCCGACAGCGGATTTGCCGAGGGCGACGCGCTCATCAGGCGCTTCCAGGCCATGGCTGACGGCATTACGCACCAGGTGCAACAGGGGGTCCACCAGTCGGTCTACCACATATTTGTCAATCTCGGTGTCGCTGCCCTGCACATCGAGCGCCACCTGCTTGCCGGTCTCGCGGGCCAGGTCGCGCACAGCAAATTCCATGCGCTCAAAGACTTCCCCTACGGGCACCATACGCACACGCATCACCTGTTCGCGGAAAGCCCGCAACTGTCGTTCGAGCTTCTGCAACACTTCCTGAACAGCCAGCCAGCGCGCCGCAGGGAGCGCGTCCTGCAGGCCCTTGAGCTGCTCTTCCAGACGCACGCGGCTGATCACCAGTTCGCCGACCATGTGCATCAGTTCGTCCAGGCGAGCCAGGTCTACGCGCACCACGGTCGAAGGCTTGCCCGACACGGCAGAAACAAGAGATTCTGGCGCTGCAGGAGCAGCAGGTGCCGGGGAAGGAACACGCTCCCATGTCAGGCCGTCCTTTTCCCAACCGCTGAAGGCAGTCTCATCCACGTCGCCCGCGAGCAGGAACTCAAAACGAATCTGTGCGTTCGGGGCGATCTGCGGCGCGGCCCGCACCAGTTCGCCCGATTCTTGCAGGCGCTCGCGGATAGTGTTGACGTTGACTCCACGCTGCGCCAGCTCAGGAGTCGGCGAGAAAATCACCCGCCACACGGGGCGTCCGCTGTCCAACACCGCCTTGAGTTGCTGATCCTGCTCGGAGCCAGTCGTTACGACGGCGGCGGGTGCATCTTCCGGCGCGGAGGCAGGCGCAGCGCCAGCGTCCAGACGAATCAGCAGCGGGCTGACATCAGGGGGTGTGCTTTCGGCCCGCCGGGCCGCCAGCACGGCTTCCAGGGTCTTGACGCCGTCGAGCAAAGCGTCGAACTGCTCGCCCGTCAGAGTGCGCCTGCCCTGCCGCAGCTTCTTCAGCAGGCTTTCCATGTGATGAGCGAGCTGCTCTGCCTCCCCGAAGCCGACCATGCCAGATAGCCCTTTGATGGTGTGCAGGGCACGCAGTAACTCATCCAGCACACCCGCGGGGAAAGGTCCGCCCGACACTGCCGGTTCCAGGGCCAGCACCCCGCGCCGGACTGTCACCAGGTGCTCATCGCACTCGGCGAAATAGTCGTCCAGAAACTCGGCGGAGAAGAAACCGCTCTGCGAATCCATCACCCCAACCCCAACAAGCGGCGTGCCTGTTCGACGAGAAAACCTGGCTCAAACGGTTTGGTCAGGTACAGAGTCGCCCCGGCCCGCAGCGCCTCGGTGCGCAACCCCTCATCGCCGCGCGTGGTGAGCACAATGACTGGCACCTGCCGCAGTTGCTCGTGTTGCGCCAGAAATGCCAGCACTTCCATGCCGTGAACATCGGGCATGTTCATATCCAGGACGATCAGGTCAACCGCCTGCAGGGCGAGTTGTTCGATGGCTTCCAACCCTGTAGCCGCCTCGACAAAACGGATGTCGCCCGCCTGTCGCAGCGCGGCCATCACCATTCGCCGCATGGTCGCCGAATCGTCCACTATCAGCACGGTACACATGACTCAGTTTTCCTCAATACGGGGAATAGTTGGTTGGTCGAAAAACAGCTCACGAATAAGGGGAATCAGTCTGACTGCAAATTCCGACTTGCCCACAAAACCATCGGCCTGTGCATTTTGGGCAGCCTCCCGATATTCCGGCAGGTCGTAGAAAGTGAGCATGATCACACGGGGAGCGTCGGGCAAGGCTTTGATCTGTCGGGCGATTTCCAGGCCATTCGTTCCCGGCATCACCAGATCGAGAAGCACCAGATCGGGTTTCAGTTCGGCGACACTACGCACCGCGTCGTGCCCATTGCACACCCGCCCGATGATCTCAAAAGAGGGACTGCGCATGAGGCGCAGATAGTCTTCCACCACCTGAATGAAGACCCAGCTATCGTCCACCAGAAGAACGCGCACTGCCAGTTCATCCTCTGCTACTCCGCCTACATTGCAGCCAGACATCGCCTATCTCTTGCCAGTCCCGCTGTGCCATCACGAAGAACAGCCATCTCTGGTGGCTTATGATAGAAAATGGTCAGAAAGGGCGGTATCAGGATTTTCCTGAAATGGGGAGAGATAAGACCTGAACCGGGAAGGACAAGAGGGCTACTCTCATTCGGGGGGCACCAGGCCGGTGCGGATCGCGTAGCGCACCAGACCCGGCACGTCATGGATGTCCAGGCGATCCATCAACTGCTGCCGGTGAGTCTCTACGGTCTTCACACTGACACCCAACAGCTGCGCAATCTGCCGGGTGGTATGTCCTTCGGCGATCAGTTGCAGCACTTCGCGCTGACGAGCCGTCAGCAATTCGAACGGGCTGGATGGCGGCTCGCCTTCTCGCTGCAAGTACTCTTCCACCACCTGCCGCGAAATCTGCGGGCTGAGGTAGGTATGCCCTTGCTGGACGGCGCGCACTGCCAGTTCGAGTTCGGCGGTAGCGGCATCTTTGAGCAGATAGCCGTTCGCGCCCGATCGCAACGCCTGTCGAACATATTCCTCGTTGGCGTGCATGGATAGAATGACGACGCGCACCTGCGGAAACTGCTCCGCTATCCGCCGCACCGCTTCCAGGCCATTGAGGCCCGGCATGGAGATATCCATCAGCACCACGTCGGGCAGCAGAGATTCGACCAGGCGCAACGCCTCATGGCCCGTGCTGGCTTCGCCCACCACTGTGATTCCGCTGGCCTGACCGAGCAGCATGCGAAACCCAGCGCGCACCAGCGCGTGATCGTCTGCCAGCAACACGCGGATGCGCCCGGCTGTCCCCTCACTCATGCGCCGTTCTCCCTGCGGTCCAGCGGGAAGACCGCACGCACTTCCGTCCCCCGATCAGGGGTCGAGACAATCGTGAGTTCGCCATCGAATAGGGCGGCTCGCTCCTGCAAGTTCAGGATACCCAGGCTGTGCCCGGCCATCGCCCGCTCCAGGGCCGCTCTCACGTCAAAGCCCTTACCGTCTTTGCGCCGATGCCGCCAGTGCCCGGAAAATTGCAACACCGGGCGCTCGCGGGCCACGTCTTGCAGCAGGCGCGGCACGTCTTCTGGTGGGTGGATGTCCACCAGCGTCATGTTCAGGAATTCGTCGCGCGAATAGCCGTAGTAAGCGACAGCCGCGTCGTTCACTTCCAGGAAACGTAGCGTCTGCAGATCGTATATCCACATGGGAAGGGGGTTGTTGGCGAACAACAACTGAAAGGAAGAGGACCAGGCTTGCTCGTCTGGCATCACCACCCCGTCCAGATGGGTTTAGGGAAAGGTACCATGGTACTAACAATATCACATTCACATGGTGAGGCAAGTTGTCACGTAGTCAGACGATGATGACGAGCTTGTCTTTTACATACCGCGTCGAGCAGACCACCGTCGGCCACGTTCGGCACGAGATCGGCAACGTGACTGATGGATCGTGTGATTCAGAGCGAGGCAGAACGACGAGGTGCACCGTTTGCTTCAATTGTGCGTGAGGCCATTGTCGAGTGGGCAGCACGGCGCAATATCGTTTTGGAAGAAACGATCACCTGGGGAAATCCACGCCAGACCGAACACAAAGATAAGCGTGCCGAGCAAGGAGAAAAAGTGGCCGTCGTCGCGGGCTGACCACGACGACGGCCCGGCGCGACGTACGGTTGCCGGGTTAGCGCAAAACAAAAAGCCCAGGGCGAAAGCCCTGGGTAGCACCTTACCAATTGGATACTTGTGGGCCGCACCTACATTGGGGTCCCAAGTGATCCAAATTTGGCCTAAAACCAGTCGGGGTGCGCGGACTTGAACCGCGGACCTCTGCGTCCCAAACGCAGCGCGCTAGCCTACTGCGCCACACCCCGCTACGTGCCGTTAGTATACTCACCGCGCCACTCGCTGACAAGGGCCGGGCAACAGCAGGATGCACGCAAAGGTTGTCAGGGGAACCGGCCCATACAGGCGGAAGGCGAATTCCTTCACCATGCAACTATGACACATGACGGCCCCGCTTCCCTCATCGGTGAGATTTTGGAGCACCGATCAGCCGCAAACCTCGTACCTCTGGCGCTACTCACCCTTTGACAGAGCCTTGAAGCAGTGCGGCGATGATCTGCCGCTGGAACAGTACGAAAAGTACGAGGGTAGGCAGCACGATGATGACTGTGCCAGCGCACAGGAGGGGGATGTCGGTCGCGTAGTGGCCCTGGAACGCTCCCAGCGCACCGGCCATCGTGCGCTGTGTCGGGTCTTCGACCAGCACGAGCGCGATGAGAAACTGATTCCACGTCCACACTGACATCAGAATCCCCAGCGACGAGATCGGCGCTCGCGCAAGTGGAAGATGGATGCGCCAGAATAACCCCCAGGTACTCACGCCATCAACCCGCGCTGCCTCCGAGATCTCTGCCGGCATGTTGACAAAGTGCGCCCGCATCCAGAACACCGCGAACGGCATGTACAGACCGATCAGCGGTAGCACGATCGCCAAGCGGGTATTGTAGATGCCCATGTCGCGCTCAAGATAGTAGAGGGGGACGATGATCCCGGTGAAAGGAAGCGTCAGCCCGAACACGAACAGAAACAGGAGAGAGCGCGAGCCAGGGATGCGCAAGTGACCAATGGCAAAACCGGCCATCGTCGAGATGGCGAGGGCTATCGGGACAACAGCGAGGACAATGAACGTGCTCGAGGCGAGGAGCGAGGGCATTTCCGCAACCTTGAACGCCTCCACGAAATTGCCCCACTGCGGGTCGTCGGGCCACTCAAAGCCGCGGGGTACAGTTCCCGACGGATGCAGCGCAGTCATGAAAATGCTGATGAAAGGCAGGATCGTGATCGCCATCAGCCCGAAGAGGAGCGACCGGCCTGCCCACAGTTCGGCGCGACTGATCCTCATAACGTCGTCTCCCGGCTCAAACGCTGGATGGGCAGGATGACCACCAGCACCAGAACCATGAGCATGACGGCCAGAGCAGATGCCAGGCCGATTCGCTGTTGAGTGAAGGCGAGGATGTAAATCTGAATGCCGGGGACCGCCGTCGCATTGCCGGGGCCGCCGGCTGTCGCTACGTACACGATATCAAAGGCAGCCAGCGCAGCCGTCACAGTGACCGTGAGGCACACGCCGATCTCATGCCTGAGCAGCGGGACGGTGATTTTGATGAATTCCGTGAACCAACCAGCGCCGTCGATACGCGCCGACTCATACAGGGCCGGGTCGAGCTTCGTCATGCCAGTCCACAGCAGAACGGTACAGAAGCCCAGCAGAACCCAGATGCCGATGAGGCCGACAGACGGGAGCGCCCAGTCGAAATCTCCCAGCCAGGCGCGAGTTACCGAGCCGAGACCGACCGCCCTGAGGATCTCGTTGATCAGGCCCGGCAGAGCCAGCAGCCAGCCCCAGATGATACCTGCCGCTACAAGCGGGATGACCTGGGGGAGGAAGAGCACTGTCCGGGCCGCTGCCCCGAAGCTCCCGGTCGCCACGCGATACATCACACTCGCGACGACCAGCCCCAGCGTCACCGGGATGAAGCTGAAGTATGCCACCAGCCGGAAGGCGTTGTAGATAGTCTCAAGCAGATTAGGGACTTCCAGGACGGTCCGGTAGTTCTTGAGCCCCACCCAGGTCATGGGTCCGATGCCGTCCCACCGGTAGAACGAGTACCGGACGCTCAACAGGAAAGGAAGCAATACGAAGACCGCGTACATGGTCAGGGCGGGCAGGACGAACAACCAGCCGATGAGGGTTTCCCGGCGGATCACCCTGCCGAGGGCGATCCACCGGGAGAAAGCGGGAGCTGCGGAGCGATCGTCTGATCTCATCATCATCGTCACCATAGAATTGACAGGCGCAGGCCGATCCCTGCGCCTGTCTCACAGTTACTCAGCGAGTTGCCGCTCGTATTCCGCCTGAACAGCCTTGAGCAGACCAGCAGCATCCTGCTTGCCGGCGACCATTTTCTGAAGTTCAGGTGTCCAGCCCTGAGCGAAGATCGCGCTGGTCGCATTGGCGATGAAGTCCATCGCTGTGCCAGCCTCGCCGATCACCACGCCGGCGGCGAGCGTCTCATTCGTCACCGAGTCGGGAGGGACGGACGGCATCGGCAGACCCGACGGACCACCTGGGTTGGATCCGCCAACCGTGACGTTGATCTGACGGGCCGCCTCGTCTGTGGCAACCCAGTTGAGGAAGAAGGCGGCGCAGTCGGCGTGCTTGGCCCTGGCTGCGATACCGAACGTCAGCGGAGCGGACATTGCCGCCGGGCTACCACCGGCTTCCAGGGGCGGCATCAGGAAGAAGCCGAACTTGCCAGGCTTGGTATCATACCGGGCGTTCTCCCAGTCACCGTTGAAGATGAAGACCCCTTCACCCTCGACGAAGCGAGCGTTGGCATCGGTGTACTCAATGGCGTTGATGTCGGGCGGGAAGTACCCGCTCTCGATCCACCGCTGGAGGTGCTGGGCGGCCAGCAGGTTCGTCGGCGTATCAATCGTCGCGCCGGGCTTCTGGAAGATCCAGTCGTTGATCGGCTCGACTGGCCCGTAGGCAGCCATCAGGTTCTGCAGCGGGAAAGCCAGCCCCATGCCGCTCTTGGCGCTGCCCCACATCATGATCGGCAGGAGTCCAGCTTCTTTGGCCCTGGCGAGCACTTCGTCGAACTCGGCGAGCGTCTTGGGCGGCTCGGTCATGCCGATCTGAGCTGCCAGCTCTTTGTTGTAGAAGATGCCGGTCAGGCTGTAGTTGAGGCCCATGGCATACAGCGAGCCAGAGCCACGGGTGCCGTCCTCGGCAACGCGGTTCTGGTTGATCTGCGGCACCGGCCACTCGTTCCAGCCAAAGGCGGCGGCGTACTCGTCAAGGTTCTTGAGCAGCCCTTGCTTGGCAAACGAGACCATGGTTGGCAGCCTGATCAGGTCCGGTGGATTGTCGCCGGAGAGCAACCGCGGCGTCGAGTTGATGAGATTCGTGAACTGGTCCTGCTTGATGTCCCAGGTCACGTTGGGATACTGCTTGCTGAACTCTTCGGCCAGTTTGAAGGGCAGATCGAAGCCCGTCTCGAAATAGGCATTGAGCGTGATCGGCTCGGTTCCGCAGTTGGGAACTTCTTGGGCCGTGGAAGGACTCGGCATCGGCACGGCAACCAGGAGAATTGCCAGTAAGGCGACTGTGCAAATGAACTTGCGTGTTGTGGACATTGTCATCCTCCATAGGAAAAAACACCTCAAGGTCAAGTGGGAATAGCTTTCTGTATTTGCCCAAAGGAGAAGATAGCGCCGCGTAAGCGGGCACTGTTTGCCAGGCATGCCCATCTATCTCGGCCTTTTCCGGTATAATTCTTCCAGATAGTCGCCTGCTGGGACGCTCGGCACTATCAACGGGGTAGTCATGCCTGCCAGCATACTACCCCCTCCTTCTCGGCTATTCTTTCATAGGGCCTCCTTTCCATACCATCCTTGCGATAGTGCTAATCGGCCTGTTGTGAACATCCTTGCGTGGGATTCGGCAACCCTGGGCAAGGCCCGTTCTCTGAAAGAGGGCACAGGTGTTCACACAGACTTCCGTACGATCAGCGGGCACTCCATCACATATTGAACAGGCCGCCCATCCCGCATCATCTCTACCTCTCCAAGCAACATACGGATGGCGAGCTGCCCCATCTCGAAGTAGGGGAGTTCGACGGTCGTGAGCGGTGGATGGATTTGGGCGGCAAGGATTTCGACATTGTCGAACCCGACGATGGCGACATCTTCCGGAATCCGCAGGTTGGACTTGCGGACAGCGTCGTAGGCCCCCAGGGCCATCATGTCATTGAAACAGAAGATGCCCGTCGGCGGGTCGTTCATCTGCAGCAGTGAGAGCACGCAATCATAGGTGCTGGTCGCCAGACCTTCAAAGGGTTCTTCAATGAAGCGCACAAGGTCTTCATCGAAAGGAACGCCATAATTGGCCAGGGCCTGGCGATAGCCCTCCAGCCGGCCCAGCGGGGCGGGTTCCTTGGCGGCAACATTCACGAACCCAATGCGCCGATGACCATGTTTGAGAAGCGTCTCAGTGGCCAGACGTCCACCGCCAATTTCGTCCGGAACAATGGATGGCAAGGAACGATCATCGGCAAAACAATTGACCAGGATTGTTGGGATATCTGCCGGGAACTGAGAACGCTTGATCTCGCGATGATACATCGTCGCATAGATGATGCCTTCGACCTGATGATCGCGCATCACGTTGATGGCCCGCGTCTCAACCTGCGGATCATTGCCTGTGTTAAGAAGAAACAGGAGCTTTCCGTTTTCCCAGGCCGCTTGCTGTGCGCCAACGATGACTTCATAGCTGAAGGCATTCTGTGCCACCTCATCGGTGAGAAACCCAATCAGTTGCGATTGGCCGGTACGCATGTAACGGGCGGCGGCGCTGGGCCGAAAATCAAGCTCTTCGATGACATTCAGCACACGTTCGCGCGTTGCGGCGGCTACGTGAGGATGATCGTTGAGGACGCGGGAGACTGTCCGTATGGAAACGCCTGCGCGCCGGGCCACTTCTTTAATGGTCGTCATGGGCCAGATGCCTTTCAGAAACTTTAGTTTGCCATCGTTGGCAATTATATGATAGTCGCTGTTGCCATCGTTGGCAAGAGTCTCGCTTCAGCGGGGTGTGCGCGAAATGTGTCAGGCAGTCTGCCGCGTCAGTCTGCCCCTTGCCCTTGCCTCTCTCCCCCACGATGGCGTTGCGGGGCGCGGGGACTTGTTTTCGGTCGAGCGCGGGTTGAGGGCAAAACAACGTAATAATAGCCGTCATGTGCCGCAATCCAGTGTTGCCCCCGCCGCCGATTTTAACGGTCCGTTAAGCGCAAGTGATTCAGCCTTGACGCGAGAGTGGGACTCTGGTATCATACGTGACGCGATGCGGGGTAGAGCAGTGGCAGCTCGTCGGGCTCATAACCCGGAGGTCGCAGGTTCGAATCCTGCCCCCGCTATGAATGATAACCCCCAGGTCACACGGCCTGGGGGTGTTTTTTGCACTGGCAGCGCAGACGCTCAACCCTTGTGATAGTAGACCTGCCAGCCCAGGTACTTGGTCAGCGCTTCGTAGACGGCATCGGCCACCAGCGACTGATTGATCGCCACGTGATGCTCGTAGCCGTTCTCGCAGATGTAGGCCAGCAGCTTCTGGAAGCCTGGCACGCGCACCACGCCATAGCCGCCGAACGTGTTGATCGGGTCGTCGGTGAATTCGCCCTCGCCGACGTAGGCGACGATCTTGCCCTGCAGGTCGTCGGTGCTGATGCGCAGATAAGTGAATGGCGCGGTCTTGACCCGGCCCTGCAGCGTGCCCCAGGTGTTGTCCTTGCCCACGGTCCCCGCGATGATGTCCTGATAGTCAATGACCGGAATCTCCTCGGCCAGCACGCTCTTGGGATAATTGGAGCAGTGGAAGACGACCCCCTTGTCCGGATCGTCGCCGTAGTTGTTGTTCCAGTCCACCAGGGCGCTGGGCTTGCCGGAAGCCAGGGCCATGGCGTACATGGCCGCCGTGCCGGCGATGTCCGTCTCACAGGCGGAGGGCATGAGCTTGTCGCTGAGCATACTCATCAGCGTGCACGGCACCACGCCGAAGAATTCCTGCATACTCGTCCAGCACTGAATGGCGGTAGCGTCGTATTCGTTGGCGGCGATCCACTCGTCCATCACCACGCCCAGCTTGGCGATCTTGGTCAGGGCTGCGGGCGGAACCTTGGCGATACTGGCATAGGCTTTGATCGCCTCGACCTTGGCCGTCACGCGGGGATCGTTATCGGCCAGCCGCCCGATGCGCCCGAAGGCTTCCGACAGGTCGAGCGTCTCCACGGTGATGCCGGCGTGCTCGAAGAGCTTCTCGCTGAAGCGCACCGTGTTGAAGGCCACCGGGCGCGCGCCGAGCATCCCGAAGCGGGCGCGGCGCATCCCGCGCACTACGCGGCAGATGGCGGCGAACTTGCGCACGTCGCGGCGGAAGCTCTCCGATTCCGGATCAACAGTGTGCAGCGTCGTCAGCGTGAAGGGAATGCCATACTGACGCAGGTTGTTGCACACCGACATCTTGCCGCAGAAGCTGTCGCGCCGCCATTCCAGGTTCATCTTGGCCGGGTCGTCCGGGAAGGCATGAATAAGCACCGGCACATCGAGACCGGCGAAGCGCAGCGTATTGGCCACGCCGCGTTCGTCGCCAAAGTTGGGCAGCGTCACCAGCACGCCGTCAATCTCGTCGCGGTGCGCGCGGAACAACTCGGCGCACTTGTGCGCGTCGGCCAGGCTTTCGACGCTGCCGTACTCGGTATCCTGTGGGCTGAGCGCGACGACCTTGATGCCCTCTTCGGCGAGCACCTTCAGCACCACCTCGCGCCCCGACTCGCACAGATGGCTGGGGAAAAAGCCCCGGTTGCCGACAATCAGACCTAAGGTTACTTCCTTTTTCATGGTAGCCCCTCTCTATGAATGCACTCGAACTGCCAGAATCTCATTTCGGTAGAAGCGTTGCTCTGCTATGTCGTAGGGGCGTATCGTCTACGCCCCTACGGGGAAATGCGCTGTGCTCCTACTGTCCGTAGACCGTCGTGTAACGCTCGTGCAGCCTGGCAATGTCCTCCGGCGCGATCGGAATCGGCGTGCCCAGCAGATGCGCCAGGAAGACCGTGCGGGCCACGTCCTCGCACATCACCGCCGCCTTGACTGCCGCCTTGGGCGTGGGGCCGACGGTGAACACGCCGTGATTCTGCATGATCACGGCGGGCGAGCGTGGGTTCGGCCCTTCGCGCAGCACGCGCACCACTTCCCGCCCGATCTCCTCACCGCCGATCAGGGCGAAGCCGCCGCAGGGAATCACCCCGCCGAACTCGTCGGCCATGGCCGTCAGCACGCAGGGGATGTCGCGCCCCAGCGCGGCCCAGGCCGTGGCGTAGGGGCTGTGCGTGTGCACGATGCCGCCCACTTCGGGCATGGCGCGGTAGATGTAGCAGTGCGTGGCCGTGTCCGACGAAGGCTTGTGGTCGCCCTCCACCACGCGCCCTTCGCTATCTACCACCACCATGTTGTGCGGTCCCAGGTCTTCGAACATAACCCCGCTGGGCTTGATCACCACGTAGCCGGTTTGCGGATCGCGGGCGCTGATGTTGCCGCTCGTCCAGGTGACCAGCCCATTGCGCGGTAGTTCGGCGTGCAGGTCGGCGACGATTTTGCGCAGTTGTTCGAGCATTATTCCAATCCCCTTGCCTGGTTGCGAATCTTGCGCAGGCGCTTCATCACATCGTTCTGGCCGCGTCCGAAGTAGTCGTGCAGGATGACGTACTCGGCGTATACCTTGTCATAGACCGCCTGGTTTTCAGGGATGGGACGGTACACCTCATCCTTGAGCTTGCCCATGGCCTTGGCCGCTTCCTGGATATTGGGATAAGCACCCGCTGCGACTGCCGCGTGCATGGCGCTGCCCAGCGCCGGACCCTGCGCGCTGCCGATGATGCGGAACTCGCGCCCGGTCACGTCGGAGTAGATTTGCATCAGCAGCTTGTTCTTCTCCGGCAGGCCACCGGCGGCCACGATCTCCTTGACCGGCACGCCGTGCTTCTCGAAGGTCTCGATGATCAGGCGCGTGCCGAAGGCCGTTGCCTCGATCAGGGCGCGGTAGATGTCGGGGGCGCGCGTGCCCAGCGTCGCGCCGAGCAGCAACCCGCCCAGGTCTACGTCCACCAGCACCGAGCGGTTGCCGTTCCACCAGTCCAGCGCCAGCAGGCCATGTTCGCCGGGTTTCTGCTTGGCGGACTCGGCTTCCAGGTAGGCGTGCAGGTCCATTCCCTTGGCTTTGGCGGCCTCGTGATATTCGGGCGGGACGGCGTTGTCCACGAACCAGGCGAAGATGTCGCCCACACCACTCTGCCCGGCTTCATAGCCATACAGGCCGGGGATGATGCCGCCATCCACCACGCCGCACATGCCGGGCACTTCGTGCAGGCTATCGCCGAGCACCATATGGCAGATGCTGGTGCCCATGATCATGACCATGATCCCCGGCTCGGTAACCCGCGCCGCGGGCACGGTGACGTGCGCATCTACGTTGGCCACCGCCACCGCAATGCCCGGTTTCAGACCCATCCAGGCGGCGGCTTCCTCGGTCAGGCCGCCCGCGCGCCCGCCCAGCGGCGATAGCTCCTTTTTCATCTTGGTCTCGACCACGTCGGCCAGGTCGGGATGCAGCGCCGCCAGGTATTCTTTGTCCGGGAATTTGCCGTCCTGATAGATGGCTTTGTAGCCCGCCGTGCAGGTGTTGCGCGTCTCCACGCCGCACAGTTGCCACACCACCCAGTCCGCTGCCTCGATCAGGCGGTCGGCAGCGTGATAGACTTCGGGCGCTTCGTTGAGAATCTGCAGCACCTTGCTGAAAAACCACTCGGACGAAATCTTGCCGCCGTAACGGGCCAGCCAGGGCTGATTCATGCGCCGCGCCGTCTCGTTGATCTGATCGGCTTCGGGCTGTGCGGCATGATGTTTCCACAACTTGACCCAGGCGTGCGGGTTGCCGCGCCACTCCGGCAGGCGGCACAGCGGCGTGCCGTCGGCCAGGGTGGGCATCATGGTGCAGGCAGTGAAATCTATGCCAATGCCGATCACGTCCGCCGGATCAACGCCGCTGGCCTTGAGCGCCGCCGGTACGGCGTTCTTGAAGACGCCGATGTAGTCGTCCGGATTCTGCAGCGCCCATTCCGGCGGCAGGCGTTCGCCGGTGCTGGGCAACCGCTCGTCAATCACCCCGTCGGGATAGTTGTAGACGGCACTGCCCAGCTCCGCCCCGTCGCGGACGCGCACCACTACCGCGCGCCCGGACTCCGTGCCAAAGTCCACGCCAATGGTGTATTTGTCGTCGGCCATAAGGGGTCTCACTCCTTAATCCTGTGTAGCGCTCGCTGTAAACGAGCCTTTCTCCCTTTGCAAACAGCGCGCCCTGGCTCACAGCGCGGGCGCAACGCCGCGCAGCGCCTGACTGCACGGGTAAAGCTGACGATAGCGGTTGAACTTCTCCTCGTAAAACTGATGACGCCCGGCGTCGGGCGTGTAGACGCGCTCCACCTGCACCAGTGCGTCGAGCGCCTCGTCGGTGCTGCCGAAGACGCCCGCGCCCAGCCCGGCCAGGATCGCCGCGCCCAGTGCTCCCGCCTCGGTGATACGTGGACGGGCCAGCGGTTTGCCCAGGATGTCCGCGGTGATCTGCAGCCAGGCGTCGGAGCGCGCGCCGCCGCCCGTGGCGCGGTATTCGTCCAGCGTGATCCCCGCTGCGGCCAGGTGATCCAGCCCTTCGCGGAAATAGTAGGTCACGCCTTCCAGCAACCCCTTGACGAATTCCCCGCGCGTCGTCGCCAGCGACAGCCCGGCGATCAGGCCGAAGGGATGCTCCTCGAAGCGTGGCGGGCCGGTGGGGGCGAACTGCGGCAGCACCAGCAAATCGGTGGGGCCGGCGGGCATTTCGGCCAGCAGGTGATCGTAGACATCCTCACCGCGCGCCCGCGCCTGCGCGTGCTCTACGGCGGCGAACGTGTCGCGGAACCACTTCAGCAGCGCCCCGCCGGTCAGGTTGTAGTAGAAGCTGACGTACAGCCCGCGCACAGCGTGATGTTCGACGGACAGCCCCGCGGCGATCATCTGCTCGGCGGGGGGCATATGGTCGTAGGTGGGCGTCAGGCAGACATAAGTGCCCAGGCCATAGGCTCCCATGCCGGGGCGTACCACGCCCGCGCCCAGGGCCGTGGCGCACTGATCGTGCGTGCCCACCACGATCGTCGCGCCCGCGGGCAGACCTGTCGCCCCCGCCGCTTCCCGCGACACCGTCCCGATGGCCGTGCCCGCTGGGGCCAGCGCGGGCAGCTTGTCGGCGGGCATTCCCACGTAGTCCAGCGTCTGCGCCGACCAGGTCTCCGCCCGCACATCCAGGAACAGGGAACGGTTGGCCAGGGCATAGTCAGTCACCGGCTCGCCGCCGAGCAAAAAGCCCACCAGGTCGGCCCAGAACAGAAACTTGTACGCGCGGTCGAATAGCTCTGGGCGATGATCGCGCAGCCAGATCAGCTTGGGGCCACCGTAAACGCCGCTGGGGAAATTGCCGCTGTGATTGAAGAAGGTCACCGGGTCGAGCGCGGCCAGACGGGCCAGGGTTTCCGCGCCGCGCGTGTCGAAGCCCAACAGACAGTGGCCGAGAATCTGGCGATCCGCTGAGACGGGTGTCATGGCCTCGCCCATTGAGGTCACACTCAGCGCCACTATGGGATCGTGGGCGGTATGGGGGACGACTTCGCGCAGCGCTTCCTGGATCAGCCCCCAGACGGCGGCGCTATCCAGTTCGGCCCAGTCGGGCTGCGGGCGCAGCACATTGTACTCGCGGTGCGCAGTGGCGATCACCCGGCCATCGGTGGAGAGAACAAGCACTTTACAACCAGTAGTCCCTACATCAATGCCTAACAAACTCATAAAAATCTACCTTCCTGCGGGTCATTGGGTGCAGTGCATCTCCTGAGCTATTCACGTGGCGGGCAGGTGCTCTGCCGGACCACCAGTTGAGGATAGAGCACGCGCTGATGAATGGGCGTGTTGCGGTTGTCAATGAGCGCCACCAGGTATTCGACGCTCTGTTCGCCCAGCGCTGCGAAATTTTGCCGGACGGTGGTCAGCGGCGGCTCGAAATAGGCGGCTTCGGGGATGTCGTCAAAGCCGACGACCGACACGTCCTGCGGCACGCATAGCCCATGTTCGCGCAGGGCGCGAATCGCCCCCAGTGCCATCTGATCGTTGCCCACCACCAGCGCCGTGAACGACGCGCCCTGTGCCAGCAATTGCCGGGCGGCACGATAGCCGCTCGCCGCCGTCCAGTCGCCTTCCACGTGCGGGCCGGGTTCCAGGCCCGCCGCATCCAGCGTCTCGATCCAGCTACGATGGCGGGCCAGCGCCCCATGCCAGTAGAGCGGGCCGGAGATTTCGCACAGGCGGCGATGTCCCAGATCGAGCAGGTGTTGGGTCGCCAGGCGGCTGCCGTAGTGCTGATCAATGACCACCGAGGGCAACTTGGCCCCCAGGTTGGTATCAATTTGCACGAAGGGGATATCGCCGCACAGCGCCATCACGTCCGCGGTGCGCAGGCCGACGACGGGCGTGATCAGCACCAGGCCGTCCACCACGCTGCCGCCCAGCGCGTCAATGGCGGCGCGGACTTCGGCAGGGGTGAGCGTCTGAATGGTGGAGAGGGTAACGCCATAGCCGCGCGCTTTGGCCGTCTGCTCGACATTGGTGACCATCTGTGCCGGGCCGTAGTGATCAATGCCGTAGGTGACGATCCCCAACATGCACGATCGTTGCGTGGCCAGGCTACGCGCGGCGCGGTTGGGGCGGTAGCCCAGTTTGCGGATGGCGTCCTGCACGCGGCGGCGGGTATCGTCCGAAACGTACGGGTGATCGTTGACCACCCGCGACACTGTCTGCGACGACACGCCAGCTACGCGGGCAACGTCTTCCAGGGTGACACGTCGAGAATCAGGTTCGGCCATCAGCCTTCTACTGCCTGGCGTCGTCAATTGCTAGCGCTAACATCATAGCATGGGACAAAGGGACAGGTCAAGCGGGCGGCGCAAAGGCGCAGATGGTCCCCGCGACCCCCCTGAGAACACGTACCAAGGGACAGAAACACCTCCATTCGAATCTCCCCCCGGCCTACTTGACTCTGTTGCAAAGAGTGTTATATACTAAGAGTGTGTTTGCGCTAACAGATCATATGATTTCCTCGAAGGGCAGTTGGTCTGGCCTGTCTATGCACTCTATTCTACCTGGAGTGTGAGTTTCTTGTCGCCGGGCTGCCTGCGTACGGGAGGACACAAGCGTTCTGGAGCCAGTATAGACCTCTTTGACGTTCCGTGATTTTCGCTTCATTGCAGGGCATCGCTGCCGCGCTGGCTACAGAGTCACGCCGGCGAGCTTGGTGTGCTTCAGTCGGGTTAGGACACAGGGAACCATCATTCGGCAGTTGGACAACCAGAGATGGGGGGGAGCGGTCGGATAAGCGGGCAAGGCTCGCTCGCTCCACGATACAGTCGGTTGTCCGGCAATCTCGCCGGAAACTAAAAGTACGTTTTAGTGTTTGGGAGGTTCTACCATGAAACGCCTGTTCCTGTTCGTCCTGTCCCTCACACTGGCTCTTGCCCTGCTCGCTCCGCTGCAGGGCAAGGCGCTCGCCCAGGGGAGCATCACCAAGGCCCCCTATGGGACCACCGCCGATGGTGTCGCCGTGGATGAGTACACCCTGACCAATGCCAATGGCATGGAGGTCAAGATCATCACCTACGGTGGCATCATCACCTCGGTCAAAGTGCCGGACCGCTATGGCAACATGGCCAATGTCACGCTGGGGTTCACCAATCTCCAGGACTACGAGACCAAGAACACCAACTACTTCGGCGCGCTCATTGGCCGCTACGGCAACCGCATTGCCGGAGGTAAGTTCACCCTCGACGGTGTAGAGTACACCCTGGCTGTCAACAATGGCCCGAATCACCTGCACGGCGGCATCAAGGGCTTTGACAAGAAGGTGTGGAGCGCTCAGGAAGTCGAGGCCGAAGATGGCGTCGCGCTGCAACTGAGCTATCTCAGCGCCGATATGGAAGAGGGCTATCCCGGCAACCTGGATGTCAAGGTCGTCTACACGCTGACCAACAAGAACGAGCTGAGGATTGACTACACCGCCACCACCGACAAGCCCACCATTGTCAACCTGACCAATCACGCCTACTGGAACCTGAAGGGCGAAGGCTCTGGCAGCATTGATGGCCACATCCTGTGGATCAACGCCGACCGCTACACGCCGACCGATGATCACCTGATCCCGACCGGCGAACTGGCCCCCGTCGAGGGCACGCCCTTCGACTTCCGCACGCCCAAGGTGATCGGCCCAATGATGCGCTCGACCTACCCGCAACTGATGGGCGGCGACGCGCGCGGGCTTGACCACAACTTCGTGCTCAACCGGCCCAGCCTGGACGACAAGTCCATGATCATGGCGGCGGTGCTCTATGAGCCAGAACTGGGCCGCACGCTGGAGATCTGGACGACCGAGCCGGGCCTCCAGGTCTATTGCGGCAACTACTTCGGCCAGTGGAGCGACGAGGCGCAGCCGTGGATCGGCCCCAGCGGCACCTTCTACCGGCAGGGCGATGGTTGCGCGCTGGAGACGCAGCACTTCCCAGACTCGCCGAACAAGCCGGACTGGCCCAGCACCGTTCTGCGGCCCGGCGAGACCTATCAGACGACCACCATCTTCAAGTTCGACGTTGACTAGTGGGTAAGCGGGCCAGGGGGCACCCCCTGGGGTGCCCCCACTCGCTGACGATGAGGAGAAGCGCCGCTGAATTGACAAGCCTATCAAGCGATCATAAGCTAGGTGTGAGGGAACGGCGTGGCTTGCCGGCGCGTTTGCCTGGCCAGCAGGCCGCGTTCCACCGAGAAGATCCCCTGGCAGGGGTCTTCCAGGAAGATTTGCCCGCATCTTATAACTACTAAGGAGGAAGTTAAGATGAGGAAAGTCGGAATTGTTCTTGCTCTTGCCCTGGTGTTGGCGCTGATGCTGCCGACGGCAGTGTACGGCCAGGGTTCTAACGGGCCGAAGGAGAAGTGGTGCAGCGGGACGAAGATCGTCTTCTTCCCCGGCGGCCCGGCGGGCGGTGTCTTTGCGGTGAACGTCTATAACGGCGCGGTACAGGCCGCCTCGGACCTGGGCGCGGACGTGGAATATGTCTGGTCGGACTGGGATCCGCAGAAGATGATCCAGCAGTTCTCCGAAGCGATGGCCATGAACCCCGACGGCATCGCCATCATGGGCCATCCGGGCGAGGACGCCTTCGAGCCGCTGGTAGATGAGGCCATTGCCAAGGGCATCATCGTCACCAGCCAGAACACCACCCTGCCTCGCATTGAGGAGAAGTACAAGAGCGTGGGCTTCGGCTATGTCGGCCAGGAACTGTACCAGACGGGCTACAACCTGGGCAAGGAAGCTGTCAAGCGCGCGGGCCTGAAGGAAGGCGACCGCGCCATGGTCTGGGGCCTGCTCTCGCAGCCCACGCGTGGCCTGCGCACCCAGGGCGTGATTGACGCCTTCAAGGAAGCCGGCCTGACGGTGGACTACCTGGAGATTGACGCGGCGACCAACGCTGATCCGCCCGCGGGCATCCCCACCTTCGTGGCCTATGTGTCGTCCAACCCCGATGTCAAGATCGTCGTGACCGATCACGGTGGCCTGACCGCCACGCTGCAATCCTATCTGGAAGCGGCGGGCAAGGGGCCGGATGACATTTACGGCGCGGGCTTCGACCTCTCGCCGGCGACCGTCCAGGCCATTCGCAGCGGCTATACCGACCTGGTCATTGACCAGCAGCAGTGGTTGCAGGGCTATCTGCCCATCCTGCAGATCTGCCTGACCAAGCACTTCGCCTTCTCCGGTCTGCACATTGACACGGGTGGTGGCTTCGCCAGCGCGGACAACGTAGACATCCTGGCTCCGCTGGTAGAGGCGGTCATCCGCTAACAGTTGGTTTGGGTTGTGGCCTCAGGGGCGAGGGAGTATACTCGCCCCTGAGTGCGCCTGGCATCTCCGAGGAGCAAGCGGCCTCGCCTGAAGTGTCCGCACCGCCCATAGCCCGCTCTCTTGTCACTGGCTATGTGCGCGTTCCACACTCCTGCGTCGCTTGCTCCTCTGGCTTGAAGAAGGAACGATCCATGGACTACATCCTCGAAATGCGCAACATCTCCAAATCGTTTGGCGAAGTGCAGTCGCTGATCAACGTGGATTTCCGCGTCGGCGAGAACGAAATCGTCGGCCTGCTGGGCGACAACGGCGCGGGCAAGTCCACTTTGATCAAAATCATCACTGGCTACTACCGGCCCGACAGCGGCGAGATTTACTTCCGCGGCAAGAAGGTGGAGAACCTCACGGTGCCCAAGGCGCGCGCGCTGGGTGTGGAGACGGTCTACCAGGAACGTGCCCTGGCCGACCTGCAAACCCTGTGGCGCAATATTTTCCTGGGCCGCGAGCTTTCCAACCGGCTGGGCGTGCTCAACATCAAGAAGATGAAGGATGAGACGCACCGCCTGATGGTGGATAAGATGGGCTACACCTCTTCGGCGGTCAACCCCGATGCCGTGATCAAGACCTTTTCCGGCGGTGAAAAGCAGGGGGTGGCCATCACGCGCGCGCTCTATTTCCATGCCGATCTGATCATCCTCGACGAGCCGACGATGGGGCTGTCGTTGCAGGAAACGCGCAAACTGCTCGACTTCGTGCGCGATATTAAAGCGGCTGGCAAATCGGCTATTTTCATTGATCACAACGTCTTTCATGTGTACTCTGTCGCCGATCGCGTGGTGGTGTTGGATCGTGGGCGCGTGGCCGGTGAATTCCAGACCAAAGACATCACCTTGGAAGACCTGATGGAGAAGATGTACCGGGTGGCGCAGACAGGCAGCCTGGACTGAGTCGCTCAGGGTGATCTCGTGGCTTGTGCTAAGGCAACGGTAAGGAAAGGTGCTGCATGACTGCACACGTTCGGAATCAAAGTCAGGAAGTCCCGCAGAGCCTGTGGGCGGCGCGCATCGCCCCCTTTGTGCGCAAAAATGGCCTGCAACTGGGCATCGTGGGCGTTCTATTTGGTTTGTGGATTCTCTTCATCGTGGGCGCGCCCGATACCTTTCTCAAGTCGGATATTTACCGCGCCCTGATGAATTCAACGCCCTACTGGGGCGTTATCGCGCTGCCCTTGACCATGGTGATCATTGCCGGTGAGATCGATCTGTCGTTCATCTCGACTATGGCGGTGGGCATGGTCGCCTTCTGGCAGATGTACGATTGGACAGGCAGCCTGGGCCTGGCTTTCGCCGCATGTCTGGCAACGGGTTTTGTGGTTGGGTTGCTCAACGGTGTCATCATTGTCACGCTGGGCATTCCCTCGCTGATCGCCACCATCGGCACGCAATTCTTCTGGCGCGGCGTGGTGGAGGTCGTTCGCGGCGGTCAGGGCGAATCGCTGGTGTTCACCAAGGGCAGCGTGCTGCGCGAGATGTTGGTGGGCGAGATCGGAGGATACCTCCCCGCTCAGGTGGTCTGGATGGTGCTGATCGCCATTGCCGTCTGGTTCCTGCTCAACCGGCATAAGTTCGGCGCGCATGTCTACCTGATCGGCGACAACGAGAACAGCGCTCGCCTGATGGGCGTCAACGTCAACCGGACACGCATGTTTCTCTTCGCGCTGGTGGGGCTGGCGGCTGCCTTTGGTGGAGTGGTGCAGAGCGTGGATGTGTGGTACTTCTGGCCCAACCTGGGCGAAGGCTACCTGATGAACACCCTGGCTGCCGTATTCCTGGGAGGGACGTCCGTCTTCGGCGGCACGGGCACCATCCTGGGCACGTTCGTCGGCTGCTTCATCATCGGCGCCATTCAGCCGGGCATCATCGCCATTGGCCTCACCGGTTACTGGACCAAGCTGATCTACGGTCTGATCATCACGGTGTCTGTGGCCATGCACACGGTGCTGCGCAAGCGCATTAGCTAAGGCAACGTTCCCTGCCCGCGGACAGCCTGTTCGCCGGCAGGGGGTCGCCTCAACGCAGATAGAGCAAGCGATGACCACGACACAGCCAACCTGGTGGACGGTTGAACTGGAAGGCATGCCCGATTTCGAGGCGGCCATGAAACGGGTCTATGCGTGGTATGAGGGGGCGATCCTGGATCGTCCCCCCATTCGTTTCATGGCCCACAACGCTTTCGTCGAGCAGGCCAACCAGGCATACCCGTCCGACAATCTCAGAGATCGCTGGTTCGACGCCGAGTTCCAGGTCGAGACGTTCCTCAAGTCCATCGAAGGCCAGCGCTTCTACGGCGAAACCTTCCCCGTCTTCTGGCCCAACCTGGGGCCGGAAGTCTACGCCGCCTTCTACGGCGCGACGCTCGAATATGGCGAGGTCACGTCGTGGTCGGTGCCCTTCGTGCGCACCTGGGACGACATGGCCCGCCTGAAGCTCGACATGGGCAACGAGTATTTCACCAAGCTGGAAGAAATGACCCGCCTGGCCATCGAGCGGCTGCGCGGCAAGGCTCTGGTCGGCTATACCGACCTGCACCCCGGCGTAGATTGCGCCGCCGCCTGGCGCGACCCGCAGCAGTTGTGCATTGACCTGATCGAAAGCCCCGAACAGGCGCGGCAACTGATTCACATTGCCATCAACGACTTCGAGCGCATCTACGATCATTTCGATGCCATGCTCAAGGCCGCCGGGCAGCTTTCGGTGAGCTGGATGGGCATCCCCTCCTTCGGGCGGATGCACATCCCCAGTTGCGACTTCTCGGCGCTGATCTCGCCCCGCCTGTTCGAGGAATTCTGTCTGCCGGTATTGCAGCGCGAAGTCAAGACGATGACGCACAACATCTTTCACGTGGATGGCAAAGGCGTCGCCCGTCACCTGGACATGATTCTCAGCGTGCCCGAAGTACACGCCATTCAGTGGGTGCAGGGCGTCGGCGACGATCAGCCGATCATGCAGTGGGTGCCGCTGATCAAGCGTATTCAGGCGCGCCGCCCCGTCATCGTTGACCTGAGCAAACACGAACTGGACGACTTCATGGCCGCCGTCGAGCCGGAAGGTATCTTTCTGTGGGTGGCCGCCGACAGCGAAGAAGAGCAGCAAGACCTGTTGCGGCGGGTGGCCCGTTGGGGCGGCAGGCGCGTATTTTGAGGCAGCGATCAGCTAACGGTTGTCAGGCGTCAGTTGGCAGTCGTGCGGCCTGCCGGATAGTGTGGCTGGCAGAAACTGTTCACTGAAAACTGATCACTGAAACTCCAAACTGAAAGGAAGAGCTATGAAACCACGCGAGCGTATTCTGGCCTCGCTCAATCACGAAGAGCCGGATCGCTGCCCGATGCAGATCAGCTTCACGCCGGAATTCGCCGAGCGCCTGCGCGCCGACCTGCAGGTGAAGGGGCAGCGCGTGCACAATCCGCACGGCGGCGGCAATACCTACGAGCTGGAGCGGGCGCTGGGCGAAGACATGTTGCTCACGTCGGTCGGCTGGGCGAACTCGTACTATCAGCAGATCGGCCCCTATGTGGACGAGTGGGGCGTGGGCTGGGACGCGCAGCCCTACGAGACGCCCTTCGGTGTGGGGCACTACACTGAGATCGTCTCGCATCCCCTGGCCGACGATAACGCCATCCTTTCCTACACGCCGCCCGACCCCAACCGCCCGGAGCTTTACACCGAAGCGGCCCGCGTGGTGCGTGAGTTCAAGGACGAATACTGGATCGTCGGCGTGACGGTGACGACCATCTTCGAGGCGGCCTGGGCCTTGCGCGGCCTGCAGCAGATGCTGGTAGATTTCGTCGAGAATCCCGACCTGGCCGATGCCATCCTGGAGATTCCCTACCGCTATCACCTGACGGCGGCCAGGAAACTGGTCGAACTCGGCGTAGATATGATCTGGATCGGCGACGATGTAGGTGCGCAGAACGGGATGCTGATCTCACCGCGGCACTGGCGGCGCTTCCTCAAGCCGCGCATGGCCAACTTCATTAGCGAATTGAAGGCGCTCAATCCGGCGATCAAGGTCGCCTATCACTCCGATGGCAACATCCTGCCCATCATCCCCGAACTGATCGAAATCGGCGTGGACATCCTCAACCCGATTCAGCCGGCCTGCATGGACCCCGCCGAGATCAAGCGGCAGTTCGGCGACCGGCTGTGCTTCTGGGGCACGATTGACGAGCAGCACACCCTGCCCTACGGCACGCCGGAAGACGTGCGCCAGGAAGTCTTGCTGCGGCTGCGCACCATCGGCAAGGGCGGCGGGCTGATCATCGGCCCCACGCATCACGTGCAACTCGACACGCCCATGGAAAACTTCTGGGCGATGGTGAACACCATCCGCGAGACGGCCTACCGCGACCTGTGAGTGGGGCGCTGGCTCACCTCACCCCTGGTCAGCGCCGAGTGGGGGTGAGGTCCGTTGGGGCGTATGGCGATACGCCCCTGCGAGAACATACCCCGCGAACCAATGATTGAGAACAGCGCCTGTAGGGGCGGGTTTCGAAATCCAACCCCGCACGACATACACGCAGAGGCGAACGCACCCTGAAGGACATGCTCTATGACCCTGACTCCCAGAGAGCGCATGCGGCGGGCGCTGCGCTACGAACCGGTGGACCGCCTGCCCACGCAGATCAACTACACGGGCGCAGTGGGCGACATGCTGGCTGCGCACTTCGGCGTGACGCGGGCCGAACTGCCGCGCTGCCTGGGCAATCACCTGCTGCGCGTGGACATTCGTCACACGCCGCGGCGGAGCGAGGATGGACGAGTCGCTTATGACTGGTGGGGGGTGGGCTGGGACACGCAGGAAGAGGGCTACTTCGTCCGGCATAGCCCGCTGGCGGAGAACCGCGGCCTGGACGCCTTCGCCTGGCCCGACCCGCACGCCCCCGACCTGCTGCACGATGCGGAGCAGGCTATCGCCGCCGACGAAGGCCAGCACTTCGTCGCGCCCAATTTCGGCTTCGCCCTGTTCGAGCGGGCGTGGGCCTTGCGCGGCTTCGATACTTTCCTGGTGGACATGGCGACCGATCCAGAGTACGCCGGAGAGCTGCTCGACCGCATCGTCGCCATCCAGGAAGTCCTGATCCGGCGCTTCCTGGCATTGGGCGTGGACGGCGTCTACTTCGGCGACGACTACGGCGCGCAGAAATCCACGCTGTTTTCGCCGCGCATGTGGCGGACGCTGATCAAACCCCGCCTGGCGCGGCTGTTCGCGCCGGTCCGCGAGGCCGGTCTACCGGTGATCCTGCACTCCGACGGCGACATTGCGCCCATCCTGCCCGACCTGGTGGAGATCGGGCTGACGGCGCTCAACCCCGTACAACCGGAAGTGATCGATCATCACTGGCTGCGGGAGACCTTCGGCGGGCGGCTGGCCTTCTATGGCGGCGTTTCCACGCAGACGGTGTTGCCGCACGGCTCGCCGGACGAGGTGCGCGCGGCAGTGTTCGCGGCGGCGCGCGCCCTGGCCCCCGACGGCACCGGCCTGATCATTGCGCCGTCGCACCGCATGATGCAAGATATTCCCCTGGCAAACATTCAGGCGTTATTGGACGCCTTCGCAGAGCTGGAGGAGAATTCGTGGAGACAGTGAGCGAGCGCGTCGCCAATGTGCGGGCGGCCTTCGCGACGCTCTATGGCGGCGAACCGTCGCTATGGGTGCAGGCTCCGGGTCGCGTAGACCTGATGGGCAGTCACACCGACTATAACGAAGGCTACGTGCTGACCATGCCCATTGACCGCAACACCTGGATCGTCGCCCGCCCACGCGATGACCAGCAGGTGCGCATCCATTCGCTGAACCTGGAGAGCGGCGAGACCTTCAGCCTGGACGACGTTCAGCGCAGCGACAGCGCACCCTGGACGAACTATGTGCGCGGCGTGGCGAAAGTGTTGCAAGACGAAGGGTGCACTCTGCGCGGCTTTGATGGGCTGGTGCACAGCACCGTGCCCTTCAGCAGCGGGCTGAGTTCGTCGGCGGCGCTGGAAGTGGCAACGGCCACGCTGTTCAACGAACTGTGTGGGTTGGGACTCGATGCGGTGCGGCTGGCCGTGCTCTGCCAGCGAGCAGAGAATACGTTTGTCGGCGTCAATTGCGGCATCCTGGACCAGTACACTTCGGCGGCAGGGCGCGCCGGGCATGTGCTGCTGCTGGACTGCCGTCATCTGACGCACACTGTCCCGCCCCTGCATCCGGACATTGCCATCGTCATCTGCGACACGCGCTACAAGCGCGCCCTGAGCGGCTCTGAATACCCGCAGCGTCGCGCGCAGTGCGAGTCCGCGGCGGCGACACTGGCGCAGCGCTACCCTGGCGTGCGGACATTGCGCGACGTGACCCTGGAGCCAACTGGATGCTGCGCGCCCCCTGCTCGACGATACGGTTTACCGACGGGCGCGCTTCATCATCCAGGAAAATCAGCGCGTGCTCGACCTGGCGGAGGCGCTCTCGACGAAGGATATTTCCTGCATCGCCGCGCTGACGGCGGAGTCCTTCGCCGGCGCGCGCGACCTCTATGAGATCGTCGTGCCGCAGATGGAGGCAATGATCGCCGCCATGCGCTGTGCGCCCGGTGTGCTCGGTGCGCGGCAGGCGGGGGCGGGCTTCGGCGGGTGCATGGTCGCTTTCGTTGAGCGCGATTGCGTGGAACGGTTCGGTGAACACGTGCACGCCGCCTATCAGGCCGCGACAGGCATCGAGGGCGCAGTCTTTGCCGTCGAGGCTGCGGCGGGTGCGGGAGTCCTGATGGTCGGCTAGTGGAGAGAAATTTCACCACAGAGGCGTAGGGAGCGCAGCGAAAGACTCAGCCTCTTCTCTGTGCTCGCGGCATCTTTTCCTGCCCCGCGGCGCAGCCGAAGGGCTGTTTGGAGTTCGCCCCGTTGCACCACTATAATCCCACTCGTGCATGGCAACCATGCACACTTCTTGAGCGAGGGACCTGATGGCCCCTCATTTCGTGGCAGGCGCACATGGCGTGCGCGCTTGCTACGCTCGGTTGTGACGGAAGGACGAACATTCGACCGGCTTCCCTACATGGGGCTGGAACCATCGAGCGGGGAGAACAGGATGCGAAAGTTCCGCGATTTACTCAAACGGTCAGCGCAGCGGCGCGCGGCTATGCTGCGCCTGTTCGTGACAGGCTTCAGCATGGGTTCCGCCGACCTGGTCCCTGGGGTCAGCGGGGGGACAATAGCGCTGCTGTTCGGAATCTATGAGGAACTGATTCACAGCATCAAGACTGTGAGTAGCAAAGCGCTGAAGCTGGCCCTCCAGGGCAGGATCAGAGAAGCGCTGTGGGTCGTGCCGTGGGAATTCCTGGTGCCACTGGGCGCGGGGATACTGGCAGCGATCTTCAGCCTGGCCAAATTGATCTCGTATTTGCTCGCCAATCACCCGGTGTTCGTGTGGTCGTTCTTCTTTGGGCTGGTGACGGCGTCGGTGTGGGTGGTGGGTCAGCGTGTGGGGCGTTGGAACGCCAGGGCCTATGGCACAGCGGCCATAGGAGCGGCGGTCACCTATGCCATCGTGGGCGCGGTGCCCGTACACACGCCTGCGGAGTTGCCCGTCTTCTTCCTGGCGGGAATGATCGCGATCATGGCCATGATCCTGCCGGGCATTTCGGGATCGTTCCTGCTGGTGTTGATGGGCAAGTATGCGCAACTCCTGGAGGCCGTGACCAGCCGCGATGTGATCACGCTGAGCGTGTTCGTGCTGGGAGCGGCAGTGGGACTGGCCCTGTTTTCTCGATTTCTGTCCTACATGTTTGCGAACCATCATCAGCCGATGATGGCTTTCCTGACCGGCGTGCTGCTGGGATCACTGCGCAAAGTCTGGCCCTGGAAAGAAACGGTCGAGACGACCCTGGACGCGCACGGCAACGAAGTACCTCTGGTCGAAGTGAACCGCCTGCCCCCTGCGCTCGACGGAGAACTGATTGTGGCCGTGAGCCTGTTCCTGATCGCGGTCGGGCTGATCCGGTATCTGCACAGATACGAGACGGCCAGGAAGCGGGCGACCGAGGAACACCCCTCACGCGAAATCGCGACGACCGCCCTGGACTGAAACGCAGCAGCCTCGTTAGTTGATTGCACCGCAAAGACGCCGAGGGCGAAAAAGACTCCGTACTCTCTGTGATGAATTCCGCCCTCAGGTCTGGTTGCTCTCTTCTTCCGTGTGCATTCGGATTTGCGGGCAGGATTCACCACAGAAGCGATCTCAGGAAGACCTTGCGAATTCCGCCGGTTTACTCAGCCTCGCTTCCTTCCATACATGGAGAGGGGGCCACGAGGCGCAACAGCGCCGGGTGGGGGCGAGGCAAAGTCAAGGGCAGCCTCCCGTTCGAGAGGCTCAATGGCTGTCCGACCCTACGGTATTCGCGCTAAGTCAACAACGTCAGTCCCGCTTCGATGGCGGCCAGATTCGCCTCGGCGAAGGCCGGGCGCAGCGCCGCCGCTTCTCTGAATGCTTCCAGCGGATAGAGACCGGTCTGTTGTAGCAGGGCTGCCAGGGCCATCACCGCCCAGGTTTCCTTCTTCTGGCGCGTGTGTGAGAAGTCGAGCGGCACCACGCGCGCTTCTGTCTCCACGGGCAGCAACGCCGCATCTATGAACAACGTCGCGTCCGCGCTCAGTTGGGCGATGCGCGCGCGTTCCTTCTTCAGCCCTTCCGGGAACAGCACCACCATCAGATCGGGCAGGGTGGTATCCACGTGAAAGGCGTCGTCCTGAGCCAGCACGATGTCCGCCACCGAGTGACCACTCTTGACTGTGACAGGGTAGTCGCTCCGCTGCGTGGCCCACAGCCCACTGAGGATCGCCCCCTGGCAAAAGATCGCCGCTGCGCTGCCGATTTTGGCTCCTGCCGCCCCCGCCAGCGCCAGATGACAGGGCGTGGCCAGAGCGCTGCTGTAGCGCGGCACCAGCGATTGCGGCGGCATGACGGGTTGCCCCCTCTGGTCGCGCAGCGCGTCGCGATAAGCGCGGCTGTATTCCGGCCCGCCGTGTTGATAGAGAATCCCCGTGCCGAAGCCCAGATCGGACATCGTCCGTTCGAGCAGGGCGCGGTTGAAGCGGTTGTGTTCCACGAAATAGGCGGTGCACAGCTCCCAGATGTCGAGCAGCGCAAAGCCATCGTGCTGAATAGCCTGGGCGATCAGCGCGGGCAACTGTTTGTCGTAGGCGGTAGTCCGCGCGACGAAGCCCGCCCCATTGATGCCGACCGTCGCGCACAGGTCGAGCGGGCGTTCCAGGTGCCCCCCGCGCGTGGTAGCCGTGCGCGCGCCGGGCGGCGTGGTGACCGAGTGCTCGCCGCCGGTCATGCCAAAGTTGAGGTTGTTGAAGACCAGCACGGTGATGCCAATGTTGCGCCGCGCCGCGTTGAGCAGATGATGCCCGCCGATGCCTGTCCCCCCGTCGCCGATCAGGACGATCACTTTCAGGTCGGGATTGGCCAGCTTGATGCCCGTCGCATAGGTGATCGAGCGCCCGTGCAGGCCGTGGAAGGCGTTGGTGTGGAAGTAGCGGTCGGCCAGGCCCTGGCAGCCGATGTCGGTCACCAGCACTATCTGGCGCGGGTCGAGTTGAAGCTGCACCAGCGCCGCGTCCAGACCTTTGACGATGGCGCTGTGCCCGCAGCCAGGGCAGAAAGGCAGCGGCAACAGGTCTTCGTTCAGGTAGGTGGTCAGGGGGGCCGCCGTCATGCCAGCCCTCCTTCGATCAAGATGTCCTCTGCGCCAATGAGCGTCCCGTCCACACGATGCACGCCGATGATCTCCTGATCGTCACACGCCAGCCGCTCGATCTCGCGACGGTACTGGCCCAGGTTCAGTTCGGCGACGACGACCCGCCGCACTCCTGTCAACGCGGCACGGATGGCCCCCTCCGGCACCGGCCACAACGAGCGCACGATCAGCGCCGAAACACGTTGACCGGCTTCCCGCGCGGCGCGGACAGCGTCCTGGACGGGACGGGCGGTGATGCCATAGCCGACGATCAGCGTCTCCGCGCCCGTCTGCAGATCGGCTTCGATCAGCGCGATCTCGTCTACATGCTGCTCAATCTTGGCCGCCAGGTGACGGTTGAGCTGGTCGAGGTCGGCGGGCGCTTTGGTCAGGTAGCCGCGCTCGTCGTGCGAGGAGGAGGTCAGGCGCACCAGGTGCGGCCCGCCGAAATGGGCCATAGGCGGCACTTCGTCGGCCTGCGCCACGCGATAGGGTACGAAGGGGCTGTCGGGGTCGGCCAGGGTGCGGGGACGCACCGGCACGCGCTCGAAACGGGCGCTCTCGACCGTAGCCCGCGTGGCGACGGTGTCCTTGTCGGTGGCCAGGAACACCGGCGCGCGGAAGCGCTCGGCCAGGTCGAAGGCCCGTTGCGTCAGCCGGTAACAGTCGTACACATCGGTCGGGGCCAGCACAATGACAGGGTAGCCGCCCGACGTGCCCCAGCGCAGGAACTGAATATCACCCTGAGCGGTGGTCGTCGCGCCGCCGGTCGAAGGTCCCATGCGTTGCACGTCCACGATGACGACCGGCACTTCAGCCATGATCGCCAGGCCGATGTGTTCGCTATACAGCGCGATACCCGGCCCGCTGGTGGCGGTGAAGGCGCGCGCGCCGGCCATGGCCGCGCCCAGGCAGAAGCCCAGCGCGGCGATCTCGTCTTCGGCCTGGATGGCGACGCCGCCCACCTTGGGCAGTTCGCGGATCATATGCAGCAGGATGGGCGTGGCGGGGGTGATGGGGTATCCGGCGAAGAAGGTGCAGCCTGCGTCGAGCGCCCCGCGCGCGATGGCCTCTGCACCGTCTATGAACTCTCTCATCATCGCTCCCAAAGTCTCTTTGGTTGGGTCTGCTGCCCCGAACATAGCGGGTCAGTCGAGGGGGCTGCCAGTGGCGACGGGCACTAAAACGCCTGCCATTCGGCCTGACTTGGGGCAGCCATGCGGGGCGTCGGGGGATGGGGTGCGTACAAAACGTGTCTGGCGCTTTTTCGCCCTCAACCCCCGGCCCCTTCGCCCGCGCGGGCGAAGGGGAGCACTTGAGCGACAGACAGCAAGTCCCCCTGCTCCACGACGCAGTCGCGAGGGAGAGAGGATTGA
>DAOTZZ010000378.1:0-3942 GCA_034433965.1 Anaerolineae bacterium
GGTCGGAGGCAAGATTAGGGCTGCCCTCTTGCCGCGATCTCTTCCAGCAACTGCGCCGCGCGGGACGGGCCGCCCAGCCCGGCGAACTCCTCCGCCAGGGCGCGCACGCGCTCCAGCACCCACTCTGTCGAGGTGATCGCCCGCACCGCCGTCTCCAGTTGTCCGCGCCGGACATCCAGCGGCGTCAGTTCCAGACCGACCTTGGCCTGCCGCGCCCGCCGGGCCTGTCCGCGCTGATCCGCGGCGTGAGGCACGATCACCTGGGGGATGGCGTGCACAATCGCCGCGTGCGTGGTGCCCATACCCCCATGATGCACGATCACGCGCAGGCGCGGCAACACATGATCGTAGTCCACCCAGCTCAGCAGGCGCGTGCCGCCGGGGAGCGCCGCCTTCAGGCGCTCTTTGGCGGCGGGGGCGATCGGGCCGGGGCCGATCACCACAATGGGGATCATGTCCGCCGCGGCAATTGCCTGTGCGCCCTGGGCAAAGAAATTGAGATCGCCCGTGAAAGTGCTGCCCAGCGTCACCATACCCAACGGCTGATCGGCGGGGATGTCGGCCAGCCAGCGCGGGGGATCGTCGCGCGGCGGCGTGACCCGTCCGCCCACGAACTCAGTCTGCGACAGAATCGCTTCGCCCTGGTGCCAGGTGGTGCTGAAGTAGCTGATGTGCAGCACTGGACTCTGTACGCTAGGGGCTGGCCCCTGACAGAAGTTGATGCCCTGCAAACCAAACCGCCCGCACAGCCAGTCGAGCCGTTCCTGCGCTTCAGCGCCCAATTGACGCTGAATGTAGAGCATCTGATCTTCGTCCAGGGGCGGGCCGGACGCCCATCCACCGACGACCAGCGGCACGTCGAGCATCTCCGCGGCCAGCGCCGCCGCCGCCAGAAATGGATCGGTCACGATCACGTCCGGCGGGCCGAGGCGTTCGGCCAGGTCGTGCAACGCTTCGACGCCCCGGGCCACCAGGTCGGCGCTGAGCCAGGTATCGAGCGCGCGCCGGTAGCGCAGCGTGACCATGTGTTCGTTGACGAACTGCGCCATGGTGGGCAGCGGTGGAGGAGGCCAGCGCCAACCGGTATGCGGCACGGGGGCGAAGGGCACGCCAGCCTGAGTCACCAGTCCGCCGATACGCTCCTCCGACACCCATAGCACTTCATGACCGGCGTCGCACAGGGCCTGCGCCGTCTTCAGCAGACCGCCCCAGTCCAGATGACCCGGCAGCGGCGCGGACGTGAACCAGAAACAAGCCATGTCTACGCCTGCAGGTACTGGATCAACTCAATCGAGTTGCCGTCCGGATCGCTGATGCCGCCCACAATGGCTTCGTCGGTGACGTGAATCTCGCCCAGCCGGTGCCCGCCTGCGGCGAGGGCACGAGCGATGGTCTCGCGCACGTCTTCAACCACGATGCGCAGTTGCTGACGGTTCTTTTCCGCCTCGATCTGCGTGATGCTGTTGGGGCAGAAGAACAGTTCCAGTTGGCCCAGCCGCCCCACGTGAAAATCGAACTCGCTGTGTGGGTCGGCCAGCATCAGCCCGGCCCCGAACACGGCGTTGTAGAAATGCACCATAGCGGGCATGTCGTTGACAGCTACCGTGATGCGATCCACATAGACTCTCATGCTGCTATCTTCCTCGCAACTACCGGCTGCCGGGCCTGTGCCGCCAGATGACCGGTGCGGGGGGTAGTGCTACAATCGAACCCAGCCCGGCCACACAGAAAGGAGTGGCACATGAGCGCCATGCAACGTTGGGAATACTGCGAACTGCGCCAGGAGATCACGCAGGGCGTGATGCACCGTCAGTACATTCTATTCTACCGGGTGGGCCAGCCCAGTGAAGAAGTGAGTTTCGTACACCGCGACAGCGCCATCGCCCAGCTTGGCCTGGAGGGCTGGGAGATGGTCGGCACCGTCGGCTCCTTCGCCCAGGATAGCACCGGCTTCCGCGTCTTCTTCAAGCGTCCCTTGGCGCCAGGGCGCTGAGCTGCCGGTCAGCGGCGGCGAGTGCTGGCGTTGCGCCGCCGCCGTCGCCCGAACAGGATGCGCCAGAACAGCCCCAGGAATTTCTCCAACAGCGGGATTTCCGCCACCACGCCCAACACAGCCAGCACCGTCCCCGCAACGCTGGACTGCGGGACGGTGAACAGGCCGAACACATAGTTCGCCTCTACCTGCAACGCCTGCCCCCAGATAGGCACGTTGGTGGGGCCGGGCGGCTGACCGGGCTTGGGCTGCCAGCTTATGGACAACCCCAGCGAAATAACGGCCTTCCCCGCGCGGTCGGCGGTGAGCATCCAGCGCCATTCAGCCTCTCCGCCGCGCTGTAAAGGCTGAATGGCCGGGCTGACCGTCTCGATCTTGAAGTCCGGTGCAACGATGGACGCGGTGACGAAGGCATCGTGTGTGGCATAACGGTCGGTCAGCAGAATGGGCGTGGCCATCACTTCGTTGTCGGCGATCTCCGCCACAGGCTGCAAAGCCCCGCTGTCGAGCATCTTCAGCCTGATCCGCACCAGCCCTGCCCGCCCGACCTGGAACTGCGCGGGCCATTCCAGCTCGACCACGCGCTGCTCGTAACCGGCGGCGGCCACCTCCATACCCCCCATGCCTTCGGGCGCGGGGGCAACGCTGCCCGGCGGAGCAGCGGCGACCGTCACACCCGTGGCGCTGTCCAGCAGCACATCGGTGGTCAGGGGAGCACCTCCCTGCGCTGCACCGGTCGCCACGTCACCGGTGACCTGCTCCCCTCCCGCCTGCTCGCTCGCCTCGGCCTGTGACAGATCAGAGAGCGCCGCGTCACCGAACTGTGGGAGGATGGGCACGGACACAGGGCCGGAGGTGGTATCGGTGATGGCGTTCAGTTCGGGGGCAACGCCACCCAACGTCTGCGCGGCGATCTCGGCCTGCGTATACAGAATGCCGCCTGTGATGCGGGCCTCAGTCGGTAGGGGACCGTGCGCTACCCACAGGATGGTGAGTGCCGCAGCCAGCAGGACAAAGCCAACCAGGACGGAGAGGAGTTTGCGCAACATAGGTTCACCTGCCTGTTCTGCCACCCGCGCACGCACGGGTCAGGGCATCGCGTTTTCGCTCAGGGAAGAACACAGCGCCTGCCAGTAGGCCGCGTAGACGCCCTCGTGTTCCGTTCCCCGGTCTTGCGGGGACTCGCCTGCCAGCACAGCCAGCGCGTCGTCCACCCAGCGCACCAGTTCCTCGGCGTCGGCGCGTTCGGCAGCGGTGCGCAGATCGCGCAACTCCGCAGCGATAGCCGTCGCCTGATCCGGCAACACCGTACGCGCGGCGACCACCGCTTCCACCACCGCGCCGAGCAACTCGTCCAGCGTGTTCGTGTTGGCCTCGGCCTCCGGTTCGACCAGCCTGCCGGTGCGCAGACTGGTGATCAGTGCCTGCCAGGCCCGATCGTAGATCGTGCCGGTGGGCAGCGTGTCGTCGGGCGAGCCGAGCAACGTCACCACCGCCGCCACGAACAGTTGCTCGTCCTCAAGCTGTCCCTGGCGCGCCTGATCGAGCAACTCTAGCAGGTGCGCCTGCCATTCGGGAGCCAGGTCAGGGCGCGCCAGCAAGACGACTACCGTATTGATGACTATCTGTCGCACCTGATCGGGCGTCAACGCTTGAGTCATGACGACTGCACCTCAAGGCCATGCCTGTGCCCGCCAGATCATAGCGCAAACAGGGACAACAGGCAGGGGATATATTCCTGTGATCCGGACGTAAATCTGAGGCTGCCCCTCACCCCCTGCCCCCTCTCCCACTGCGACGCAACTGCGTCGCGGGGAGAGGGGAACAAATCCCTCTCCCTCAAGGGGCCTGAGGGGGCGACACTAGAAACGAAGAGACTCATGTGGCACACTTAGGGACTGAAAAAAAGGAGGTGAGCACACATGAGTCTCCGGAAACTTTACCACTGG
>DAOTZZ010000379.1:0-30002 GCA_034433965.1 Anaerolineae bacterium
CGATCCGGACGCGCCTCCGCCGGTAGCGCCTGCCGAGATTCCGGGGGTAGATCGCCCGGTGGACGAGCGCGACCTGCGCGATTTGTAGGGGGAATGGACGGAGAGGAGAACGAATATGCGCGCTTTCATTGCCTATCTACGCCGCGACCTGTGGTCGCCCTATGTGGCCGGAGCATTGCTGGGGCTGGTGGCGGTGATGACGCTGTGGTCTACCACCAAACTGGACAACATGCCCGCCCGTCTGCCTGGCGCATCCGGCAGCTTCCAGAACCTGGCGGCCTATCTGGGGCAGGAACTCACCAGCACGCAGAAGGTGTTGACCGAGGGAGGCGCTCCGATCACCGTGCCGCGCGAGGGGCTGGAAGAGCAGTTCATCTACTTCGCCTTCACCATGCCCAAAGGGATCACCTGGCAGGTGTGGATGATCATCGGGGTCTTCTTGGGGTCGCTGGTCTCGGCTCTGCTATCGGGCGGCTTTCGGATCAGCGTCATGCCGCACACCACGCAGTGGCAAACGATCTTCGGGCCGCAGCCGTGGAAGCGCTGGGTGCTGGTGTTCATCGGCGGCATCATTCTACAGGTGGCCGCGGGCATTGCGGGGGGCTGCACCAGCGGGCTGGCCATTTCCGGCGGCGTGCAACTCACACCGGCGGCGTTCCTGTTCATTGCTGGCATGTTCATTTCTGGCATTCCAACGGCGTTGCTGGTTTACCGGCGGAGGTATTAGACACCATGGAACCGCTCGATCAATCTGTATGGGAACTGGGGCCGATCGTGGTGGCCCTGATCATGGGCTTTCTGTTCGGTTTTGCGCTCGATAAGGGCGGCATGACCCGCTATCACAAGATCGTCAACGTCTTCCGCTTCACCGACCTGGCCGTGCTCAAGTTCATGATGAGCGCCATGGTCACCGGCATGGTTGGTATCTACCTGCTGGTGTGGGCGGGCGAAGTCGAACTGACGGCGATCACCCCCACTATCCCGATCAAGAACTTCGCCGGCGGGCTGCTCTTCGGCGTGGGCATGTCGCTGGTGGGCATGTGCCCCGGCACCATGGTCTCCGGCGCGGCGCGCGGGCAGCTCGACTACCTCATCCCCGGCTTTGGCGGCTTTCTGACCGGCGCGCTGCTCTATGGCTTTCTCTACCCGACGATCACCGATCTGTTCGCCGGTTTCAAGGACTATGGCAACGCCAAGCTGCCCGAACTGTGGGGCCTCAGCACGGTGCTGACGGTGCTGGTCTTCGCCGAGGCAATCATCCTGATGCTTTACCTGATCCAGCGCCTGAATCTACGCCGCAAAGATCGCCTGGCGGCGGAAAGCTAGGGGGTGGCTATGAGCGATCAACCGTTGGAGAAATTCCCGCGCCTCAACCGGCGCAAATTCCTGCAAGCGGCTGGCCTGGCGGGCACTGGCGTGGCGATTGCTGGCTCTGGCCTGCACGACATCCGCCGTGTCGAGGCGGGCGGCAGCGTGGGCCATCTGCCGGGATCATACGCCGACAAGATCGTGCCGACGCTGTGCGAGATGTGCGTCTGGCGCTGCGGCGTGCGCGCCAAAGTGATTGACGGCGTGATCGAGAAGCTGGAGGGCAACCCCGATCACCCGCATTCGGAAGGCTACCTGTGCGCGCGCGGCCAGGCCGGGCTGATGATGACTTACGACGAAGACCGCGTGCTCGATCCTTTGATGCGCGTGGGCGAGCGCGGCAGCGGGCGTTTTCGCAAAGTCAGTTGGGAAGAGGCGCTCGATTACATTGCCGACAAGATGCTGAAGATCAAAGAGAACTTCGGCCCGGAGGCGATGATCTTCTCCAGCACGCACAATCTCAGTCAGCCGCTCTTCGAGAATCTGCTCTACGGCTATGGCTCGCCCAACTATGGCACACAGCGCAGCCTGTGCTTCAATGCCATGGTCACCGCGCACCTGCTCACCTATGGCATCGAAGAACCGGCCCGCCGCTATGAGGGCATGAACTACATCATCCTCACCGGACGCAATCTCTTCGGCGGCATTTCCACCAGTGAGACGCGCGCGCTCATGCAGCGCATCGCCGAGGGGGCGCACGTGGTCTACCTCGACCCGCGCTTCAGCGAGACGGCGGCCAAAGCCGCCGAATGGCTGCCGATCAAGCCGGGGACGGACAGCGCCTTCATCCTGGCGCTGATCCACGTGATGATCCGCGACGAGCTGTACGATAAGTGGTTTGTCTCGCAGTACACGGTCGGGTTTGACGAACTGGCCGAGGGCGTGCAGGAGTATACGCCCGCCTGGGCGGCGAAGATCACCGAAATCCCGGAAGCGACGATCTATCGGATTGCGCACGAGTTCGCCGAGAACCGCCCCAATGCCTTCGCGCACCCCGGCTGGCGCACCAGCAACTTCATCAACAGCTTCCACACCGAGCGGGCCATCGCCATCCTCAATGCGTTGCAGGGCCTGTGCCCGCAGCAAGGCGATTGCATGTTCCTCTCCGAACCGGCCATCCCGCTGGGCAAGCCGCCGCAGCCCGGCTACCCGCCCATCCGCGCGGCGCGGCTGGATGGTGTGCCGTGGAAGTACAAGTTCGTCCCGCCCAAGCTGGGCGTCTTCCAGGAGTTGCGCGACGCCATCCTCACCGGCGAACCCTATCAGGCGCATGGCTGGTTCATCGCCCGCCAGAACCCCATGATGAGCCTGCCGGAGCGCCAGAAGACCCGCGCCGCCTTCCAGAAGCTGGGGCTGGTGGTGGTGATGGACATCATCATGAACGACAGCGCCTGGTACGCCGACGTGGTGCTGCCAGAAGCGACCTACCTGGAGCGCTACGATCCGCTGCACGCCGTAGGGCGGCGCGTCTTCCTGCGGCAGCCGGTGATCGAGCCGCGCGGCCAATCGCGCAGCGCCCTGTGGATTTACAAGCAGCTCGGCGAGCGGCTGGGCCTGGGCGATTATTTCCAGTATGAGGATGAAGAAGACTATCTGCGCCAGCAGCTCAAGCCCTGGACAGAGCAACTGGGCGTGACCCTCGATCAGCTCAAGCAAACCGGTTACTTCGACGTGCCGGACGGTTACGAAGGCCCGACCTATCGCTGGGACACGCCCAGCGGCAAAGTGGAACTGGCCAGCGAAACGCTGCGCAACGCCGGCTATGATGCCATCCCGCGCTGGTACGACCCGCCGGAGCCGGGCGAAAACGAGTTCTACCTGCTCACCGGCAAGGTGGGCCAGCATACGCAGTTCGCCACCCAGAACAACGCCTACCTGTACGAAGTGCGCCCGACCAATCAGTTGTGGATGCACCCGGCGAAAGCGGCGGAACGCGGCATCGCCAACGGTGACCGCGTGCGGGTGACCAGCCCTGCCGGTTCGGTGGAGATCGAGGTCTGGCTGACCGAGGGCATCCGTCCCGATTGCGTCTATCTGACGCCGGGCTTCGGGCACGAGAGTCGCGGTCTGCGCAAGGCGTTCGGGCGCGGCGCATCCGCCAGCGACCTGCACCTGACATTCACCGATCCCATCAGCGGCGGGCAGGCGCTGACGCAGACCTTTGTCACGGTGGAGAAGGTGTGAGGGAGGCGCGCCGATGGCTGACATCAAGAAATACGGCTTTGTGATCGATCCCCGGCGCTGCATAGACTGCCGGGCGTGCCTGGTGGCCTGCCGCGCCGAGTGGAATACCCCGCCGGGGCAGACGCGCATCTGGGTGCACACCGACGGGCCACACGGCGAGTTTCCAGCGGTGACCCAGACCTGGGTGCCCGTCCAATGCCATCACTGCGAAGACCCCTGGTGCGTGGATGCCTGTCCTACGGGGGCGACCTTCAAGCGCGAAGACGGGTTGGTGTTGATTGACGAAGAGGCGTGCATTGGCTGTGGGCTGTGCGTCAACGCCTGCCCCTACCAGGTGCGCTTCCGCAATAAGGAGACGGGCAAAGCCGACAAGTGCAATGCCTGCTTCCACCGCGTGGAGCGGGGCGAACTGCCCGCCTGCGTGGCGACGTGCATTGGCGGCGCGCGTCTCTTCGGCGACTTCAACGATCCGGAGAGTCCGGTCAGCCGCGCCATCAAGGATCAGGTGGTCTACCGCCCGATCACGCCGGAGGTGGATACCGGTCCGATGACGTTCTACCTGGCCCCACCCGACGCCTCGGCGGTGCAGGTGTCGCCGCAGCCGCGCAAGGATTTGCCGGCGGAGGTGTTCTGGCGCAAGTGGGCCATCCCGATCGTCAAGCTGGCGGTGGGCGCCACCTTCCTGGGTCAGGCGGGCGCGTTCATCCTGCAATTGCTGCGCGGTGAGAACGAATACGAAGACGGTGCGGTCTAAGGGGAGGAGTAAGCCATGTCAGACGAAGTACTCACGCTCGAACAGCGCAGGAAGCTACAGGAGCAGGTGTTGGTCAAACATCATCTGGCCAACATCCTGACGCACTGGTTCAATGTGGCCATGTGGCTGCTGCTGTTGCCGACCGGCATCGGCATCCTGCTGGAGAAAACCTATCCGGCGTCGTCTACCGCCTGGAACGACCTGATGCGGCAGATTTTCGGCAGCACGGCCTCGCTCATCTACTGGCATGGTGTCTGGGGGCAAATCTGGCTGGCGGTGCTGACTTTCAATATCTTCATCGGCTTCCGCAAGTACTTCCTCACCTTTGCCTCGACGCGCATGTTGCTGGACAAAGACGACATTCGCTGGCTGATGATCAAGCCCTGGCACATGCTGGGCCTGCGCAAGCACGTCCCCCTACCGCCCCAGGATGCCTACAACGCCGGGCAGAAGCTCTATAGCTATGTGGTGGTCGTCGGCTCGTTCTGGATCGGCCTGACCGGCATGATCATGGTCTATTCGGAGCATATCCCTACCTCCTGGCAATGGGTCATTCAGTGGGCCATGCCCATTCACTTTCTGGCGGTGGGCATCACCTTCTCCGGCGTGATCATTCATGTTTATATGGGCGCGATCTTCCCGGAGGAACGGCAGGCGTTCTTCAGCATGTTCACCGGCAAGGTGAACGGCCTCTATGCCTATCTGCATCATCGCAAGTGGTATCTGCGCAAGATGGCCGAGAAAGCTGCCTGGGAAGCCGAATACCGCCGCCGCTACCGCGAACCGGCTCAGGTCGAGGCGTCTTCTACGGCGACTGCCAGACCGGGCGCGGCCCCTGCCGAAGCGCCAGGAGGGGACTGATCATGCGTCGCCTGCTGTGGGTGCCGATCTTGTTGCTGGTCGGGGTGGCTCTGGTCGCCTGCGAAGACAGGCAACCGCGCACCTCCTCCAACTCGGCTTACCAGGCCCCGGAGCCGACGACCGTTCCCGCCGCCGCTCCCGACCCCGACCGTGGCCACACGCTCTACACGACGTGGCGCTGTGCGGACTGCCATGGCGAGCGGGCGCAGGGTCAGGTGGGCGGGGCACTGGCCGGAACGTCGCTGCCCTTTGAGCAGTTCGTGCAGGCAGTGCGCCAGACCCGTCCGCCCAAGCCCGCTTTCAGCACCGCCGAACTGACCGACGACGATGTGCGCGACATCTACGCCTGGGTGACGTCGTTGCCCGCCGCGGCTGAAGTGTCGGCGGCGCTGACCCTGGGCGAGGGTGAAGTGCTGGGCATGAGCGTATGGACGCAAAGCGGCTGCGACGCCTGTCATGGCGCGTTCGCCCAGGGATCAGCGTATGCGCCCGCACTGGCCGAGACCGACCTGTCAGTGGATGACTTTCTGGCCGCGCTGCGCCGCGACGCGACGACCATCCCCGGTCATGGGCCGGAGGCCATCACCGACGAGTGGGCGGCGCGGCTTTATCGCTGGCTGGTGGCGGGGGCATCCATCACCGGCGGGTGTTGAAAAATTGTCCCTCGGCGCTGCGTGCGCCCAGGGGCGGGCCGACGATGTGCCTGAAGGGGGTTATGAACTCTCGCCGGGCGTCTTTCCCTAATCCCAGAATCCCCTGCTGCAGCAAGCGTAGGGGCGGATTTCGAAACCCGCCCCTACAACCCATCCTATAACAGGAGGCTGGGAAGTAACTGCTCTCTAGCCTCAGGCTTCTGCCAGCGGCAACTCGACGATGACCTGCGTACCCCGTCCCACCACCGACTGAATATCCAGGGCTCCGCCGTGCACTTCGATCAGGCGACGAGCCAGCGGCAGGCCCATGCCCATGCCCTGCTGCTCCTGACGATCGCGGTCAATCTGATAGAACTCGCGCAGAGCGTGAGCCAGTTGTTGCGGCGGGATGCCCGGCCCGTGATCGGTGACGGCGATCACCGCCTGCCGGCCCGATCGCCACGCCGACACCACCACCTCGCCGCCGGCGGGCGAAAAGCTCAGCGCATTGGCGATGATCTCCGCCAGGGCGTGCTTGAGCGCGTTGATGTCGCCCCACACAGTCAGGTCTTCGTCGCGCTCGTCTATGCGCGCGACCGCATCGGGGCTGCGCGGGGCGAACCGCTTGCCCAGGCTGATCGCTGCGATGAGCAATTCGGAAACATGTACCGGCATCCCCTGTTCGCGCAGCAAGTCGGCGGTGAGCAGACCCGCCTCCAACTGTGTGATCAGCACCATTTGCTCGACCACGTGATGCAGGCGGTTGCTGCCGCGACCGATATAGTCCAGCAATTCCAGCAGTTGGTGCGGCTCAAGCTGTCCCACCTGGCGAGAAATGATGTCCAGCGCCATCTCGATAGAGACCAGCGGCGTGCGCAGTTCGTGCGCGATCATCTGTACCAAGCGTCGCTTGGCCTCCTCGATATCCCCACCGATGGCGCGGGCGGTCACTTCGTGCCGTTCGAGACGGGCCTCGATGGCCGCCAGTAACTCCGCCGACGAGAAGGGCTTGGTCAGATAGTCGTCTGCGCCCAGTTCCATACCGTGCCGCATGAAACTGCGATCGGTGCGCGCCGTGAGGAAGATGAACGGCACCGCCGCCAGGGAGGCCATCTGCCGCACTGCCAGCAGCACCGAATAGCCGTCCATCTCCGGCATGGCAATGTCGCAGACGATCAGATCGGGCAGGAACCGTTGGGCAACTTCTACCCCCTCGCGCCCGTTGGCAGCCCCCAGTACCTCGAAGCCTTCGTATCCCAGGATTTCGAGGATATTCTCGCGAACGGCCTCTTCGTCCTCAATCACCAGTATCTTGGTCACGGTCTCACTCCCCCGCTGATACCCGACCCTGCAATGGAATTCTAATCGTGAACGTCGTCCCCGCGCCAACGACGCTTTCGCAAGTGATCGTCCCGCCGTGCAGATCAACGGCGCGCTTGGTGATGGCCAGCCCCAGCCCTGTGCCCTGGATGGTGCCCACGTTCTCCCCCCGATGAAACGGCTCGAAGAGATGCTCCAGGTCTTTGGGAGGGATGCCGATGCCCTCATCCTGCACGCGGATCAACAGCTCCTGGCCCTCACATGCCAGGGTGAAACGGACAGCGCCTCCCTGCGGCGAGTACTTGACGGCATTAGAGAGCAAATTGTTGAGGATGTGACGCATGAGCTTCTCGTCCAGCCATAGCCAGGGCTGCGGGCATTCGAACGTCGTCTCGAAGTAGATGTTGGGCGACGCGCTCAGTTGGACCGCTTCCAGCACTTCCTGGGCCAGGGCCAGGATATCCAGCCGTTCGGGGCGGAACTGCAACTGATCGGCTTCGGCCCGCCCCAACAGCAACACCTCGTCGAGCAACTGCGTCATGTGCTGCGAAGCCGCGCGCACGCGCTGGAAATGCTTGGCCTTCTGGTCTGCCCCCAGCCGGTCGAAGTAACGCTCCAGAATCTCGGTAGACGAGACGATGGTCGTCAGCGGGGTGCGGAATTCGTGTGAGGCCATGGAGACAAAGCGCGTCTTCAGGTCGCTCAGTTCGCGCTCTTTTTCCAGCGCCTTGCGCAGTTCTTCTTCGGCACGTTTGCGCTCGGTGATGTCAATGACGTAGACCAGGATACGCGCCCAGGTCTGCTCGGAACCCGGCGGCACCGATAGGCCGACTACTGCGTGAATGGTGCGCCCCGTCCGCGTGACAAAGGTCTGCTCACTGGCGTGACGGGTCTGCCCTTCGGCCAGGGCGATCACCTGCTCGTGCAGAAGCTGTTGCTGCGGGTCATAAGCCAGGTCGGCCAGCGTGGCCCGCAGATCGTCGTAGGAATCGAGTTCGAACAGGTCGAGCGTAGCCTGGTTCACCTGCAGGATGCGGGCTTCGGCGGCGCAAGCCTGCATCGCTTCGGGGTGCTCGGCGAAGTAGCGCCGGAAGTCGGTCACGCCCTCGGCGCGCAACGCATCAATGCGCGCCCGCACGCGCGAGAAATCTTCCTCCCACAGCGAAACCGGCGCGTGCTCGAACAGGCCGCGATAGCGGATTTCGCTTTCCAGCAGGGCGCTTTCGGCGCGCTTGCGCTCGGTGATGTCGCGCAGATGGCAGACCATGCCGCCGCGTCGCCCGGCGATGGCCGGAATGCGCGACAATCCCACCTCGGCGTCGAAGGTCGAGCCGTCTTTGCGCTGTGCCACGATCTCCAGTTGCTGGACGACGCCCTCCCGAATCACCCGCTCGATAGCCTGCGCAAAGTGTGCCACCGACTGCGGATGCGCCACGCGCGTCAGGGGTTGGTCGAACAGTTCATCTGGCTTGTAGCCGAAAAGCCGGTCGAAGGTGAGGTTGGTCTGCGAGATGGTGCCGGTCGGGCGCACCAGCAGGATGGCGTCGCTGCTGTTGTTGAGGATGGCTTCCACGCGGCTGCGCGTGCGTTCCAGTTCCTGGGTGCGCTCGGCGACGCGGCGCTGCAATTCCTCGGTGTGACGACGCACCTGCGCGCTGAGTCGCACATGCGACAGCGCGATCGCCAGTTGATCGGCCAGTTGGGTTGCAATCACGCGGTGCGCCACACCGAACGCATTGGGGCGTGGCTCGCCCAGGGCCAGCTCGCCCAGCACCGGCTCGCCCACGACCAGGGGCGCGCTCAGGTAGGCACGCGCGCCATAGGCAGCCAGGCGTCGCTGCAACACACTGGGCGCAGGCAGCGTCTTGACATCGTCCACGATAACCGGGCGCATCTGCTGGACGTTTTCCGGCGTGTTGAATTGCGCCAGCGGCACGTATTCGCCCGCGTTGAAGACCGCTTCGCCATTCGCGCCTACGATGATCATCAGCACATCGTTCCGCGCCGGGTCGAACAAGGCCAGGCTGGCGCTCCAACAGGGCACCAGGCGGCAGAAGCCTTGCAGCGCCACCAGTGCGATCTCCTGCGCAGGTTGCCCCGCCAGCACGCCTTGTTGCAGCGTATGCAGGACGTTGAGGCGAGCGGCGTAGTGTGCCAGCGTGTTCTCGAACGCCTTGCGCTCCGAGATGTCGCGGGCGATGGCCACCAATCCCTGCACGTCACCGGCACTGTCGCGCAGGGGGATTTTGGTCATCAGCACCGTGCGCAACGCGCCGGTATGGTCGGTGACAGTCTGCTCGACGTTGAAGAAGGACTGTCCCTTTTCCAGCACCTGCCGATCCATGGCCTGGAAGGCTTCGACCTGCTCTGCCGGGAAGAAAGCTTCGGGGGTCCTCCCCACCGTTTCATCTTCCGACGCGACGCCCAGCAACGCCTGCGACGCCTTGTTCAGCAGGCGGTAGCGCCCGTCTCGATCCTTGAAGTAGACGTAGTCCGGCAGCAGGTCAATCAGCGTGCGCAACAGGTTACGCTCTTCGGCCAGCGCCTGCTCGGCCTGCTGACGCTCGCTCATGTCGCGCAGGATGTCCACGAAGACCAGGCCCCGCCCCAGGTACAGCGGCGTGATGGTGATGTCCACCGGGAAAACCGTGCCATCGCGCCGGATCAGTTCGGTGGAAAAGCGCGTACCCTCGTACGACCCTTCGAGCGCGCGCTCATAGATCGGGTTCGGCCTACGCCCGCGCCGATGCGCTGGCTGCAATTGATAGGTGAGCATCGAGCAGAGTTCCCCGCGCGTGTACCCCAGCATCTGGCACGCCGCGGGGTTGGCATCCAGGATGTGTTGGTCGCTGTCTTCGATGAGGATGGCGTCGAACGCCCCCTGGAACAACGCCTCGTAGCGCTGCTCAGCTTCGACCAGGGCTTGCTGAAGCCGTCTCACTTCATCAGCCCCTGCGCCGCCTGGCCCCGAAGCCAACGCACGCGCGTCTTCTCCATCATGTCTGCTGGAATTGGGGGTAGACCTGGCCGACGGAGCCATCAGACGAATACTCCCCACGCACCGCCCGCTGATCACCTACGATCATAACACGGGTTGCATTGATCATCGCTTCCAGAGTAGCACATTTTACTTGCATTCATTCTTTATTCATAAATTATTAAGAGTGCGTTGGGCGACCGTTGTGGTGTTTGAGGCGCTCTCCTCGCCCAAAAGGCAGCGACTTTGTGCCCGCCCCGCCCAAACCGATTACAATCGGGCCTCATGAAACCGGTATTCTGGCTGGTCTGGGCAGGGATGTTGGCAACAGCCGCGCTGGGAGCGGCGGTAGCCCTCGGTCACGCCCTGCCTGCGGCTGCGCTGGCGGGGCAGACACCGCAGGAATTGCCGGGGCGTGTTACTCTCACCCCGCCGCTCATGGTCACCGGCACCCCCGCCCCCTCAGTCACACCGCAGCGCGACTGTACGCGCGTGTTCCCCCTGGAAAACGTGGAGGCGGTCGAACTGGGGCGGACGACGCTGCTGCAGCTTCAGGCAGCTTTTGGACGAGCCAGGCGCGAGACCGGGCGGGCTAACTACTTTCGCTTCACCGCTCAGGGATGCGTGTTGCGAGCGCTGATCGGCGTGGACGAAGTGCTCGAAACCGAGCTGCGTGACTACGGCACGCTCGACCTTTTGCTCGAACGCTACGGCATCCCGGCGGCGGTAGGCGTCTCGCAGGGCAACCTGACGCTGCTGGAGGTCGGCTATGCGGTGCTGCTCTATCCGGAGCGGGGAGTGATTGCCGTGTTGCCAGTCGAGCCGGACGCGCTGACGCCCACAACGCCAGTAGAGCGGCTGATCTTCCGCCCCCCATTCACTGCCGAGAAGCAACTGACACGGCTCAACGCCCGTCCAGTCGCCTGGCCGCTGGCGACGGCGACGCCAGACGCGGAGTCCTGAGTCGTGAGCCTGGCGGCTCTATTCCCCTCACCCTCGCGACTGTGTCGCGGAGCGAGGGGACTTGCTGGCTCTTGCACGAGCGCTCCCCTTCGCCCGCAGCGCGAGGTTGAGGGCAAGTGCATGTCACGCTCCAGAGTCCTGGCGATCCCGCCCACAGACTCAAGACTTCTCACTCATCATCCCCTGCTACTGGCGACAGCCTCACGGTGCAGCCGCACGGATGGCCGAGTCGAGGTCGTCCCAGAGGTCTTCGGCGTCCTCGATGCCAACGCTGAGGCGCAGGAGCGAAGGGGGAAGGTGTTCCTGGCCTGGGATCGCAGCTCTGCGCTCCATCGTTGATTCCACGGCTCCCAGACTGGTAGCGTGGCGGATGAGCCTGACATTGCGGCAGACAGCATCCGCGAAATCGGCTCCTCCCAGCAGGTCGAACGAGATAATGGTTCCGAAGCCCTTGAGCGTGCGCCTGGCGGTGGCATGGGTCGGATGTGAGGGCAGCCCTGGATAGCGGACACAAGTGACCAGCGGGTGCTTCTCAAGTCGCTCTGCCAGCATCATGGCGGTCTGCTGCGCCCGCTGTAAGCGCAGTGCGAGAGTCCGCACCCCGCGGACAGCGAGAAAGGCTTCGAGCGTTCCTGGTGTTGCGCCAGTCAACTCGCGCGACTTCCGCAGGGCGTGCCAGAGCGCTTCGTCTCTCGTCGTGACGACGCCCGCCAACAAATCGGAGTGACCGCCAATGAACTTGGTCGCCGACTGAACAGATACAGTGGCACCAAAGTCAAGCGGCTGTTGGTTCAAAGGGGTGGCGAAGGTGTTGTCCACCGCCACGATCGCGCCAGGTTTGCGCGGTGCTGCGCAGATGGCCTCCAGGTCCGCCACAATCAACAGGGGGTTCGAGGGCGATTCGAGCCAGATCAGGTCGGCGACAGCGCAGGCCGCTATCCATCCGGCGGTGTCGTCCACGGCTACGCGCCGCACAGTCCAGCGCCCACGTGCTGCGCCCGCTGTTGCCAGACCCACCGCACCCAGGTAACAGTCATCGGGTAATACCACGACGGCACCAACCGGAAGCTGATCGAACACGGCAGCAATGGCGGCCATGCCAGAGGCAAATGATACAGCCTTGCCAGACTCAAGCCCGCCGACGACTTCTTCGAGCGCTTCCCAGGTGGGAGTGCCGTCGTCGCGCGAGTATCCGCGCCCGCTGCCGAGGATGAAGTTCGAGGCGGGGATCGGCGGCACATTCAGCGGAGCACCAGGCTCGGAAGCGCGGCCCGCCGAGACGAGCCACGATTCCGGTTTGATTCCAGAGGGATGCTGTTCCATTGCTTCGCACACTCCAGACTGTGGTGGGGAAACCGGTTCATCTTCCCGTCATTGGGCCAGGATGTCAAAGATTCGCTGTGTTCCCCTGCCAGGGCCGAGTTGTCCCAGTTTGCTCAACCGGTAGAATTGAAGGTGTCTGGCGTTATCCTTGCGCAGGAGGCTACCGTGGAAGAGCTACGCGCCATTCTGAATTCGGTTGGGCCGTCGAACGACACGCTGGCATGGGACCTGGCGCTCTATGGCTTGTTTTTCCTCAACCTGATCACCCTGCTGATGTTGCCCGACGGCTCGACGACGGGCAACATCCTCAGCATTCTTGTCCTGATCTCCATCTTCATTGACAAGACCTTCGCCTTTGGCTACCTGATTGACAGCGGCCCCTATACGCCGGAGACGTGTCACGCCAAAATCTTCGTGGGCACCTACCTCATCCGCGCCTTAATGTTCGCCGCCCCGCTGACGGTCGCTGCGTCTACCGACAGTGGCAAGGTGCGCACGACGGGCGTCATCGCGGGGATCGGCGGAGGAATCTATATGTTTGTGCGCTGGTTCTTCGATCAGCGCAATATCGAAGCGCCGGACATCACCTGCTTCAACACGGCGGTGATGGCGCAGAACCTGGGCATGACCCTGCTGCTGGCGCGGATCGTGCTGGGGCAGCGGCTACGCCTGGGGATCGTAGACCGGCACATTCCACTCGCGGTAGCGAGGGAGCTTGCCGCGCACCAGGTCGAAGTAGAGCTGCCGTAGCTGACGAACGACCGGCCCCATCTTGCCCGTGCCCACCGGGCGGTGATCCACCTCGGTGATGGCCACCACCTGCACGCCTGTGCCGCAGAAGAAAGCTTCGTCGGCGACGAAGACTTCGGTGCGGTCAATGTCGCGCACTTCCACCGGCAGACCCATCTCGTCCTGCAGCAGTTGGATCACCGTGCGGCGGGTGATGCCTTCCAGGATGTTGGTGGTCACGGGCGGCGTGATCACCACCCCATCGCGCACCATGAAGAAGTTCTCGGCGCTGCCTTCGGAAATGTGACCGTTGTGATCCAGCACCAGCGCTTCGTCGAAGCCATTGAGCGCGGCGTCGGTCTTGATGAAGGCGGAGTTGGCGTAGGCTCCGGTAATCTTGCCGCGGGCGGGGATCATGTTGTCGTCAATGCGCCGCCAGGCGGAGAACGTGACGCGCGAGCCTTCTTCGTTGGGGATATAGCTGCCGAAGGGCTGCGCGAACATAGTGAAATCGCACTCCAGGTCGTGCAGGCGCACCCCGATCACCGTCGAGGACTTGTAGATCAGCGGGCGGATGTAGACATCTATCCCGCGGTAATTTTCGGTGCGCAGCAGATCAATGAGGATCGCCAGCATGGATTCGGGGGTATGGGGCAGATCCATCATCAACAGCTTAGCCGAATTGAGCACGCGCTTGAAGTGATCGAGCGGTCGGAAGATGAACAACTGTTGTTCGTCCTCGTTCCAATAGGCCCGCACGCCGCCAAACGCGCCTGTCCCATAGTTGAGCGCATGGGTCATCACGCTCACCTTAGCCTCTTCGATGGGCACGATACGGCCCTGGAAGTAAGCATACGAAGGTCCTTGCGCCATGTATCAGTCTCCTTGTTGTGCCAACAGTGCCGTTCTAGCGGGCGAGACGCCCGTTGCCCCGCGTCAGGCGTCCCGCGCAGCCCGCGCTATATCTGTCCCATTATACGCGCCCCTGTCCATTCACAAGGGCCCAAACAGATCCAACAGGCAGGGGCGCGCGGCTCAGTCCACGAATTCCAGGTAGTCGGTCGTCAGCGCGTCCAGGTCGCTATAGACGCCGCGTCGGTGCTCTGGCACCAGCAGCGCCAGTTGGTACATCATTTCGCGCGTCATGAGGCGCAGTTCGTCGCGCGGGATGCGCGTCCGGCCATCGGTGCGGAAGCGAAAAGGTCGTCCGAAGTTGACCTGCACCTGAGCACGGCGCAGCCGCAACAGGCTAGCGGGAAATTGATTGGTGCCGTCCAGGCCGACGGGCTGAATCACCGCGCCGGAGCGCGTGGCGACGTAGGTCGTGCCGTCTTTGGGATCGGCCAGGCTACGATGCCGCGTGCCTTCCGGCGCGATCAGCACAGCGTGTCCCCGTTGCAGCAAGGCGATAGTGCTGTCGAGCGCCTGCCGGTCTACTTCGCCGCGCCGGACGGGGTAGACGCCCCACGCCCTGGTCATCAGCGCTACGATGGGATTGCGGTAGTTCTCGATTTTCGACATGGGCGTCAGGAAGCGGTTGGTCACTGCCCCCACCACCACGAACGGATCGAGGGCGGCGATGTGATTCATGATCACGATCAGCGGGCCGCTGGCAGGAACGCGCTCGCTGCCGGTGCACTGTACGTCCACCAGCAGCCGAAAGCCAACTCCTCGCAACAACACGTCGCGCAACCAGCGCCGCCGCCGGGCATAGTGTTCCTGTCGTTCGACGACAGGGTGCAGGCGGGTGCGTGTTGGCAGGTCTGTGGTGCTCATGTCCAGTCTCCCAGTCGTGCCAGGTTGCTTCAGCGGTCGGAGTCAGGACTTGCGGCTCTGCTTGAGACGGCGCACCTCCGCCGGAGTCAGGGTACGCCATTGGCCAGGCCGCAGGTGACCGATTTCCAGGAACTCGATTTTGACGCGGATCAGGCGTTTGACGGGGTGCCCCAGCAGCGAGGCCACGCGCCGAATCTGTCGGTTGCGGCCCTCGGTCATGACAATTTCCAGCCAGCTTTCTCCGCCGGCCTCTTCCAGCACACGTACTTTGGCCGGAGCGGTGCGCTCGCCGTCCAACACCACGCCGTGACGCCACGCTTCGAGTGTCTTGGAGGTAGGCCGCCCGACAACCAGGACATGGTAGGTCTTGGTATGCCCATAGCGCGGGTGCATCAGCCGGTCGGCCAGGTCACCATCGTTGGTGAGCAGGATCAGCCCTTCGCTTTCGGCGTCGAGCCGCCCCACCGTGAACAGATGCCCTTCATACGGGACCAGCTCGCGCACCAGGGTGCGGCGTTCCTTGCCCTGGCGACGGTTGCTGCAGAGCACATTGCGGGGCTTGTAGAGCAGGTAGTAAACGAACTCCGGCGGTTTGAGCAACTCGCCGTCCACACGCACTTCGTCGCGCGTCAGATCGGCTTTTTCGCCAAGCTGTGCCACGCGCCCGTTGATGGTCACGCGGCCCTGCTGAATGAGTTCTTCGGCGGCCCGCCGCGAGGCAATCCCCGCCTGTGAGATCAATTTTTGCAGTCGTTCTTCGGCCATGGTCGTCCGTGCGCCAGCGAGGCGCGGTCAATGCCCTGTGTAGCGTATCACCACCAGGGTAGTGTCGTCGAAGGGGGGCGCAGCGCCCCGAAAACTCTCCACTGCAGCGATCAGGTGCTCTTTGATCGCGTTCGCCGGGCGGTCAGCGCAGGCGCGCATGGCTTCCACCAGCCGCGCTTCACCGAACGGCTTGCCATCTACGTTCTCTGCCTCGGTCAGGCCATCGGTGTAGAGCACCAACACATCGCCCGCCATCAACTGGCATTCCACCGGATTCAGGGGCAGGTCCTCGAACCAGCCCAAGGGTCGCCCCCCACGCGGCAGAAATTCGCACGTCCCCTGCGCGGCGTGCCAGAGCAGCGGGCGGTTGTGTCCGGCGTTCACGCCAGTGACGCGCCCACCGGGGTGCAGCAGGGCGAAATAAACTGTCACGAACATGCCCGACTCAATATCCTGCAGCAGCGTTGCATTGGTCTGGCGCAGGGCGGCTTCGGGCGTGCGCGTCGTCAGGATGGCGCCGCGGATCAGGCTGCGCGCCATGGCCATGAAGATCGCCGCGGGTGCGCCCTTGTCCGACACGTCGGCGATGACCACGCCCAGGCCATCGTCCACCGGCAGGCAATCGTAGAAATCGCCGGCCACTTCGCGGGCCGTGCGCCATTCCGCGGAGATTTCGTAGCCGGGCAGAGTCGGCAGGCGGCTGGGCAGCAGGTCGCGCTGAATGGTCTGGGCCATCTGCAGTTCTTTTTCCATGCGACCTTTTTCGACGGCCACCTGATAGAGCCGGGCGTTTTCGATGGCCACGCCCGCCTGTGCGGCGAAGGCGGCTAGCAGTTCGCGGTGACTCTCGTTGAACAGGCCCACCTGCAGCCGGTTGTCCACATAGACTAGCCCGATCAGCCGCTCTTTGACCAGGATGGGCACGCACAGGATGGAGCGCAGGCCCAGGATCATGATGCTGTCGCCACGCGTGAAGCGCTCGTCGAACTGCGCGTTATCGGTGAGCAGCGGCTGACGCGTCTGCATCACCTTACGGACGATGGTGGTGCTCACCTGGAATTCCGGCGAGCGTAAGTCCTGCCGATCCAGCCCGCGGGCGACCTTGAACTCCATCTCGCCGCGATTGTTGTCGCACAGCATCAGGAAACCACGCTCGGCATTGGTGACTTCGATCACGCGATCCATGACGTTTTCCAGCACGGTATCCAGGTCGAGGCTGGAGTTTAGCTCGCGCGTGATCTGGTAGAGCGTCGCCAGGTGTTGGGGATCGGACACCGGCGGGATGGAGGGCAGATCGCTCATGGTATCGTCCTCAGCGTGGGATGTGCGCATTATAGCATCCTGGCTCTGCTTTGCACACCGCCTGCCGCTGGTATAATCTTGGCGGCTCTGCACAGTCTGAGTTGCGAGTCGGGTATCTGGAGTGTGGAGTCCTGAGTCTGGAGTCTGGAGTCTTGGGGTTGATGCGCTGCGATCCAACTCTCTCTGCTCATCCATCAGCCCTGGCTTTCTGCCTTCCACTCCTGACTCTTTGCGTCCCTACTCGCGACCCTTCCCACAAGGAGCAGCGATGAATCCCTACGAGTTTCAGGAAGCGCACCGGGAGCAGTTCCTGGACGAGTTGAAAGAGTGGCTGCGCATCCCCAGCGTCAGCACGCTGTCCGCCCACAAAGACGATGTGCGCCGCGCCGCAGAGTGGCTGCGCGACCATTTCCTGCAGATCGGCATGACCCGCGCCGAAGTTTTTTCTACCAGCGGACACCCGATCGTCTACGCCGAATGGCTGGGCGCACCGGGCGCGCCGACCGTGCTGGTGTACGGTCACTACGACGTGCAGCCCGCCGACGACGCCGGCAAGCAGTGGCTCAGCGATCCCTTCGAGCCGGTCATCCGCGATGGCAAGCTCTTTGCGCGCGGCGCGACCGACGATAAGGGTCAGACCTTCACCCAGGTCAAGGCGGTGCACAGCCTGCTGGCGACTGGCACCATGCCAGTCAACGTCAAGTTCATCGTGGAGGGAGAGGAAGAGTCCGGTTCACCGAGCATGTATCCGTTCGTCGAGCAGCACGCCGACCTGCTGGCCGCCGATGTGACGGTCGTCTCCGATACGCAGATACTCGCCCTGGATCGTCCCTCGATTGTGACGGGGCTGCGCGGCATTGTGTACATGGAAATCGAGGTGCGCGGGCCGCGCCAGGCGTTGCATTCCGGTGTCTACGGTGGGATCGTCCACAACCCCGCGCAGGCACTGGCCGAGATACTGGCAGCGCTGCATGATCGCGACGGGCGGGTCGCTGTGCCCGGCTTCTACGACGATGTGGTCGAGCTTTCGCCCGCCGAACGCGCGGCGCTGGCCCAGGTGCCCTTCACCCTGGAACGGTTGCAGCGCGACACCGGCGTCAGTGTGCCCTGGGGTGAACCCGGCTATGAGCTGCACGAACGGCTGGGCATCCGCCCCACGCTGGAAATCAACGGGCTGGTCAGCGGTTGGACAGGCGAGGGCGGCAAGACGGTCTTGCCCGACACCGCCCTGGCCAAGGTCAGTTGCCGCCTGGTGCCGCGCCAGGACCCGCACACCATCTACCGCCTGGTGGCGGATCACGTTGCCGCGCTGACGCCGCCCACGGTGCGCAGCGAAACGCGCTTGCTACACGCCGGCAACTGGGTGGTGGTGGACATGAACTCGCCCTATATGCAGGCAGCGGCGCGGGCCTATGAGTTCGGTTTTGGGGCCACCCCCGTCTACACGCGCGACGGCGGCTCGATTCCGGTCATCGGCGCGTTGCAGAAAGTGCTGGCCACACCGGTGGTGCTGATGGGCTTTGGCCTGCCCGACGATAACCTGCACGCCCCCAACGAGAAGTACTCGCTGGAGAGCTTTTACCGGGGGATGCGCACCGCAGCGCATTTCTACCAGGAACTGGGGCGCTGACGGAGCGCCGGCGGAGCGCCGGCGGCGTGCGCTCACTGCGAACAATCCGTCACCTGGAGGGTCGGCTTTCGAAAGCCGTTTGGGGGTGCATTCCAGAAATGCACCCGCCGTTTGAGTCAGCCTTGCCAACCCCTCGCCGTTTGTGTATACTTTTTTTCACCAGAACACCTACTGGCGACGTCGCCAAGTGGCAAGGCAAGGGTCTGCAAAACCCTCACCGTGGGTTCGATTCCCACCGTCGCCTCCAGCGAAAAACGGGAGCAGCACGCTCCCGTTTTGTGTTGTCTGACCGCCGTTGGCTGACGGCTGAAAGCTGTTCGCTACTCCTCCAGCGTGCTCAGATCGCCCTCGTCCATGCCGAGCGCGCGCGCCTTAAGCACACGGCGCATGATCTTGCCGCTGCGCGTCTTGGGCAGGTTCGGCACGAACTCGATGTGCGCAGGCTTGGCGATGGGGCCGACCTCGTGCGCCACGTGCTCGCGCAGAGTCTCGACCAGACGTGTCGTCGGCTCGACGCCCTGCACCAGGATGCAATAGGCGTAGATGGCGCTGCCGCGCACTTCGTCCGGCACGCCGATCACCGCCGCCTCCGCTACCGCCGGATGGCTGACCAGCGCGCTTTCGATCTCCGCGGTGCCCAGCCGGTAACCGCTGACCTTGATCACGTCGTCCACGCGCCCGATGATCCAGAAGTAGCCGTCTTCGTCTTTGCGGGCGCTGTCGCCAGTCAGGTACATGCCGGGGAAGCGGCTCCAGTATTGCTGCACATAACGGTCGGGGTCGCCGTAGACAGTGCGCAGCATGGCGGGCCAGGGGGACTTGATCACCAGGTAGCCCTCTTCGTTGGGGCCGACCGACCGGCCTTCTTCGTCCACCACATCGGCCTGCACGCCGGGGAAAGGCAGCGTCGCGCTACCCGGTTTGAGCGGCGTACCGGGCAGCGGGGTGATCATGAAATTGCCGGTTTCGGTCTGCCACCAGGTGTCCATAATCGGGCAGCGACCTTTGCCGATCACGCGATGATACCATTTCCAGGCTTCGGGGTTGATCGGCTCGCCGACGCTGCCCAACAGGCGCAGGCTGCTCAGGTCATGGCGGTTGGGCCAGGCGTCGCCGAAGCGCATCAGGCCGCGGATGGCCGTCGGCGCGGTGTAGAGTACTGTCACGCCGTGCCGCTCCACAATGTCCCACCAGCGATCCGGGAAAGGATGATTGGGCGCGCCCTCGTACATCAGGGCGGTCGCGCCGAGCAGCAATGGTCCGTAGACGATATAGCTGTGGCCGGTGATCCAGCCGGGATCGGCAGTGCACCACCAGGTGTCGTCGTCCTTGAGGTCGAAGACCCACTTGAGCGTAGTCGCCACGCCGACCATATAGCCGCCGTGTGTGTGCAGGATGGCCTTGGGCTTGCCCGTCGTGCCGCTGGTGTAGAGCAGGAAGAGCGGGTGTTCGGCGTCCAGTTCTTCGGTGGGGATGCAGGTCTCGGCAATGGGCAAGCGCATCAGGTCGTGATACCACAGATCGCGGCCCGGCTCCATGCGCACGTCCTGGCCGGTGCGCCGCACCACGATCACCGTCTGCACGGTGGGGCTGCGCTGCAACGCCTCGTCCATGATGTCCTTCAGCGGAACGATCTTGCCGCGCAACCAGGCTCCGTCGGCGGTGATGGCCACCTTGCTCTGGCTGTCTTCGATGCGCCCATGCAGCGCTTCGACCGAAAAGCCGCCGTAGACGACCGAATGCACCGCCCCGATCTTGGCGCAGGCCAGCATCGCCACTACGATCTCCGGAATGCGCCCCATGTAGATCGTCACGCGGTCGCCCTTGTTGACGCCCATCGCCCGCAACACGCTGGCAAAGCGGCACACTTCGCGGTGTAGCTGATGGTAGGTCAGGCTGCGCTGATCGTAGTTCTCGCCCTCCCACAGCAGGGCCACCTTGTTGCGCCGCCAGGTGTTCAGGTGACGGTCGAGCGCGTTGTGCACAATGTTGACCCTGCCGCCCACGAACCACTGATAGAAAGGCGGGTTGCTGTCGTCGAGCGTTTTCTGCCAGGGTGCGAACCATTCGAACTCCTCGCGGGCGATGCGCCCCCATTCACCGGCCAGGTCGGTCAGCATGGCCTGATGAATGGTTTCGTAGTCGGGATGGTTGGCATGACGCACCAGGTGCTCCGGGGGATAATAAACTTCGCCGGTTAAGGGTTTTGTGCTGACCATGTAAGACCGTCTCCTTGCAAACGATCAAATGCGACTATGCGCATTATAACAAATTTTCTTGAAGTAAATTTTGCTATTAATTTCACAAAACAGCCTGCAACAACCCGTCTTGCTACAATCTGCCTCAGAGCAGAGGAAGGCCGTCCATGCCCTGGCTTGATTTCGGCCCACAGGCGCAACAGATCAGCGCCCCCGACTTCCGGCTGCAGACGCCGGACGGGGTGACCATCACCCGCCGCAGCTTCTATAGCCGCGCGCATCTGGTGCTGTGCTTTGTGCCGGAGAGGGTGTCGGCAGCAGATCGCGCGCGCCTGCAACGCCTGGCAGACGCTCAGGAGGAGATCGCTGGAGCAGCCGCCCGCCTGTATGCCCTGACCGCGCGGACAGAGGCCTTCCTGCTCCCCTTACCCTTGCTGCTCGACCCCGATCGCGCCGCTCGCCGGAACTACGCGGCGCTGTTTCCGCCGGAACAGGCTCCGGCTGAAGGCGAACCGTTCGTGGTCATCCTGGATCGTTTCGGCGCGCCAGCCTTTGCCTGGGCGGGCCTGCCCGACGCCGACGAAGTGCTGACGCGCCTGTGGGGCCTGCAATACGAATGCCCGGAGTGAGGGATCTCCGAGTGGCCCGTGTGGTCATTTTGAGCGGTCAGCGATCAGCCATCAGGGAAGAAAGACGACTTCCGGAGTCGGGGGGAGGCTCCGGAAGTCTTGGGGGGAAGGGGAAGGACCAGGGACGAGTGTCGCGATCCTGAGGCCCCTAGTTACCGTAGTGCATATGCGCGGTGATGGTGCAGCTACTCGTCGCCGTGAAGGTAATCGAATTCTCACCACCAGAGGCACCGCAGCCGGACCAGTAGTTCACGTTGCACTTGGGGTCAACGGCGACGGCGTGCGCTGCAATCGTCGTACCTGGTGAGTAACCGCCATCACAGTTGGGCGGAGTGTCAATCATCGCCGAGCCGGATGTGTATTGGCAACCGCTCATGTCAATCGCCGCTGTGATGCGATAGCACTGTCCGCCGGGTTCGCCGGGTTGTTCGGGTTGTTGGACACAGGTGGCCGGATCCCACAGGCATTCACCCGTGGGCGAAGTGACACATTCGTTGGCCGGATGCCCGCAGGTGTCGCACGAGCCACACGGCAACCACTGGCCAGGGCCGCCTGGTTGTCCGGGCTGTTCGGGTTGGCCAGGTTCGGGCACCGGCACCTCGCCCGGCGGCACCTGATCACAGTTGCCCAGCGCTTCTACGTCGCTTGCCAGCACCCACAGACTGAGCGCCATCTCGCCGCCGGGGATGGACGACCTGTCGATTTGCCACCACAGGTTGCCCGCCGCGTCATAGGCATACCCGATGACCGGGTACTCCTCGCCCGCCGTCAGGAAGGCGAACGCCGCCCGATCCAGCCCTGGCCCCACGCGCACCCGCACATCGGCGCGGTTGGTGCGAATGATGCAAGGGAACTGCTCCTGCGGCTGTTCCGGAATCTCAACCTTGAGTTCGCGGGGGCAGATCGCCCCTTCAGGATCGAACCAGGGGCCAACAGTCACAAGGAATCCACCCGGTCCCAGTCCCATGAGCGCAGAGTGGACATCGGGGGCGAGAATGACGGGGTAGCCTGGCACAATAGCGCCGGTGCTGTCTACCACAGTGATACTGTACCCTTCCGCGCCAGGGTAGTCCGTCCATTCCAGGGTCACCGTGCCGCCAGTGATGTCGGTGATGGCGATCGCGAAGTCCTCGCAGTCCGGCGCATGATGCAGGAAACCAAACGTGCTCTCAGCAAAGCACGGGAACGCGCCGCCCAGTTGGACGCGCACGCGCACCCGCCATGAGTCGTGAGCACCAGTCGGTGCCGGGAGCCCCGCGGCGAAGGAGGTTATGCCGGAACTGAGCAACATGCTGCCACGCAGGGCCTCGCTCCCGTCGTCCAGAACCTCGAACCACTCCAACACGTAGGCTTCTGCGCCGGGATAGGCTGACCAGGACCAGAGTACCGCGCGATCCGCCAGGCTGGTGACGCGCACGTCAACGCTGAAGGCAAGGCAAACTGGCAAACGCTCGTCCGGCGGCCTCTCAAGCTCCAGGCTGGTCTCGGCAGTGCAAACGACGTCATCGCCGACGTAGACACGCAGCATGAAGCGGAAGCTGACGTAGCCTTCCGGCAACACCCAGGTGAAGGAAGTGGGATCGCCGGGCGTCCACACGGCGTGCGTCAGGTACACCTCGCCGCCGTCGGCCACGCGGCCATAGACGTACACCGCATAGCCCGTTGCGCCGGTCATCTCGTCCCAGCGCACCATCACCCGCAGCGGATCCTCGCTGATCTGCTCGGCGGTGAAGTGCAGGTCGGGGCAGCTACCGTTCTCCAGCGGCGTGCCTGGGGTGAAGCACGGTGCGCACGTCTGCGGGCCGGTGCCTGCCACACCGGAGATGCCTGCCTGCCCGGCGACACAACCCGGCGCATCCGCCGCGCAGGTCACCAGCAGGCGCACGTTCCCCGGCTCCAGGGGGTGGTCGGACGACACTTCGACTTCGTAGCGTCCGCTGCGCGGGGTGACGGTCACCCAGTCTTCCAGTTGCTCGCCGCCGCGTAGCAGGGCCACCGTCTGCCCCCGCTGATCGTAGACTCTGACCACGAACGGATAGGTGAAGGGTTGCCCCTGGCTCAGGTTGGTCACGGTGAGCGTGGTCGGGCAATCTGTCGCTTCGAACCAGAACAGGTGCGGTTCAGCGCCGGGCGTCAGCGTCACATCTACCGCCTGCCCGAAGATCAATTCGGTGCTGTCCGGAGCGCCCCGCCCCAGCAGCGTCAGAGCGAAGTCGCCGGTGCTGCCGTTCTCGCCGCTTATGCGCAGCAGATAGACGCCATCCTCCGGCAGGACTGCCGAGATATAGGCCCCCTGGGGGTTGTCGTCCAGCGTGTTCTGAACGCTGTCGGCAACAATGACACCGCTGGGGGCGATCAAGGCAGCCTCTACGTCCAGCGTCCCCGTCCAGTTGTCCACGATGGCAGTGACGACATCGCCCCTGGTGCCAGTGAAACTGTAGGCGAGGTGCGGAGCGTCCGCCGAGATGGTGCCGAACACCTTCGCACCATAGCTGATCGTGCCGCCGCCCTGGGCCTGCGTCACCGTACTGGAGCTGCCGAACGCGCCGATCAGCAACACCGCGGCCAGGAGCAGCCCTGCTCTCATCAAGTACCGGTGATTGTGAAGCATGGTTGCCTCCTCCCGCACCTACAATTGAGACCGATCCGGCCCGAACCCGAAGTCGGCGCTGCCTTCGCACAGGAAGCCTTGAGGCATGTCGCCAAAGACGCCTCCGCCACTGGCCTGGCTATACGCCCGCACGCTGACGCGGAACTGTGAGTAGTCGCCGGGGAAGGTGTTGAGATGGTAGCTGTTGGCGTCGCCGGGCACGGTGAAGACGCGAATCCCGACCAGGCTACCGTCACTGTCCACGGCGTAGAGATGGATCGTGTAAGCGGCAGCACCTGGAGCAGAAGTCCAGCCGACCACAGCCATGCGTTCCTCGGTGGGGACGATGTCCACGCCGACGGTTATGGTGCATTCCGGCAGCGCTATACCTGCGAACGAGACCTGCACTTCGTCTACGCAGAGGAACGTGCCAATGTCCATGCCGCTCCCCGCGTTCACATGGGCTGTGAATGGCCCGCGGGCCAGATCGGCAGGATTGAAAGAGTACATGTGGCTGGTGTCGCCCTCCAGCATGACCGGCGAGTCGGGCAGCATGACGCCCCAGGCATCCAGGATGTAGAAGATGTACCACTCAGCGCCCTCGACGGCGGGCCAGGTGAAGCTGAAAGTGCCGTCCCCTTCACGAGTGGCTGTCATGGCAAAGGCGTCGCACAGTTCGCCGCCGAAGTCCTCGCTGAAGCAGGGTGGGCACGCCGCGGCTGTACTCGCGCCAGCGCCGGCAGCGCCAGCCGCCCCCGCACCTACGCAACCCGGAGCCTGATCGGCGCAGGTCACCAGCAGGTGAATCGTGCCCTGCTGCTGCGGGTCTTCGGACAGCACCTCGACTTCATAACGCCCGCTGCGAGCGGGCAAGACTAGGCGATCCTCCACCGCGTCGCCGCCGTAGAGCAGGGCGATCAGGTTGCCTTGCGCGTTGCGCACCTTGACCATGAAGGGGAAGGTGAAGGGCCGCCCTTCGCTCAAATTCGCGACAGTGAAGACAGTCGGGCAATCCGCCGTCTCGAAAGCGAAATACTGCGGCTGCGGGTTCAGGGGGACGACCACATCGAGGCCCTGATTGTAGAGCAGCGGCGTGGCGTTCACCGGGCCACGGCCCTGCAATGCCAGCACAAACTGCCCGTTCGTGCCGTTCTCCGCACTGACCAGCAGTGTATAGACACCTGTCTGGGGTAGGAAGAGGGCCAGAGCAGCATTGTCACTTTCGACGGCGAAGGGGTTGCGCGTGCTGCTGCCGATGGTCTGCCCGTCCGGAGCCAGCAGTGCCACCTGGGGATCGAGCGTGCCGACCCAGTTTTTGACATGCACCTGTACCAGGTCGCCCGCTGTGCCGTTGAAACTATACATCACTTCGGGGAGATCGGCAGAGATTCTGCCAAGGACCTTCGAGCCGTAGCTGATGCTTCCACCGCCCTGAGCTTCTGTCACCGGACGGTGAGGCAGCGCGACTCCCACCACAACCAGCAGCACGACGAGTGCTGCTCTGCTCCAGACAGGCCATTCGCGCATAGACTTGCCTCCTCAAAGCAATAGTCGTGCACCTCCTGCATCCAGCCCTCCGCTGCTGGATAAAGACGGTTTGAGAAATTGTGTACAAATCCATCATACGACTATCAGTCATCTTAAAGCAACAAAGAAGTTGTCACAGACCTGTAAAAATCCACTTCAAGTCATGTTTTCCCTGACTTTCATTCTGCTATTGCTCTTCTCTGTCGGCCCAAAATCGAAGGGGCGCATGGTTCTCCATACGCCCCTTCGCGACCGGTGACCGCTCTGCCTGCGATCACCGCTCTCTGTTCACTGACACCTGATCACCGACAGCCAGTCACCCCACCTCGCTGATCTTCACCGGACGGTGCTCGTCCAGTGACTTGCGGGCGGCCAGGCCCATCAGCACCGGCGCGCGGCCATCCGCCGCGCCGACGGGCACGGGCTTATCGTGCACGATGGCGTCAATGAAGGCGCGGATTTCGCGCTCGTAGCTCTCCGTGTAGCGATCCATGAAGAAGTTGAGCGGCAGATCGCGCCGGACATGCTCCGCCGTGCTGACCGTCACTTCGTTGGGGAAGACGTTAGCGGTGGTGATGCCGCCCTTGCTGCCCAGCACTTCCACGCGCTGATCGTAGCCGTAGACAGCGCGGCGGCTGTTGTCTATGGTGGCGATCACGCCATTGGTGAAGGTGAGCATGACGACCGCGGTATCCACGTCGCCCGCCTCGCCGATGGCCGGGTCAACCCGCACCGCGGCCCGCGTGTAGACTTCCTCGACCTCGGCGCCCACCAGAAAACGCGCCATATCGAAGTCGTGGATCATCATGTCCAGGAAGATGCCGCCGGAGACCTTGACGTACTCAATCGGCGGCGGGGCCGGGTCGCGGCTGATGATGTGCAACAGGTGCACATCGCCGATCTCGCCGTCCCGGATAGCCTGGTGCACCCGTGCGAAGGTCGGGTCGAAGCGGCGATTGAAACCCACCTGGAATTTGACGCCCGCCCGCTCGACCGTCGCCAGTACCTCGTCAATGCGGGCCAGGCTCAGGTCAATCGGCTTCTCGGCGAAGATGTGCTTGCCCGCCTGCGCCGCCTCGGTGATGATCGTCGCATGCGTGTCGGTGGATGAGCACACCAGCACAGCGTCCACGTGGGGATCGCGCAGAATCTCGCGGTAATCGCGCGTGGCCAGGGGGATATGCAATTGTTCCGCCACGCAGCGAGCGGATTCCTCTTTGATGTCGGCAATGCCAACCACCCGCGCTTCGGGAATGCGGTAGGTCACGGTCTCGGCGTGCACCTTGCCGATGCGCCCCGCGCCGATGACGCCCACTCTCACAGTCATGGTTCTTTCGCTCCTCGCTCAATCTCACTCGCGCTTCCTACATGCCAATGCTGCGCAGGTACTCACGGTTGCGGCGGGCGCTTTCCTTGGGCGATCCCAGCGACGGCAGCACGTCCTGCTCGACGACGATCCAGCCGTCGTAGTTCATGGCGATCAGCGCGTCGCGCACCGCCGGGAAGTTCACCGCCCCGCGCCCCAGCTCGCAGAAGACGCCGTGCCGGATCGCGCCGAAATAGTCCCAGTTCTCGGCGTGCGCCTGTGCCGCCACCGCCGGATCGAAGTCTTTGAAATGCACATGCCAGATGCGGTCGCGGTAGGCCTGCAGCGCTTCCAGCGGATCGCCGCCGCCGAACATATAGTGCCCCGTATCCAGGCACAGGCCGAGCACCTCTGGATCGGTGAGAGACATCAGGCGGGCGACTTCGGCGGGTGTCTCCACGTAACCGGCGCAGTGATGGTGAAAGACGGTGCGCAGACCAGTCTGTGCGCGGACGGCGCGGGCGATACGGTTCGCGCCCTCGGCGAACACCTGCCACTGTGCGTCGCTCAGCCCCATCTCCGGCGTGACACGTCCGGCATTCTGCGTGCGCTGCGGCACTTTACCGTTGTCGTCGGCCAGCACGATGAAGCAGCCTTCACCGGCGGTGTCGCGCAGCAGGCGGGCGGTGCGCAGAGCGACCGCCTCACCCTCGGCGTGCGCGGCGCGGTCGGACAGGGCCACCGGTACGAAGGCTGCCAACAGCGCCAGGCCGCGTTTGTCCAGCTCGGCGCGTAGCAGCGCCGGATCGGTGGGCATGAAGCCCCAATCGCCCAGCTCGGTGCCGGTATAGCCGGTCTCGGCGATCTCGTCGAGCACCTGCGCGTATCCGGCAGCCTCGCCCTCCAGGTCGAACTCCAGCACGCCCCACGAACAGGGCGCATTGGCAATGCGAAATGTTCTGCTCATGGTTGATCTCTGCTCCTCAAAGGCTGGCTACGACACGATGACCTATGTTGACCATGCAGGGTTTGGGAGTCTGGAGTTGTGGGTGTGGAGTGAGCAAGAGCGCAAGGCTGCCGTCCGGTCTGAAGAGACGCCGTCCCCGCTTATCCCAGGCACCCGTTGGCTCTCGGACTCCAGACTCGTGACTGCTTACTCCTCACTCCCCAGGTAATGCCGCTCGCGCTTCTTGTGTTCCACGTATTCGGCGCGCGCCCGCTGCACGTCGGGGTTCTCCGACACCTCGGCAACGGCTACATCCCACCAGCTCTCATAGCCGCCCACGCGCTGCCGCCGGTCTACTTCGATGACGATGCACACCGGCCCGCCCTGGTACGCCTGCGCCTGCCGGATCGCTTCGGCCAGATCGTCGCGGTTGTGCGCGCGGATCACGTGCGCGCCCAGACTGGCAGCATTGGCGGCGTAGTCAATGGGCAGCACGTCGCCGTCCAGATGGCCGGACTCGGTGCGATAGCGGTATTTGGTGCCGAAGCCGTCCGACCCCACGCTCTTGGACAGGCCGCCGATGCTGGCGAAGCCGTGATTGTCCAGCACGACGATGATGACTTTGATCCCTTCCTGGGCCATGGTGGCGATCTCGCTGTTCATCATCAGGTACGAGCCATCGCCGACCATGACGTAGATGTCGCGTTCCGGCGCGGCAAGTTTGGCCCCCATGCCGCCGGCGATCTCATAGCCCATGCACGAGTAGCCGTACTCCAGGTGATAGCCCTTGGGATCGCGCGTGCGCCACAGCTTGTGCAGGTCGCCGGGCAGGCTACCCGCCGCGCACAGCACCACATCCTGCGGACGCGAGAGTGTGTTGACCACGCCGATCACCTCGCCCTGGCTGATCAGCGGGCCGTGCTCCAGCGTGTAGATGCGCTGCACTTCGGCGTCCCACTCGCGGTTGTACTGCGCTGCCAGCGCGCGATACTCCGCCGCAACCTGCCACCCTTCCAGCAACGGCAGCAATTCTTCCAGCGTGACGCGGGCGTCGCCGACCAGGGGGATGGCGCTGTGCTTGTAGGCGTCGAATTCGGCCACGTTGATATTGATGAAGCGCACCTTGGGGTTTTGGAAAGCCGTCTTGGAAGCGGTGGTGAAGTCGCTGTAGCGCGTGCCGATGCCGATCACCAGGTCGGCGTCGCGGGCCATGCGGTTGGCCCCCAGCGTGCCGGTGACGCCGATCGCGCCCAGGTTGAGGGGGTGATCGTAGGGCAGCGACCCCTTGCCCGCCTGCGTCTCCCCAACGGGGATGCCCGTGCGCTCGACGAACTGCCGCAGCATGGCCGTCGCGTCGCTGTAGTGCACGCCGCCCCCTGCAACAATCAGCGGGCGCTGACTCTGGCGAATCCACTGCGCGGCCTGGCGCAGCGAGGCGACGTCGGGCCGGTTGCGCGGGATATGCCAGACGCGCTTGCGGAAGAACGCTTCCGGATAGTCGAAGGCCATCGTCTGCACGTCCTGCGGCAGCGCCAGCGTCACCGCGCCGGTGTCGGCGGGCGAGGTCAGCACGCGCATGGCCTCCGGCAGCGCCGTCAACAGTTGCTCCGGGCGGGTGATGCGATCCCAGTAGCGCGAGACCGGTTTGAAGCAATCGTTGACCGAAATGTCCTGCGAGTGTTCCCATTCGAGCTGCTGCAGCACAGGCGCTTGCAGCCGCTCGGCGAAGATGTCGCCCGGCAACAGCAACACGGGGATGCGGTTGACGGTGGCCGTCGCCGCGCCGGTGATCATGTTGGTTGCGCCGGGGCCGATGGACGACGTGCAGACGAAGGTCTGCAGGCGGTTCTTCATCTTGGCGTAGGCGATGGCCGTGTGCACCATGGCCTGTTCGTTGCGCGTCTGATAGTAGCGGAAAGTGGCCGCGTACTGTTGCAGCGCCTGCCCAATGCCCGCGACGTTGCCGTGCCCGAAGATGCCCCAGCATCCGGCGAAGAAGGGGTTTTCCACGCCGTCGCGTTCGACATACTGGTTCTGCAAAAAGGCGATGAGCGCCTGTGCCATAGTTAATCGTCTGGTAGCCATAATTGTCTCCTTTTCTCTAGAGCGTGTTATGCTCTTTTCGCCCTCATCCCCACGCAAGCGGGGAGAAGGGGAGCGCTTGTGCAAGAGCTAGCAAGTCCCCTCGCCCCGCGACGCAGTCGCGAGGGAGAGGGGATTGA
>DAOTZZ010000380.1:0-7248 GCA_034433965.1 Anaerolineae bacterium
CGCGGCCAACTGCGCGCGCAGCCAGGCCACGCCGCCGGGCCGCTCCAGCACCTGTGCCAGGTCAGCCACGGCTTCGCGCGAGACCATCAGGCCCAATGCCGGTTGTGCCACCCACAAGACCTGTGCCCCCAGCGGCCCCAACGGCTCGCTCACGTCGAGCAGCAACGCCAGCAGGTCGACCAGCGGTGTCGCCCGCAGGCGTTGCCGCCAGATGGCAAGCCGCGCCGCCAGGCGTTCGGCAGGGGCAAAGGGTTCATCAAGCGTCATAGCGTCAGTATAGCACAGCGCCAAAATTGGGGGAAATGGGACGCAAGGGGGGTGCGGTGAAATGGGCGTGCACGATTCGTGAAGTTGGTTCATAATCAGCGTCAGCGTACCATTCCCTCATCAAGGGGGTGACGCCCAGTAAACGCATTTCTGAAAAGTAAGGCAGTGCGCGATGCAAATCTGTCCTCATTGTGGCTGGGAGAACTTCGAAGGCATCATCTATTGCGACCGTTGCGGTGTGGCTCTGGTCAACCTGCCGCTGGCCACGCGCGTGCTCACCGGCAGTCAGGGCGAGCAGGTGCGGGCCGACGTGCTGGGACCGGATGGCGTGATCATCTTGCAGGTGGGGCAAGAAGAAACGCCCATCATGGTGCAGATCCGCCAGGACTTGATCCTGGGGCGAGTGACACAAACCGGCGACCTGACCACCTACATCAACCTGACTCCCTTCGGGGCAGACGAGGCGGGTGTCTCACGCCGCCATGCCCGTCTGCTACGCGATGGCAACGCCGTGTATCTGATGGACCTCAACAGCACCAACGGCACGCGCGTCAACGGGGAAGCGCTGGCGGCAGGGGTCGAGAAACGGCTGCGCGACGGCGACGAAATTCTGCTGGGCCGTCTGAAGGTCTACGTGTATTTCAAGCAATAGAGACCATGAGCTACCGGGCGTCGGCGAGCGGAACAGACCGTCGGGGCGTGTGGCCATACGACCCTGCCCCACATGGTTTTGTGCTGCGGGCTGATGGTGGCCGCCGAGAGGGATTAGGAAAACTCCTCAGGCGTGCGCTGGCGCTGGCGCTGCTGACTGCGTTGCTGGCGGCGTGCGGCGGGAGCGTGCAGAGCAACGACCCCGTCTTCGTCGTGGCTTCGCCCGTGCCGCCCGATAGCGGTTTCGTGACCTACCGCCATCCATCGGGCGCGTTCACGTTGCGTATTCCGCCGGACTGGATCGCCGGTGAACTGCCCGACCCCAACGGCGTGCGCGTGCAATTCACGTCGCTGGAAGGCGAGACTGCCGTCACCCGCCTGAGCGTCTACGTAGTCAACACTGGCGCGCCCATGACGCCCGAAACCTTCGCGCAGGCCGCCAACGCCTATCAGCCGCCGCAAGACCTGGTCGCCTATGGCTGGCAGGAAGTGGAACGCGCCGATCAGCGCGACGGCAGCCGCCGTCTGGTGGGCGTGCGCACCTACCCCACGCTCGGCCCGCGTGCACTCAACATCTTTTTGCAGGGCAACGGTTCCTTCTTCTCGGCGCTGGAAGTAGACGTGACCGACGCCTCGCAGGCCGTCCTGGACACGCTGGCAGCGGTGATCAACACCTACCGCGTGAATCCCAACGCCGAACTGATCACTGGCGTGGTGCAGCAGGCGGTAGCAGGTGTCACCTCCTTCACCGGTGTGATCGGCTTCAACGGCTATTACGCCTGGACAGACCCCGACGGCGTCTTTCACCTGACCGGCGAGGCGGTCAATACCACGCCCACCCCCCTGGAGGCGGTGCGCATCTCCGGCGTGCTCTACGATGCGCAGGGACGACGGCTGGCCGAACAGTCGGACATCCTGCCGCTGGACGTGCTGGGGCCAGGACAGGGTGCGCCCTACGATCTGCGCTTCGAGGGAGGGCGTCCGCCCGCCGCCGTGCGCTACGAACTGAACATCGCCGGTCGGCAAGCTGATCTCGCCCTGCGTTCCTTCTACGGGCCGGAGAATTTCGCCATCGCCAACGATCGCGCCGACTACAACGCGCAAGGACGGCTGGTGGTGCGCGGCGAACTGGCGAACATCGGGCCGAGCATCGCCGAAGCGGTGAAGGTCATCGTCACCCTCTGGGATGATCAGGGTCACGTGGTGGCAACGGAGACGCTGTTCGTCACCAGACCGCAACTGGTGCCCCAGGAAGCGGTGGCGTTCGAGGTACCCTTCTACGCGCTGGGTGGCCCGGCAGTGACCTACACCCTGACGGTCGCGGCTACCGTCGGCGGGGCGGGCGCGGGGTAGCGCTGGGCTTGAACCCCAGGGTCATAGGAAAAACACGGAATTTCCCAGCCTTTCCCCTGCGCCCTCGGCGTCCTGGCGGTTGGCGATCACTACTCTGCGAGCGAATGTCGTTCATCTTCGGAGTTGGTAACCGCCCCCGCGCCCCGTTACAATAGCGCACACAGACACCCCCTTCAGCATGAGGAGCAGGAAAGTGACGGCGTCCGCGATCCTTCGGGGCATGAACCCTCAACAATGCCAGGCGGTGACGGCAGCCGACGGCCCAGTGCTGGTATTGGCCGGGCCGGGCAGCGGCAAGACGCGCGTCCTGACGCACCGCATCGCCTACCTGGTGCAGGAACGTGGGGTGCGCGCCTGGCACATTGTCGCGGTGACCTTCACCAACAAAGCCGCGCGCGAGATGGAAAATCGCGTAGTGGGCTTGCTGGGTGGCTCCGGTCAACTGGACGGGCTGAGCATCGGCACGTTTCACGCGCTCTGCGCGCGCATCCTGCGTGTCGAAGCCGACTACACCCCCCTGACGCGCGACTATGTCATCTTCGACACCGACGATCAGCTCAGCGTCATGCGCCAGGTGATCGCCGAACTGAATCTCGACCCCAAGAAGAACAATCCCCGTACACTGCTCAACGCGGTATCGGCGGCCAAGAACGAACTGATCGGCCCGGCGGAGTATCAGCCCCGCGACTACACCAACGAGAAAATCCGCCGCGTCTACGTGCGTTACAATGAACTGCTGCGCGAGAACAACGCCCGCGACTTCGACGACCTGCTCATGCACACCGTGCAGTTGTTCCGCGAACATCCCGACGTGCTGGAGCGCTATCAGCGGCGCTATCGCTACATCCTGGTGGACGAATTCCAGGATACGAACATGGCACAGTATGTGCTGGTGCGCCTGCTGGCGGGGCTGCACCGTAACCTGTTCGTCGTCGGCGATCCCGATCAGAGCATCTACGCCTTCCGGGGCGCGGACTATCGCAACGTGCAGCGCTTCCGCGAGGACTACCCCGACGCCCAGGTGATCTTGCTGGAACAGAACTACCGCTCGCACCAGGCCATCCTCGACGCGGCGATGGGCGTGATTGATCAGAACCCCGACCGTCCCAAGAAAAAACTCTTCAGCGAGCGCAAACAGGGGCCGCTGATTCACATCTACGAAGCGTACAACGAGGACGACGAGGCGCGTTTCGTGGTGGAGACCATCGCCGAACTGGTGGCGCGGGGCGAATACGAGCCGGGCGATTTCGCCATCATGTACCGCACCAACGCACAATCCCGCGCCCTGGAAGAGGGCTTCCGGCGGGCCAACATGCCCTATCGTGTGGTGGGCGCGACCGCCTTCTTCGGGCGCAAAGAGATCAAAGACGTGATCGCCTATCTGCGCCTGATCCACAATCCGGACGACAACGTCAGCCTGCAGCGCATCATCAACGTGCCCACGCGCGGCATTGGCCTCAAGACGCTGGAGACGCTCGACACCTGGGCGGCTGACCTGGGCACGACTGCCCCGCAGGCGCTCATGTTGTTGCTCGACGAGAACGTGGATGCGCCGTTCACCGGACGCGCGCGCCATGCCCTGACAGCCTTCGCCGAGCAGTTGGCGGAATGGCGGGCGGTGCGCGATCAACTCGCGCCGGACGAACTGATGACGCGCGTGCTCAACGACACCGGCTACCTGAGCTATCTGGACGACCGCACCGAACAGGGCGAGAGCCGCATCGAGAACGTGCTGGAACTGCGCGGCTACGCTGAGCAATATGCCGGGCTGCCGCTGTCTACCTTCCTGGAAGAAGTGTCGCTCGTCTCCGACGTAGACACGCGCGACGACGACGAAAACCGCCCCAGCCTCATGACGCTGCACTCGGCCAAAGGGTTAGAGTTCCCCGTAGTATTCATCGTGGGGCTGGAGGAGAACGTTCTGCCTCATGCCCGCTCGATCAGCCCGGAGCGCAACTCCCTGGCGACGGCAGACGAGAAGGAAGCCGCCCGCCGTGCGGTCGAAGAGGAACGCCGCCTGTTCTATGTGGGCATCACCCGCGCCAAAGATCGCCTTTACCTGGTTTACGCGACCATGCGCTCGCTCTATGGCGACAGCCGCGCCAATCTGCCGTCGCGCTTCCTCTACGACATCCCCGAAAAGGTGCGCGAAGGGGCCGCGCTCAGCCGCCGCGCCCGCGCTGACCGCGATCAGGAGCAGTTTCAGGCGCTGCTGCGCTGGGATCGCGGGGCGAGCCTGGAAGACCGCCCGCGCCGGAAAGGCCCCGCAACGCCGCCGCCCCCCTCGCGTTTCAAGGGCGGCGACCTGGTCTGGCACAGCAAATACGGCGAAGGCGTGGTGCTCAGCGTGAAGAACAGCGGCGATATGGAGCTGGTGGACGTGCTGTTCCCCGGAGACGTAGGGCAGAAAACCATCGTCGCTGATTTCCTCAAGCGGATGGAAGAGTAACGGGGAGAGCAGACGCATGGACGGGAGTATGCTGGCTGCGATCCGCGCTCGCGCGCTGCGCTGGGCCTACGAGGTGCTGCAGCAGCCCCTGGTGGTGTTGGACACAGAAACGACCGGCCTGGGACAGCGCGATCAGGTGGTACAGGTAGCCGTCATTGATCACACCGGCGCACCGCTCCTGGAACGTCTGATCAAGCCCTCCGTGCCCATCAGCGCCGAAGCCAGCCGGGTACACGGCATCACGCCGGATATGGTGCGGGACGCGCCGTCTTTTCCGGAGATTTACCCGGAACTGATCTCTGTGCTCGCGGGCCGCGCGATCATCGCGTACAATGCCAGCTTTGACCGGCAGATGCTCAACCAGACTTGCTGGAATTACGAGCTGAAGGAATTCCCCAAGCGACCCTGGCACTGCGCCATGCTGCGCTTCGCCGAATATTATGGTCAGTGGAATCCTGCACGGCGGTCGTTTCGGTGGCAAAGACTGAGCGACGCCTGTGCTTTCCTGGAAATCCCCTCTATAGGGGCACACAACGCCCTGGGTGACGCGCAGATGACGCTGCGCCTGGTTCAGCGTATGGCCGAGTTGTTCACTGGAGAGACATAATCCTATGCCGACGATTGCACTGGTGATTCTCTTGGGTCTGCTGGGGGGCATGGCCGTGGCGTTGCAGGGGCCGCTGGTCAGCATGATGACGGTGCGGCTGGGCCTGCTGGAGAGCATGTTCATCATTCAGTTCGGCGGGACCGTGGCCGTCGCCATTCCCCTGCTGCTACGCGGCGGCGGGGCGCTGGGCAACTATCGCAGCGTGCCCTGGTACGCGCTGATTTCCGGCGTCAGTGGCCTGGTGATCCTCAGCGCAATCAGCTATACCATTCCACGGGTGGGGACAGTCGCCACGGTGACGTTGGTCGTCGCCGGGCAGCTCTTCCTCAGCGTGATGCTCGACCATTTTGGCGTGTTCGGTCTGGCAGAGCGGCACCTCGACCTGCAGCGCCTGATCGGGTTGGCAGTGCTGTTCGTCGGCGTGTGGCTCACCGTCCGCTGAGCAGGGCGGCGAAGGCGGCGTCATACTGCGGGGCCATCTGCACCCAGTCGAACTGTGCCACGTGCGCGCGCAGATTGGGTGGCGCGGGGCGCGGGTCGGTCAGACGGGAACGCAGCAAGGGTAACAGATCGTCGTCCGTGTCATAGATCGTCTGGGCCTGCCAGGCGGCGGGCACCAGCGCCGGATAGTTGAGACGGCGCGGCAACACCGGCCAGCAGCCGCAGTAGATCGCCTCGACGACGCTGACCCCGAAGAAATCCTGATAGGCGGTGCTCACCACTACGTCAGCATCCCACAGCAGCCGCGCATAGTCGGCAAAGGACTCCACATAGCCGAAGCGTACCACCCGCTCGCCGAGCCGTTCCCGCGCGGCGAAGAATTCTGCCGGGTCTTTGCGTACGTTCTCCCCCACAATTGCCACCTGGAAAGCGATTCCTTCGGCGACCAGCGCGTCGAGCGCGGCGAAGAACAGCTCCGGATTCTTGTCGTATTCCCAGCGATGATTCCACAGGATCAGCGGCGGGCGGGCCGGATCGCGCGGCGCGGCGGGGCGGTGCGCGTCATAGCGGCGCAGATCGAGGCCGACCGGCAACACCTGGCTGCGTGCCTGAATCGTGGCGATAGTGTGCAGGTTGGTGTAGTCCGGATAGTGCTTCAGCAGACGCGGCAATTCGCCCAGGAAGGCGTCGCGGTGAAAGGCGCTGTTGAAGAACACGGCATCGGCGGCCAGGGCACTGAGGTAGTTGATGAAGGCGTAGTGCTGTTGCAGCTTCTGGCGCGGGCCAGCGGGATAGGTGAGTTGATTCTCGTGGAAGTACACGGCTACCGGCAGATGCGCCGTGACCGGACGGGTGAGCGCCAGGAAAGTCGTCAGGTCGAGCATGTCGGAGGCGACGATCAGGTCGGGGCACTCGTCCAGCGCCAGGAAGCGCTCGGCCAGCGTCACCGCGCCCCCCAGCATCCGCCATTGCCAGAACTTGCCCTCCAGCGTCAACAGGCGCACCTCGTGCGTGCTGTGCGCCTGATAGCCGCGCAACCACACCGCGTGCGAGCCGGTATCATAGGATTCGATCAGCAGCAGGCGCATGGTACCGCCTCGCTCTTCGCTCAGGGCAACGCGGGCAGGCTGGGCGCGAGCAGCAACGCCATGACCGGATCGCTGCGCGGATCGCATTCGGCGGGGACGATGCCTTCGTTGAGCGTCTCGACCGGCGCGGACGGGTTGAGCGCATTCCACGCCAGACGCGACAACTCGCCGATCACCGGCGCGGAGTCGTCGAACTCCAGCCAGTCTTCCTCATAGAGCACGGCCACGAAGACATAGGCGCTCTCCGGCCCGAAGACGATGCCCGCGTCGCCGTGCGTGTCGCCGATCCAGCCGTGTTTGTGCATCACCCGTGCGGTGCCCGGCACGCCCGCTTCCAGGAAGACGCCAATGGTGTTGGCGTCCATCGCCGTCAGTATCTGGCGGCATTCCTG
>DAOTZZ010000381.1:0-13455 GCA_034433965.1 Anaerolineae bacterium
ACGGGCGTTACTACTGGCGGGTGCGCGCCGTGGACGCGGCGGGCAATGCCGGGTCGTGGACGAGCGCCCGGACAGTCTGGGTGGACATCACCCCGGCACCGGCTCCGACCTTGCTCTCGCCCGCGGACGGCACCCCGACCAGCGACAACACGCCGACCTTCACCTGGAACGCCGTGTCCGGCCTGAGCGCCTACCGCATCCAGGCCAGCAAGAGCGCCGATTTCTCCAGCCTGGCGATCAACTCAACCAAGAGCAGCACCACGCACACACCAGGCACTGCCCTGGCCGATGGGCTGTACTACTGGCGCGTGCAGGCCAGAGGGGCCGACGGCATCTGGGGCCTGTGGAGCACGGTCTGGACGGTGACGGTTGACACGGTCAAGCCCGTCAGTCCCGCCCTGCTCTCGCCCCCTACCGGCTCCGTGCTCAACACGAGTCAGCCGGAACTCGACTGGAGCGATGTGGCGGACGCTGCCTACTATGAGCTGCAGATTGACAACTCGTCAACCTTTGGCAGCCCTGAAGTGTTCACCACCATCACCGCCTCGACCTACACTGCGACGACGCCGCTGCCCAATGGCAAGTACTATTGGCGGGTGCGCACTTACGATGCGGCGGGGAACAGGAGCGGCTGGACTTCTGCGCGCAGCTTCACCCTCGCTTACACTCCTGCGCCGCTGGAGATAGCTACACCTACCTTCACGGCTACCCCACTGGCGCTGCCAGTGGTTGGGGCGGGTCTCGTCGAAGCGGAGAGTGACGCTGTCGGGCGCACGGGCGTCTGGACGGCTCACCAGACGTCGGTCGCCAGCGGAGGCGGCTACCTCTACAGCAGTGGCAGCACCGACGATGCCCTGACCCTGACCTTCAGTGGCGCGCAGGTGAGCGTGATCTACGTCAAGCATCCGGCGCTGGGGGTCATCGTGGTGGAAATTGACGGGTCGCCGCTGCAACTGCTGGACAGCACAGCTACGGACAGCGTCTTTGGAACGCAGGCGACCTTCACCCTGGCCGAGGGCCAGCACACGCTGCGCGTCTATCCGCTGATGGGCACCATTGCCATTGACGCTTTCCTGGTCGAAGCAGCGGCGGTGCCCACGACTGAGCCGGAAGCGACCGCAACAGCGACCGACACGCCCACGCCAGTCGAGACGCTGCCAGCCCTGGAGACGGCCACCCCAGAACCGACAGTTAGCGACCTGCCTTCTGCGACCCCGTCGCCCACGCCCACGCTCGATCCGCTGAGCATATGGCTGGAAGCGGAAAGCGACGCCGTGACGCTCACCGGTCAGTGGACGCGGGTGGACGATCCGCAGGCCAGCGGCGGTGCGTATCTGCTGAGCAGTGACCAGGACGACGCGGCGTTGACGCTCGCCTTCTTTGGTCCGCGCGTAGATGTGATCTATCTGACGGGAACAACACCCACCCGCTTCGACGTGGAAGTGGACGGGCAGATCGTGCAGGCGGTGGACTATGCCGGCGACGGCGCTGACTTCTCTGCCCGCCTGACGCTGCTGCTGAGCGAGGGGCCGCATACCCTGCGCCTGATCGTCCGCGCAGGAGGACTGGGAGTGGACGCCTTCGTGGTGCCGCCGCAGCCGCTCACACCGACACCAACGCCTTCTGAGACGCCGACTTTCACGCCCGCGGTGACGCTCACGCCGACGCCCACTGAAACTCTGTCGCCAACGGCAACGCCGCCCCCGCCCACTGAAACCCCCACGCCCGTCCCGTTGCCTACAGAGACGCCCGCCGCGCCGCCGGACGGCAATGCACCAGCGGAAGATTCCTGAGCAGTCACCGCCCCAGCCAGAACCTGGGGCGGTTTGCTGGTCGGTTCCGCCGAACGGGTGCCTTCGGATTTGGAGGCAAGAACTCAGCACAGAAGTGATCTCAGGAAGACTTTGCGAATTCCGCCAGTTTACCTCACCCCTAAATCCCCTCTCCGCGTGTGGAGAGGGGACTTAGCACAATACTTACTCCCTTGTATGGAGAGGGATGAGGTTCTCAAGCGATCTGCGAAGCCTGCCCCAAAACGCGAATGCACTCCGCGCCGAACATCGCAATTGCGCCAGGGGGGAGGCCGTGCTAGAGTCTCGCACGAAAATCGCAACACGAGGTGACAATCGCTGATGCTCAAAGCTGTCTTGTTCGATCTCGACCAGACGCTGATGGACTGGTCGCAGGTGGAGCCGTGGGAATCGTATCAGTCGGAGCGCATCGCGGCTTTGCTGGACTACGCCCGCCGCGAACTCAGCGCCCCGCCCTCGCTGACCGAAGAAACGCTGTTCTCCGTCTTCGTGGAGACGTTGGCGGCAGCCTGGCAGCATAGCCGCGCCACGCTGCAAGCGCCCGACATTCGCGTGGTGCTCGTGCAGACGCTGGCGGCGGTAGGCGTCGCCGAAGACCGCCTCGACCCGACGGCTCTGCTGGAAGCGTACAACTGGCAACCTCCGGCGGGCGAGCGGCCCTATCCGGACGTGTTGCAGGTGTTGCCGGAACTGCGGGCGCATGGCGTGGCGCTGGGGCTGATCACCAATGCCTCGCACCCCATGTACATTCGCGACCACGAACTGCGACAGACGGGCCTGCTCGACCTGTTCCCGACGTGTCGCCTTTCGGCGGCGGACGTGGGCGTGATCAAGCCGCATCCGGCCATCTTCGCCCGCGGACTGGAGTTGCTGGGCGTGGAGCCGGGGCAGGCCGTGTTCGTGGGCGATAGCCTGGCCGCCGATGTGGCAGGCGCACAGCGAGCGGGCATTCCTGCGGTGTGGATCGCCCGCGAGGGCGAGGTGACGCCAGACAGCGCCGAAGTCGTGCCGGATGCGTCCATCAGCACCCTGCACGACCTGTTGCCGGTGTTGGATCGCTGGTTCCCTGGCTGGCGCAGCAACGGGCACGCGCGATGAGCGCTGTCTTCGAGACCGCACCTTACCAAAACCTGACGCTCACCGGCCCGATGGGGGTGGGCAAGAGCACAGTGGGACGGGCCGTGGCTCAGCGGCTGGGAGCGCCCTTCTTCGACCTGGAAAACGAGATTCTGGCCCGCGAGGGGCAGTCTGCCGAGGAGATTCGCGAGCTATTCGGCGAAGCCCGCCTGAAGACGCTGGAAGCCGAGACCATCCGCGATCTGACGTTGCAGCGGCACGCGGTCATCGTGGTCAGCGGACCGGCCATCCTCGACGATCTCAACCGCGCGCGCCTGGCCGAAGCTGGCCCGATCCTGTGCCTGACCTGCCGTCTGGACGAGATTCTGCGGCGGATGCACGTGGCGCGGGGAGCCTGGTTTCACAACCCGGCCAACCGGGGCATCCTGCTCAGTCGGCTGAAGCGCGAAATGCGTGTGACGGCGCTCGATCTGCCGCAACTGGACACGTCTCACCTGTCGCCGGAAGATGCGATCGCGGCGGTGATCGCCTTCTGGCTGGAACATGCTCGTTTCTAGACCAACGATTGCTGGAAAGGAACGGCTGATGAGTACTTTAACTGTGTCTTTGGTGCAGATGAACGTGCGCAAGGGCGCGCCGCGCACTAACTGGACAACCATGCAGCAATACACTGTGCAGGCGGCGCAGCAGGGCGCACAGGTGGTGATCTTTCCCGAACTGTGGGATGCTGGCAGCGCCTACGACAAAGGGCGCGAGATCGCCAGCAACCTCAGCGGCGGGCTGTTCGCGCAGGTCGTGGCGCTGGCCCGTCAGCACAACATCTACATTCTCGGTTCGCTCTACGAGAAGCGCGGCGCAGGCATTTACAACACCCTCGCCGTCGTCACCCCCCGCAGCGGCGTGATGGGCGCCTATCGCAAGATTCACCTGTTCCCGCTGATGCAGGAGGACAAATGGCTGCTGCCCGGCGAAGCGCCGCTGACCATTGACCTGCCCTGGGGGCGCACGGGTTTCGCCATCTGCTACGACCTGCGCTTCCCGGAACTGTTCCGGCGCTATGCCGCCGAACGCGCCGCCCTGGTGATCATGCCCATGGCCTGGCCACACCCGCGCCTGGAGCATTACCGCACGCTATTGCGCGCGCGGGCCATCGAAAACCAGTGCTACATGATCGCCGTCAACCGCGTGGGGCCAGAAGAAGACGGCGGCGCGGTCTACTTCGGGCATTCCAGCATTATTGATCCCTGGGGCGAGACAGTGTTGGAAGCAGGCGAGGTGGAAGGGCTGTTCACCGTCACGATTGACCTGAGCAAAGTCGAGCGCGTCCGCCGTGAGCTACCCGCCCTGGACGGGATGCGCCTGTAGGAAAACTGAACCGCTGAGCCGCAGAGGGCGCAGAAGGACTTCTAAATCATATTTCTGTGAACTCTGCGCCTCGGCGGTGAATTCCGCTCTTCGCTACGCAGGCTGCACCTCAGGGAGCGAGCGGGCCGGAATGCCGTCCCTCGGCGGGATAGAGCGCGTACACCTGCCCCCACACGGCGATCATCGCGCCGCGCTCGAAGTCCTGCCAGAAGCCCTCCGCAGGCGCTTCGGCCTGCGTACCCCAGCCCAGCGCATCGCGGATAGCCGCATTGCTGCGCCAGACCAACCCAAAGCCGCGTACCGGCTGCCACACTCCCGGCGGCGCAGCGAAGGCCGGATCGTCGGCGGGCATCCCTTCGTTCCAGGTATCCGCTACCTGCCACAGGCGACCGTCGTGCGCCAGCGCCAGAATCTGCCGCGTGTCGCCGCGCCACAGCATCAGGCCGCGCTCGAAGGTCTGCGCAGCCATCGGCGCGAGCAACATCCCGCCGCCCACCGGGCAGCCCAGGCGTTCGCGCAGCGCCGCATCGCGGTTGTAGGCATTGGCCAGTTGTGCCGCCACACTAAAACTGCATCCGCCGGTACCGCCCGTCCCGATCACGCCGCTGGCGATCACCCCGCCGCCCGCCGGAGCAACTGCCCCAAAAGCGTAAGGTACCAGCGTAGGGGCCGGTTCGCCGCTTTCCGAGGTCGGCGGGCCGAGGAAGATGCCCACGTAGGGCGTCATGGTGGGGGTAGGACGCGGCGGGCCAGGAGTCGGCGTGGGCGCGGTGATCGGCACCGTCTCGCCTCCCACGATGACCGGTGTCGGTGTCGCGGTGAAGACTACCGTCGCCAGTTGCTTGGGCATGGAATCGAAGCCGACCAGGATCGGCGGGTCGCCGGAGGGGGCAGGCGCTTCGTCGCTGCACGCCGTCAGCCCCAGCACAACACTCGCCGCGATCACCAGGATCAGCAGACTCTGCCGCACCATCACACGCTCTCCGGAAAGTGCGCGCTCAGCTCCGCCGCGCAGAGCAAAATCGCCAGAGCGCTCGGCCCATCTTTGATCTGCCCGGTACGCGCCATGCGCAGCCCCTCGGCAATGGGCACGGTGCACAGTTCCATATGCTCGGTCGGTTCGCGGCTCGGCTGCCCCAGGTTAACACCCAGCGCCAGAAATACCCAGGCAACCTCGTTGCCGATGCCGTTCATGGTATAGAATTCCGCGACGGGGATGATCTGCGCCGCCGTCCCGCCGATTTCCTCGCGCAGTTCGCGGGCAGCCATCTGCGCCGGGTCGCAGTCCGCCTCAACGTTGCCCGCGGGCACTTCCAGGCACCAGTCGTCCACCGGATAGCGATACTGATTGATCAGCACCAGCGCGCCCTGTGCAGTCACCGGCACCACCCAGACGGCGGCGGGTTTCTCCACTATGGTATAGGTCACCTCGCTGCCATCGGCGGCGCGCAGGCGATCCTGGCGCAGGCTGTACCAGCGACTCTGCCACAAATGCTCGCTGGCGATAACTTCGTAGGGACGCCTGGGACTCATGGGAGCCTCTCGCTGACGAACCGGTTATCGTGCTGGCAATTGTACGGACGAAAGCGGCTTTGTGCCACCCGCCCGCGTCCGGTGTTCGGCGCGAGTTGCCCGGCAGCCGACCCTGCACTAGACTGTCTGCATCCTGCACAACCGGAAAGGGGTGCTCATGTTCAGCGACGATTTGCCCGCTGGCACAGGTAGTGACGTGCCGACTGTGCCGGAATTCCCGCTTTCGCTGGAGCCGCACGAATTGCTGGAAATCCTGATCGGGGAATTGCGCAACCCGCTCGGCGCGGTCGAAGGGTGGGCGCAGATCGTCGCCGACGACCCCAGCCTGGAAGGGATCACCCTGGAAGCCGCCGAGGCCATCCCCGCCCTCACTGCCTATATGCGCGCCCTGCTCGACCAGGCGGCGCGCTACCTGGCCGCTCGCCAGGGCTGAGCAGAGCGAGCTGTCGCAGTAATTTCCCCTCCCCCTCACGACTCCGTCGCGGGGCGAGGGCACCTTGTAGGGGCGGATTGCAAAACCCGCACATGGGAAAGAGCCAGAGGCTGAGAGCCAAAAGTGCTCAACACCATCTGGGCGCGGCCTGTGTTGCCGCCGCTAGCGGTAGACGCCCGCCTCGACGTAGTGCCACACCCCATCGCGCAGCGCGTAGAACCACACCATAGTGTCGTTGCCAGCGGCGTTGAACATGCCCGGCTCGCAGCACTGGTAGTGCACGATGTCGTCGTAGCGGTAGGGTTCAACGATCTGCCCGCCATAGTACAGGCCGTAGCGCCCGTCGCGCTTGAAGAAAAAGAACGGCAGCCCATCAATCAAGCGCCACTCGAAGATCTCCTCGAAGCCCAGTTGCTGCTTCAGGCTCTGCCCGTCAATGAGCACATCGCCGGCGACTTCGAGCACCCAATGCCACTCCCACGCCCACAGCGCCTTGACCGGCGGCTCGACGAAGGGTCCGGTCGGTGTCACGGTGTAGACGATCTGCCCGTTGCGCGTCACATGGAATTGCTGCGTGTTCCAGTCGGCCACTACCTCGTACAGATCGTTGCCCACGTATACCGGCGGGATGTAGACAAACGTGCGATCGTCCACATAGCCCACCGTATCCGGCGTGACAACCAGCGTAGACCCGCTCCAGGAATCCAGCAGCAGGCGGAAGTCAGTCCTGTCGCTGTTGACCGCGATGGGCCAGACGTAGGTGATATCGGTGATCAGGGGATTGCCCAGATACATCAGCCGGTACTTGGGGCCGCCCGGCTCGATCTCGTCGAAGGGGCGCAGCGAATAGCCCCACTGCCCGATGATCTCGTTGACCTCTGCGACCGCTGCCATCAGATCGGGTGGTTCGCGCCAGGCGCGCCGCACCGCGAGAAACTGCCCGGTCACGCGCTCGCGGAACTCGTAGTGATCCGGTTGATCTTCTGCGGCGGACACCAGCGGATATTCCTCGACGATGAAGCCCACCGAGCCACCGGTTTGTCCTCCGGTGCCACCCGTCTGCCCACCCGTGCCACCCGCGCCGCCGCCCTGCGGGGGCGAACCCATGATGCTGATGGACTTGATCGCGCCACTGAAGTCCCAGCCGCTGCCGCCGACGACTACCTCCACCAGTCGGGCCGCAGACGGCAAGGCCATGCCGCGCGGATTCGTCCACTCGGCGGGCAGGAACAGGTCGGCAGAATAGGTCGTCCACTGTCCCGCGGGCACCAGCGTATAGTTGCGCAGAGCGGTGCTGCCGTCGTGCACAGCCAGAAAGCCGTGGCTCCACTCAAAGGTTTGTCCCCCCCTGTCCGTGAAACGCAGCGTCACCTGCACCGGATACTCACCGTTGCCGTTGTGCGTATCGCTCCACCAGCCGCTGTTGGGCAGACTGTGCTGCAGCACGCGCAATTCGACCGTCAACCACAGGCTACCATAGCGGCTCACGTCGGCGTCCACCCGCTGCTGTGCCCAGATGGCGCTACCATTGTTGCCGCTGTTGGTGCGTTCCCACATCAACATGTTGCGCTCCGGGCCGGAGTCATCGCCCAACACGTCAACCCAGCAGTGACCGCAAGTGCTGGCGATGTTGAGCGTCCAACCCACCGCGCCTTCGACAAAGTCGCCATTGACCACCAACTCGTCACCGCCCTGCGCTGCCGCACTGCCCAGACTCAGCAGGGCAGCGACCAGGGCGAGCAAACCCAGTCCCCACAGGCGTCGCATGATTTTCCCCTCCTCAACGACCATACTGTGATTTGCGCTACGCTCATTGTACGACGGTTCAGTGCGGTCTGCTGCGCCACACAAAGGAAAGATACAGCTTTTTTGCGCCTTTTTTACGGCCCTGCTCCCAGGGGCAGTCTTCAGGGCACCAATCCTGCCATTGAAAATCCCCCCTGCCTGTGCTACAATGCTCGCGCCTCGGCGGCCCGTACCACCAAAGGGGCCGCCTTCTCTTGCACAAAACCGGCAGGGGGCACGCAGCCGCCCTGAGCGAGAGCACGATGAAGGATGGCGTCAGATGACGGACCTGATCAAAGCCTTAGCACCCGCGCAGACCGAGCATCCCGCGCTGCGCCCTGGCGACACGGTGAAAGTGCACGTGCGCATTGTGGAAGGTAATCGCGAGCGCGTCCAGGTTTTCCAGGGCACGGTGATTCGTATCAACGGCGGCGGTGTCAACACCACATTCACGGTGCGCCGGATTGCCAGTCACGGTATCGGTGTAGAGCGCACGTTTCTGCTGCACAGCCCGCGCATCGAGAAGATCGAAGTGCTGCGCAACGCCAAAGTGCGCCGCGCCCGCCTGTACTACCTGCGTGGCCGCACCGGTAAGGCCGCCCGCCTGAAGGAAAAGCTGTAAACCCAGGGGGCTGTGTCCTCGGTTGTCTGATAAGCCTATAGCGTGCGTGGGTTCGGGCGCACCGCGATAGGCTTTTCGTCTTTTACGCGCCGGATTGCTCTGCCAGCGTCACGTCGCCCGCCAGCACCCGCCGCACTTCGCCTGTCTCCAGGCGCACCAGCAAGGCCCCGACCTCGTCCACGTCTTCCGCGACGCCGGTGAAGAGCGGCATCTCCTCCTGCACAGATACCGGATAGACCGCCACCCGCGCCCCCAGCGTGCACAGACGCGCCCGCCAGGCCGCGACGATGGCCGGGTCGGGGGTGCGCGCCAGCCAGCGATCCAGGTGCGCCAGTAGATCGGCCAGCAGCGCGGCGCGGTCCACGGGACGCCCCAGTTCGGCTTCCAGGCTGGTCGCGCGACCGGACAGCTCCGTGCCCACGAAGTCCACGCGCACGTTGAGGCCGATACCCACCACCACTGCCGCCAGCCGGTCGCCCAGCCAGGTGGCCTCGCTGAGGATGCCACATACCTTCCTGCCGTGAATCAGCCCATCGTTGGGCCATTTGAGGGCGAACGCCGCGCCGAGTAGCGGTGCGAGGGTGTCCGCCAGCGCCAGGCCAGCCGCCATCGTCGCGCGTTGCAGGTGTTCTGGGGAGAGCGCCGGACGCGCGATCACGCTGAACAACAACGCGCTGCCCGGCGGGGCAACCCAGCGCCGGCCCTGCCGACCGCGACCGGCGATCTGCTCTTCGGCAATGACGACCGCTCCGTCTGGCGCGGGCGGATCGGCCAGCGCCCAGTCGCGGGCGAGGTCTTGCGTGCTGCCGACTTGCTCGAAGAAACGAAATGCTCGCCCGCCCAGGGCAACGCGCAGTCTGTCGGGGGTGAGTGTGTCGGCCATGGCCATCTCCTCGGCGAACAACCATCTTGCGCGATAGACTCTCGCTGTGCTTCCAGTATACTCGCAGGTCGGATCGGCCAAAGCAGGTACACGCGCGTTTTGGGGCAATGGTCTTGAACCGCAGAGCGACGCTGTGCCTTTCTCTGCGACATCTGCGCGCTCTGTGATGAATTCTGTCCCCAAATCCAAACGCACCCGCCAACGCCATAGGGTTTGTATCCTGGGCGCGCCCGCCGTACAATCCGATCAGACTCACCATGCACCCTCACAGCCTGCCGGAGACAAATCCCATGACCGACCCCTTCCTGTGGACACCCTGGCGAATGCCCTATCTGCGCGGCGAAGATCGCGCGCACTACGACGGTTGTCTGTTCTGCATCAAAGGCGCAGGCGACCCCAACGACGTCACCTTCGACGCCCGCGAATACGTGGTGGCCCGCTCGGCGCATGTCTACGCCGCGCTCAACATGTACCCCTACAACAACGGCCATCTGCTGATCGTGCCCTACGCCCATGTGCCTTCGATGGAACACCTGCCGCCGGAGGTGCTCACCGACCTGATGATCACCGCCAACAAAGCGCTGACTGCTTTGCGGGCCGTGTACAACCCGCACGCTTTCAACCTGGGAGCCAACATCGGCGCGAGCGCGGGCGCGGGCATTCCCGATCACTTTCACCTGCACATCGTGCCGCGCTGGGAAGCCGATACCAGCTATATGACCGTGATCGGCGGGACGCGGGTCATCCCTGACCTGCTGGACGATACCTATAGCAAACTGCGCGCCGCCTGGCCGTCCGAGTGAGGTCGGTCAGGTGACGATTTCACCCAACAGTCTTTCATGAAAGGGCAAAGACTTTATGAGCACTGACGCCAAATCCCCCCGCGATGCCGTGATCCTCAGCGCCGCCCGTCTGCCGCAGGGCAAGCTGCTGGGTGCGCTGACCCCCTTCACCGCCGTGCAACTCGGTCAGATGGTCGTCAAGGCGGTGGTCGAGCGCAGCGGCGTGAACCCCGCTGACTTCGACGAAGTGATCCTGGGCCAGGTGTTGCCCGCCGGTGCGGGACAGGCCGTGCCGCGCCAGGTAGCCCTCCCCGCCGGGCTGCCGCCGCACGTGGGCGGCCTGCTGATCAACAAGGTGTGCGGCAGCAGTCTGAAAGCGGTCATGCTCGCCGCCGGACTGATCCGCGTCGGCGATGGCGATCTCTACCTGGCCGGTGGAGTCGAGAGCATGACCAACGCTCCGTTCATGGATCTCAAAGGGCGTGTCGGGCACAAATACGGGCATTTCGAGATGGTAGACGCCATCATGTGGGATGGGCTGTGGGATCACCTCCAGGGCTGGATCATGGGGGAAGCCGCCGAGTTCATCGCCCAGGAATTCGAGATCACCCGTCAACAACTGGACGAATTCGCCCTGCGCAGCCATCAACTGGCGCATCAGGCGACCGAGGCCGGACGTTTCGCCGAGGAGATTGTGCCGGTGCCCCTGCCGGGACGCAAAGGCGAAGTGACCATCTTCGACCGCGACGAGTCCATCCGCCCCGACACGTCGCTGGAGGCGCTGGCGAAGCTGCGCCCGGCTTTCCGCGAAGACGGCATCGTTACGGCGGGCAATTCGCCCGGCCTCAACGACGGAGCGGCAGCGCTGGTGATCGCCAGCCGCGAGTACGCTGAAAAACACGGTCATCAGCCGCTGGCGCGCATTGTCGGCTATGGGCAGGCCGCCGTCGAGCCGAAATGGTTGTTCGCCGCGCCGATCAAAGCCCTGCCGCGCGCCCTGGAACGGGCAGACTGGACAATGCGCGACGTAGACCTGGTGGAACTCAACGAGGCGTTCGCCGCGCAGGTATTGGCCGATCTGCGCGGCCTGGAGCGCGACGGGCATCCCATCCCGCTGGAGAAGCTCAACGTCAACGGCGGGGCCATCGCTCTGGGTCACCCCATCGGCGCGTCGGGGGCGCGAGTGCTGGTCACCCTGTTGCACGCGCTCAAGCAACGGGGCCTGAAGCGCGGTCTGGCCGGGCTGTGCCTGGGTGGCGGCGAAGCGGTGGCGCTGGCCGTAGAACTGGAGCTATAGCGGAGCATCCTCGCCCAAGGGGTGGGTAATTACCCCTGGGCGAATCCCGCTTCTCTTGCATTTGCGGCATGGCTGTTGCTGCTTGCGCAACTAAGCGAACCGGTGAAAAATATCATGACTCAGGTGCCCAATCCTTTGAGTGGGGAGGTCTGGCGGCGCGCTAGCGCCCTGGGCCTGCGTTGGCTGGCGTTGTTTGTCCTGGTCAGCCTGGGGAGCTACGGCGTACTGGGCCTGCTGGGCTGGTCGGGCGCGATGCGTGCGCTGTGCGCGATGGCCATCGGCCCGCTGATCGGCACGGCGATCATCGGGCTGTGGTGGCTGGCGCGGCGACCTTTGCTCTCGCCCGAATGGCCGACCGGTTCGGACGATGGCGAAGCTCAGGCGGGGGGAAGCTGAGGGAACACGTATGGCGGGTGGCATGTCCGCAGCCGAACTGATCGAGCACTACAAGATTCTTGAAGCCCGTTTTGATCACGAAGCCAAGACGTACGATGTGCGCTATGGCCCGCCGTCCGGCAGCCGCCCCGGCAATCCCCTGGTGAGCTGGCTGCGCGACGAACATCTGGCCCTGCTGCGTGGCCTGCTGAAACCGGGCGCGCTGGTGCTGGACATTGGCTGTGGCACCGGCGAAGAAGCCCTGCGCCTGGCTCAGGAGGGCTATAGTGTGCTGGGCATAGACGTGAGTCCGGGCATGGTCTGGCAGGCGCAGGCCAAGCTGGCCGGTTACGGATTGCGGCGCGGCGCGCAGTTTCGCGTGCTGGCCGCCGGGCGACTGGCCAATCTGGACGAGCGCGGCCCCTTCCAGGCAGCCTATGCCAGCCTGGGCACGCTCAACACCGAACCCGACCTGACAGGTGTAGCCGAAGGTCTGCATGCCCTGCTGGAACCGGGAGCGCCCTTCGTGGCGACGGTCATGAACCGGCATTGCCTGTTCGAAAGACTGCACGCATGGCGTCGCTTGAAGCCGGGTGAGGCTTTGCCACGGCCCGCCGCGTGGACAGAAGGACGGGCGGGAGCCAGCGACGTGATCGCGCCCGTCCGCTTCTATTCGCCGCACGAGTTTGCAGCCCCCTTTGCCGAGTATTTCAAGGTAGAGCGGGTGCTGGCTTTCCCGCTATGGTTCCCGCCGGTACATCTGCACGCGCTCTACCGCGAGCGGACCGATCGCTACCGGCGGCGGCTGGCTGTCGAACGGCGGATGCGGGCCTGGCCAGGCTTCCGCAACTGGGGCGATCACTTTTTGATGATCCTGCGGCACCAGGGCTAGCGGCTGTTATGAACTTGTGCCCGGTGTTTTTCCCTCACCCCTGCGCCCCTCTCCCACGCGACTGCGTCGCGTGGCAAGAGGGTTTGCCCGCTCTCGCACAAGTGCTCCTCTCCGTTCGCGTGGGAGAAGGACAAGGGGCCGGGGAATGACGGGGAAAAGTGCATGACACGCTCTAGCTGTTTCCTGTCACCATTCCTATAATCCACACAGACTGTTCGCACGCGGCCTTGCCCGCCGCTCGTGTGGGTGTGGTCTTGCCATGTCCGAGCCGCTCTATCTGCGCGACCAACGCCCCATCAACGGGGCATTCAAGGGCCGGGGGCGCAATTATCTGGCGCTGCTCGTCTGCCCGCGCGACGGAGCGCGGTTGATCGCCTGTGAGGCAGGCGTCTGCTGCACAGCCGATGCCACCCATACCTACCCCTTCGAAGATGGCGTCCTGCGCCTGCTGACGCCCGATCGCCGCGCCGTGCTCGACGCCGAAGCCGCCGCTTATGAAGAAGCGTGCGCCGCCGCGGGCTGGGCCGTGCCGGACGAGGCGCAGTTCAAAGCGCTGCCGCAGACGGGCCTGCCCGGCTATCCTGACGATTACTGGCCGCA
>DAOTZZ010000382.1:0-4004 GCA_034433965.1 Anaerolineae bacterium
TCGGGCGTGCCGAAGACAGCCACCAGCGCGCCGGGCGGAGCAATGCGCTGCAGATAGAGCGCCGTCGCCTCGCCCGACGTGAAAATGTGCTCGATGGTGACCGGAATCCCCAGCGCGTTAATCTTGTGGGCGTAGGCGGCGCGGTTCTTCGACGAGTTGTTGGAAAGGAACAGCACCGGCAGGCCCGCGCCCTGCGTGAATTCCCAGAATTCCCTGGCTCCCGGCAACAGACGGTCGCTCAGATAGAGCGTGCCGTCCATATCTACCAGAAAGCCCCGCACGCCATCGGCCAGCAGCGACATCAGAAGTCTTCCGTTGAGGCAGTCAGGCCGGACATCAGACTGTTCTGCAGCGCCAGCAACACCACCAGCGGCGGGATGATAATCATCAGCGCGCCGGAAGTCAGCACACCCCACTCGATGACCGAGTCCGTCGCCACCAGTTGCTTGATGCCCACCTGTACCTGGCGGGTGCGGTCGGAGTTGGCGACGATGAGCGGCCACAGGTATTGGTTCCACATATAGACGAACTCGATCAGGAACAGTGCGCCAATGTTGGTGCGCGACACTGGCACCAGGATGCTGACGAAGAAACGAAACGGCCCCGCCCCGTCCACACGCGCCGCATCGGCCAGGTCGGTAGGCACCGTGCGAAAGAATTGCTGGAAGAGCAACAGCCCCGTCGCGCTGGCGAAGAAAGGGATGGTAAGCCCCTTGAACGTATCCACCCAGCCCAGTTTGGTCAGCAGGTCATAGGTGGGGACGATGCGCACCGGCAATGGCAACAGGTGCGTGAGCATGATCAGCGCCAGGATAAGCGAGCCGCCGCGCACGCGGAAATAGATCAGCCCAAACGCCCCCAGCAGGCTCAAGAAAATCTTGCCCAGCGCCACCGTCAGGGCGACGATGAGCGTGTTGACCATCAGCCGGCCCATATGCACCCGTTGCCAGGCTGTAGTGGCATTTTCGATCAGGGCGCTACCGGGGCGCAGCGTGCCCATGCTGGTCTGCTGAGTGGCGAGGATGAACGCGTAAAGCAGAGGAAAAGTGACCAGGAAGACGGCAGTCGCCATGACGATGTGCATCACGATCGGGTAGAGCCGGTGACGCCAGCGTCCGGCGTAGACCACTTTGGTCTGGGCAGTAGAAGCAGTCACAACGCTCATTGGTAAAACGTCCTGCGGCTGACAAAGCGATACTGAATAAGCGTGAGCGTAGCCACAATGACAAGCATGAAAATGGACTGCGCCGAGGCCAGACCGATACGGCTGGCGCTGCGGAAGCCGTCCAGATAAAGCCGGTAGATCAGAATTTCGGTCGCCCGTCCTGGGCCGCCCTGGGTGGTGATGTCAATCAGGCCGAACGTCTCGAAGAAGGCGTAGAGCGTGTTCATGATCAGCAGGAAGAGGATAGTCGGCGTGAGCAGCGGCAACACCATGCGCCAGAAACGCCGCCAGGCTCCTGCTCCATCGAGCGCCGCCGCCTCCAGCACTTCGTGGGGGATGTTCTTCAGGCCAGCCAGGAAGAACAGAATGTTGTAGCCCAGAATCTTCCACGTAGCCGCCATGCTGATGAAGATCAGCGCGTCGGTCTGCCCGCGTCGCCAGTTGAACACCACACCGAAGCGCTCAAGAATATCGGTGAAGATGCCGATGGCCGGGTCGGTGAGCAGCGCCCAGATGACCCCCGCCACCGAAGGCGACAGCGCATAGGTCCAGATCAACATGGTGCGGTAGACGCCAAACCCTTTGATCGGCTGGCTGGCCCCAACCGCAAGCGCCAGGCTGATAGTCAGCGAGCTGACCACCACGATCACCGTGAAGATAGCGGTGAGCTTCAACGAATCGAGATAAGCAGCCGACTCGAACAGACGCTGAAAGTTCTCCAGGCCGACATATACCCTCACATCGCGCACGCGGTTGACCAGATAGAGGCTCAGTTCGACGCTTTGGGCTGAGGGATAAATGAAAAAAACCAGCACCAGCAGAATACTTGGCGCTAACAAAAGATACGGGAGTATCCGGTTAGGGAATACCGTAGTCAATGTCGTAGCCCCCACAACTGGACATCTCAGTAAAAGGGGCAGGGATTTCCTCCCCGCCCCCATCTCTCGCTGAAGACGATTACTGTTGCCCGACCAGCGCAGCGTAGTCCGCCAGCACCTGGTTGGACTCTTCGACCGCAGCATCGAGCGCCTCTTTGGGGTCAACGCCGTTCACCAGGGCGTCCTCGATGGCCGCGCCGACAATATCTCGGATGATCACGAAGTCGCCCAACAAGGCGCCGCGCGCGGCAGGCGTGTCGTTACCTGCCAGAATCTGGTCGAAGGCGGTGCGGAAGTTGGGATTCTGCTCGAACCACCCTTCAGCTTCCAGCGCTTCGACGGCGGCATTGGTCGCCGGGAAGTAGCCCGTGCCCTTGTGCCAGAAGGTATCTTGCTCGACTTCGGACAGGAACTCGAAGAAGCGCCACACCGCTTCGTAATCCTCGGCGGGTTTACCCTTCATCGTCCACAGACAGCCGCCGCCGACCACGTTGTTGCCGGTGCGCTCATAGCCATCGAGGATGGGCAGGAAAGCCGTGCCCAGCTCGAATTGCACGCTCTTCTGGATGCCGCCCAGGCTGGAGGTGCTCTGCGCCAGCATGGCGAACTCGCTGGCGATGAAGGGATCGTTGGCCGCGTACTCGCGCCCGCCATAGAACAGCACGCCGTCCTGCGCCCACTTTTGCCATTCGCTGAGCACCTTCACCCCGAAGTCGCTGTTGAAGTAGACCTCAGTCGCCAGACCATCGCGCCCGTTATTCTGGTCGGCCAGCATCTGATCGTGCATGGCGAACATCTGCTCCAGAATCCAGGCGGGCCAGCCGAAGGAGATGCCGTACTTAGCCACACCGGCATCTATGATCTTCTTGCTCATGTCATAGACTTCGGAGAAGGTCTTGGGCGGCTGCTCAGGATCGAGACCGGCGGCGCGGAACATGTCCTTGTTGTAGTAGAGCATGGCGGTAGAGCTGTTGAAGGGCATGCAACGCAGTTCGCCGTCAATGGCATAGTAGTTGAGGATGGGCTGCACGAACTTGCTCTGATCCAGCTTGCCGCCGCTCACCTCCATCACGGGCACGATCGCGCCAGAGTCGAGCATGGTGCGCGTGCCAACTTCGTAGACCTGGACGATGTGCGGACCTTCGCCCGCGCTATAAGCGGTCAGCGCCTTGGTGAGAGTCTCGGCGTAACTGCCGGTGTACTCGGCCACGACCTGTACATCTGGATTGGCGGCGTTGAACTTATCTACCAGCGCCTGCACCACTTCGCCACGGCTGCCGCTCATAGCATGCCAGAAAGTGATAGTGCGGGGAGCCTGCGCCGTCGCGCTGAACCCCGGCACGGCCAGCGCCGCCACCAGGACAATGGAGAGAACAAGCGTCGCAATGCGGGTGCTTCTCTGAGACATGTGCCACTCCTTTTTCTGAAAAATCCATAGCATCATAAGGACACCGCTTCGTATATTGCCCAAAGCACAATAACAGGTGTCCAGAAGCATTTTAACGATTCTTAACCTCCCTGGCAATGTCACAAGATGCGTGCCTCCAGACTCGCAAAATGTATCAGGTTGAGTGGCTGAGCGGCGCAATGCTATAATGCGGCCCGTGCGCATTATGCCCGGAAAGCAGGGAACCATGCCCAAAGAGGAATTGATCGCCGATCTGCAGGCCGCACGCGCTCGCCTGCTCGAAGCGATTGATGGCTTGAGCGAAGACGACATGTTGCGCGTGGGCGCGGTGGGCATCTGGTCGGTCAAGGATGTGTTGGCGCACCTGGTGGCCTGGGAAGCGGAAGTGGTGACGACGCTGGCTCGCCTGGATCAGTACCGCAACCGCGCCCCGCAGATCGTCGAGATCGAAGACATTGACGAGTGGAACGCCGAGCAATACCGCATCAACGCGGCACGCCCGCTGAGCGCCGTGCTCGAAGACCTGCACGGCGTGCACAAACATCTGCTCCAG
>DAOTZZ010000383.1:0-5171 GCA_034433965.1 Anaerolineae bacterium
CTCTGTGGCGAATTGGCATCCAGGCGCCTCGCGACACTGGGGCGACACTGCTGCATACATTCTCTATCACTAATCAGGCCGTGGCCACATCAGGAGACTACAGACAAAGCTATACTGATGACTTTGCGGTTTACCATATTTTCGATCCCCGGACAGGACGCTGTGCGCCAAAGCTCGCCAGCGCTACAGTCGTCGCTGAAACTGGAGTGATCGCCGATGCACTGGCGACGGCTCTGATGGTCATGGGGCCAGAACAAGGCCTATCCCTGATCGAATCGATCCCCTCGTGTGAAGCCTACCTGATTGGCAAGCACCTGGAGATCTGGCACTCGTCGGGATTTCCAGTTTGAGATCAGCTGACCTTGCCCCGTTTTACCGGACAGTCTTCATTTCGTCGGCATATTGCTTTTCGAAAGCGGCAGGGCTGAGATAGCCCAAAGACGAATGCAGGCGCTGGCGGTTGTACCAGACTTCGAGATACTCAAAAGATGGCCTGGCGAGCCTGGGCGCGGGTAGCAAAAAGGGGCGTCGGCGTCGGGGTGAAGGTGGGCGTGGCCGTCGGGGTGGGCGTCTCGGTGGGGGTGGGGATAGGCGTAGACACAGGCGGTGGAGAGACCACCTGCATAGCTTCCCCAAGCCCGTAAACCAGTTGGCTCCCGTCCGGACTCCAAGCCAATCCGCTCGGAATCTTAGGTCCCCGGTTCAAGTCCGGGCGCCCCGACTACTTTGGTGAGGTACTACCCAGGGCTTTCGCCCTGGGCTTTTTGTTTTGCGCTAACCTGGCAACCGCACGTCGCGCCGGGCCATCGTCGTGGTTACCCCGCGGCGACGCGCTGCACACTGGCCAGCAGACACTGATCGCCGCCGCCCGCTCTGCTTGACCCAAAAACGAAGGGGCAGGGCGGTGTTGCGACCACCGCCCCGCTCGCCATCCCGCAAGCGGGCAACACCCTGAGCCAGGCCCGCCCGCTCCAGAAGAAAGGCGACCCCTATGGTATACCCACCCGTCCCCAAAGACAAACTCGTCATCGTCGTCGTGCACCGCGGGCGCTGCCTCGTCGCCCGCTACCGTCAGACCGCCCCCTACACCTTCGAGGTGCAGCCCGCCCTCAACTGGCAGGCGCTGGAGCCGGACGCCCGCGCCGCCGCCCAGGCACAGGTCGGGGCGCTGACGACGCACGAACACCTGCCCTGCCCGGCGGAGCTGGCAGAAAGGGCGCGGTGGGAATAACTTGCACGACCAGGTTTCTGCCCAGACAGGTCAAAGAAGGTAATAGTAATGGCAAAAAGGAGAGAGACCTATGATTGCCGAAGAGAAACTGACCTGCTAAAGGTTGAGCGTATTGGAACTGGCGCAGACATAGGGAAACATGAGAGAGGCGTACGGTCAGCGCAGGATGTCGCACACGCAGTTTTTGCGAGCTAAGTTTTCAGTCTCATGGGCTGGAGGTGCAGGAGTCGCTCCACGTCCCCTGCAGAGTGGGTCGCCCGTTTCTGTCCGCTTTGCAGTTCGTCTGCAGCCACCCCACGCTGCTGCCTCACCCTTCACTCCACGCGAACGCAATAGCCTCATCTATTCCCGATGCGCTTGCCGTGCAGCTCGAGTTGCCCGTTTAGAACAGGTGTAGTATCGTGGGAATGAATCAATGCAGTGCGGAGATAGCAGCCTCTCTGGGCGATGTGCGTGTCAGGATAGGGGAAACATCATACGGCATAGTTTGGGCTCCGAGTGTCGTGTCGAAGAACGATATTGAGCTGAGCGATCAAGTTAGGAGAACATAAAGATGCTGTCAGTTTTTCATTCCTGTCAACCTCGTGACGAAGTGCTTTCAGGTGAGCTGCGAGAGGAAATCTTTGCGGCGCGCTTGCGTGATGTCATTGAAGGGCAAGCGGACGCTGTATATGGCGATCCCGATACCTTCTTTGACAACACCTATCCTACTGAAGGGTTGAAACTCCTGCTGAGCGAGGCTCTGGGGCGTTTATCGGGAGCAAGGCCGGCCAACAATGCCATCATCCGCCTGGAAACGGCTTTTGGTGGTGGAAAAACGCATAACCTGATCGCACTCTATCACGCGGCAAAGGGCTTCATCCCTCCACCGCATTTCGTTGACGCCGATCTCGTTCCTCGTCCCGGCACGGTGAGAATAGCTGGGGTAGTCGGCTCCGATCTAGACCCCTCGCTTGGGCTACCACATCCAGATGTGACTACTTATACACTGTGGGGGGAGATAGCCTATCAACTGGGAGGCGCTTCTGCTTATGACCTGGTGCGCCGCAGCGAACAGGACAAAACCGCGCCGGGAACGGCCCTGCTAGAGCGCCTGGTCGGAAATACTCCTGCTCTGATCATGCTCGATGAAGTCGCTCGTCACTTGCGCACGGCCAAATCTGTCCCCACTGCAACGGGGCGATCGGACTTGGCCGAGCAGACAGTGGCTTTCTTGATGTCCCTGTTTGAGTTCGCTGCCAGCAAACAACACGTCGTGGTTGTGCTAACCCTGGCTGACGTATCTGACGCATTCGGGCAAGAGTCACAAGAGCTTCACCAGCAACTTGAACACGAAATCGCGGAGACCCGCCGCCTCTCTGCACGGCAGGAGCGGGTGATCACGCCTTCAACGGAGACGGAAATCGCAGCTATCGTCACTCACCGCCTGTTCAGGCACATCGACCGACAGGCCGCCGAAGATACCGCTCGCGCCTATATGGACTACTATCAGCAGTGCCTGGGGCTTGGAGCGGACCTGCCCCAAAGAGCGCTACGCGCTGAGTATGGCCAGGAAATCGTAGCAAACTATCCCTTCCATCCCGAATTGCTGACCACGCTTAACCGCAAGGTCTCAACTATTCCCAATTTCCAAAAGACGCGCGGCGCTTTGCGACTGTTGGCCATGGTCGTGCGCAACCTGTGGCATGCCCCTCGCGACGACATCTTCCTGATTCATCCTCACCACATCGCTCTGGAGCAAGAGGACATCGCCAGTGACCTGACCAGTCGCCTGGAACGCCCGCGCTTCAAGCAGGTCATTGAAGCGGACATCGTCAGCCCTCTGGCCGGCTCTCAGGCTCATGCGCAGGTGTTGGATGAGATGTTGGGAGGTACGCCTGTCACTCAGCGCGTGGCAACCACTATCTTTATCCATAGCCTGACTCAGGGCGTTGCCTCCGGCGTTGACCTGACCGATCTGACCCTGGCCGTCCTCGCGCCGGGGGATGACCCGGCCTTGATTCGCAAGACCGCCGAGAACCTGACGGACAAGGGTTGGTTTCTGGAATACGATGGTCACCGTTTCCGTTTCAAGACAGAGCCGTCTCTGAACAAGATCATCGCTGACGAAGTGGCGATGGTTGGCCTGGTGAAGGCCAAAATGGAACTCGACCACCGCATCCGTGGAATATGGAAGAAAGGGTATCTCCAGCCCGTCTTCTTTCCTAATGAGCCGGTGGACATCGAAGACAATGCCGACACGCCCAAACTGGTCATCGTGCACTATGATGCAGCGACGACTCGACCCCAGCAGGAAACTCCACCCGATCTGGTCATGCGCCTTTTCAGTTATGCTGGTGCTCAGGAAGGCTATCGCACGTATAAGAACAATCTGGTCTTTCTGGTGGCCGACCATGATCAGCGGCAGAACATGGTCGCCAACGCCCAGCGCTATCTCGCCATTCAGCGTATTCTCAGCGACCCAGAACGCCTGCGCGAGTTCTACGAGGAGCAGCGCGAGAAACTGAAGAAGCTGGGCGAAGCCGCTGAACTGGACGTGCGCGTGTCTATCACCAAGACATACCGCTGGCTCTATTATCCTTCTGGCAATGCTCCCCAGGCACATGCAAACCTGGCTCGCGAACAGTTGCAGCCCCAGGAACAGGGCGACACGAAGCTAGATCAGAGCGAAGTGGTGTTGCGCGTGCTTAAGTCCCTCGAAAAGGTCCTGACGCAGGATACGCCAACCCTTTCGGCCAAGTATGTGCGTGCTCATGCGTGGGATAAGGGACAGACGCACCTCACGACCGAAGAGCTGCGCCGCGCCTTTGCCCGCAAGATGAGCCTGCGCATGGTGCTTGATCTCAATCAGCTCAAGAAGACCATCAGCAACGGTGTCGAGCAGGGCGATTGGGTCTATTATGATGCCCATGAGCAAATGGGCTACAACAACCAGTCGCCTCGACCCGTCATCCGCATTGGTGACGACACGAGCCTGTACACCCCTGAGGAGTATGCACGCCTGGGATGGCCCATCAAGGGGGTGACGCCGGTACCCCCGCCACTCCCCGTTGAGCGGTGCCCGATCTGTGGCAATCCGGTTGAACGGTGCACTTGCGGCGTCGTCCCGCCACCTCCAATCATTCGGCTCGAAGGCTCTGGCACGCCTGCTCAGGCATTCCAACAGGTGCTCGACCGGTGCAGCGACCAGAAGATCAGCAAGCTGCGCCGGCTCACGGTGCGCTTCGACACACACAGTCCCCAGGAAGCCGCTGAACTGCGCGCGCTGGGCCTGATCATTCCACAGATAGGCAAGGGGGAGTTCTGGCTCGAACAGGATTTTGCTGCCGAATTTGGGAGCGAACAGATTCAGGTGACCTTCAAGGGCGGTTGGGAACGTTACAAACGCCTCAAGCAGGTGACCGAGGCTTTCGCCCAGGAAGCCCACAAGTTAAACGCGAAGATAACGCTCAGGGCGGAATTCGACCAGGGATTGGATGTGCAGGGCGAGCAGTTGCGCACCATTCGCGCGGCTTTCGGACAGTTTTCCTTCGGCACGATCACCGTACACGCCGAACCCTTTGAGGAGGATACTCGCTGATGAAGGTGCTCTCCATCCGCCAACCCTGGGCCGAGTTGATCTTGCAGGGGCGCAAAACCATCGAGCTGCGTACCTGGCACACCCACTACCGCGGCCCCCTCCTCATCCACGCCGGCGGAAATATCGAACACGATGCCTGCGCCGCCTATGGGCTTGATCCTCAGGCGCTGGTGCGCGGAGCGCTGGTGGGCACGGTCGAAGTGGTGGACATGGTGACGTTCGATCACGAGAGCTTCGCCGCGCTGCGCGACCAACACCTGGACCTGGGCGACTGGCCAGGTGACCTGGTCGGCTGGAAGCTGGCCCATCCGCAGCGCCTGGCGGCGCCCATTCCCATGCGCGGACGGCTGGGGCTGTTTG
>DAOTZZ010000384.1:0-7910 GCA_034433965.1 Anaerolineae bacterium
CCATGGTGCAGGTTGCCAGTCTGGCCAACAATCAGGCTGATCTATACAGCACGGCAAAGTCCGCCCTCAACATTATTCAAGAAGTCTTGGGGACTGACATTATTTCGCTCGTCTTATTCGATGATGCAGGAAAGATCGCAACTATTGTGCCGGTTTGTAAAGAGTGTCAGGAGAAAGCTTCCGGACGTTGCGAGCGGTGCCAGCGTGAACGGTTACTACGCCGGTGTTTCCACCTGATGCAAACCAGCGTTTTTCAACTCGCCATTCAGCGCCAGGGGAGGGTGTGCATTGATGATGTTTATGCTGAGGAAGCAGGCCTTGAACCACCAGTAGCAGAGACTCTCAAGGCATTGGGCATCCGCAAGCTATCGATCCGTCCTTTGCAGACTCATGGACACATTCTGGGTATGCTTGTGCTAATGCGGCCCCAGTTGAAAGAAATCCCGGCGCGAATGTCTATGCTTGTCCAGGCTTTGTCGGAAAATATCGCCGTGCTGATCGAAAACTGGCAGCTTCAGAACAGAAGCCGAACTCTGACCATCATGGAAGAGCGGCGCCGTCTGGCCAGTGAGTTGCACGACTCAATCACTCAGTCGCTGTTTACCCTTAGCCTGACAGCCTGTGGCTTACGGTCTGCTCTGGCAGATAAGCCTGGGATCAGCCTCCAACCCCTGGACATGCTGGTGGAACAGACCAAAGTGATCCAGACAGAAATGCGCACCCTCATCAATGAATTGCGCCCCATCGATTTGGACGCCGGTAATCTTGATAGCGCGCTTCGCCAACACGCTCAAAGCCTGAGGCGTTCTGCCGGTACGCAGGTAAAACTGACTATCCGGGGTAATACCCGCTGCCTGCCTCTGGCTGTGCAGCAAAATCTCAACCGGATTGCCCAGGAAGCGCTCAGCAACATTGCTCGCCACGCAAATGCCACCCATGCCGAGATCAACCTGGAAGTCTGCGACCAAATGGTGACACTGACCATCTGGGATGATGGTGTGGGCTTCGATCCACAAACCGTTGCTCAGCAGCGCACAGGATCGCTGGGATTGACCAGTATGCGCGAGCGAGCCGAAATGCTCGGCGGAGCTTTGCAGGTCAGGTCGCAGCCTGGCAGAGCTACCTCCATCATCGTTCGCATCCCGTTGACCACTGAAACCGTGGAAACCCATGCCTAGCGAGACTCCCGCCCGTGTTCTGTTAGTGGACGACCACCACATGGTGCGTCAGGGGTTGAGGTTTTTCTTGTCCACTCAGCCCAATATAACGGTGGTGGGAGAAGCGACCAACGCCGAAGATGCTCTAGAGCTTGTCGGTGTTTTGCGCCCCGACGTGGTACTGATGGACATCGTCCTGCCCAACCTGAGCGGCATCGAAGCTATGCAGGCGATCAATGAATGCTATCCCGAAGTCAGCGTCATTATATTGAGTGCGTTTGTAGATACCTCCAAAGTCGTGCAGGCCATCCAGGCGGGAGCTGCTGGCTATCTGATGAAAGATGTGGACCCCGAGGAACTGGCAGCGGCTATCCAGGCGACTCGGCAGGGTAAACTCTACCTGCACCCAGAAGCTGCACGCCGCCTGGCCGAGGCTATGCGTCCTGATCCTGGACAGAATGAGCCATCCCCCGACGTGCTTACGGAACGCGAGCTTGAAGTCCTACGAGGTGACACATGGTTTGAGCAATCAGGAGATCAGCGCGCAGCTCAATATCACGCTGAAGACAGTGAAAGCGCATGTGAGCAGCATTCTGCAGAAGCTGGGAGTCGACAATCGCGTCCAGGCCGCTCTCTACGCGCTCAGACATCATATCGTCCAGCTTGATGAGCTGTAGCGGTTAGAGAGTGCTGCGCACAACCCCGCTAGCTGGGGAGCGGAGGACGCCTGGCGCGTCGAGCCCCAGGCTTACCAGGGCGCAGGTTGGTTCGCCGACGCGACGCTCCGCCAGCCCTCCAGCGCGCTCCGGCCTGCGCGCGCTCGACCGCCAGCCTGGCCTGGTGACCGGGTGGGTCCAGCGCAGCGTTGACCTGGCGCTCTATCACAGGCAGGTTGTCTGGCTGCGCTTCCGACTGGAGACGAGCGGTGACTTGCCGCCATCCCTGGGGGTGGCGGGGTGGGCGATTGACGAACTCCTGGTGCAGGACGCTCCAGAGTCTACGCCAACCCCGTTCCCAACCGCCTCGCCCATTCCCACAGAGGAGCCATCTCCCACACCGACGCCCTGGCCGACCGCCACGCCGGTGCCAACCGAAGAGCCTACACCGATGCCACCTGAGCCAGGGGCAGAGACTGTCCCACCTGATGGCCCAGAGAGCGGTGGTGCAGCCCCGTGAATTCCGCCTGCTAACAGCGTGCCCCGGTCAGGCCTGACCGGGGCATTTTCTTGTGCGGGGACGAACCGTTCATCGGCTGGATACAGGGTCAAGTCCAGATTGGGGTGCACCCGAAGCCTTCTTGCGCGAGCACGAGACTCAACTCCTGACCGATACGGCGTAACAACAACAGGGGGACCTGGCGGCTGATGGCGCACTCTGCTTACTCTCTCCACCGCGCCCTCGCCGCCAGACCGCCTTCTACACCTTCGAAGTGCAGCCCGCCCTCAACTGGCAAGCGCTGACCTGCGCCGCGGCCCAGGCGCAGGTCGGGGCGCTCCCGGCGCACGAATACCTGCCCTGCCCGAAGGAATTGGCGGCGAGGGCGTGGTGGGAGTAGAAGAGCGCCGTCTGGCAGCGGGATGGCGCGCTGACCGCTGGAGAAGAACGATGCACTGATTCCAACTTCGCCATCTCGGTGGTCACGTCCCCCTTTACGCCGTTAGCCGCACGCGCCGTAGCAATTGCGCGTTGATCGCGACGATCACTGTGCTCAACGACATGAGCAGCGCGCCGATCGCTGGGGACAACAGAAGTCCCAGAGGTGCCAGGGCCCCCGCTGCCAGAGGCAGTGCGAAGACGTTATATCCGGTGGCCCACAATAGATTCTGGATCATCTTGCGGTAGGTCGCGCGGCTCAGTTCGAAGATGTTGACCACGTCGAGCGGATTGTTGCGCACCAGGATAATCCCTGCCGACTCGATCGCCACATCTGTGCCGCTACCGATCGCGATTCCCACATCAGCCCGCGTCAGGGCAGGCGCATCGTTGACCCCATCACCCACCATCGCCACCCGCTTACCGCGTTGTTGCAAAGCGGCCACTTTCTGATCCTTATGCTCTGGGAGCACGCCGGCGAAATAGGCGGTGATTCCCAACTCTTCGGCCACGGCGCGAGCCACTGCTTCGCTGTCACCTGTCAGCATGGCCACTTCAAAGCCCATCCGCTGCAGACGGGCCACTGCTTCTCGGCTCTCTGGGCGAACTACATCGGCCAGGGCGAAGGCGGCAACCGGCTGTGTCTCCTCGACTAGATATACGACAGAATGTCCTTTCTGTCCCGCCTGTTCAGTAAAGCGTGCCAGAGTTACTGGCAGGTCATTGCCAAGCATCTCCAGCAGGCGCGGCCCGCCTACGTAGACCGTGTGCCCGTTGTAACTGGCCCGAATCCCACGTCCCTTGATGGCTTCGAAGTCCTGCACAGGAACAGATGTCAGACCGCGTTCTTCAGCCGCGTGGCGAATACCTCGCGCGATTAGATGTTCCGAGTCTCCCTCTACAGCAAAGGCCAGCGCCAATGCCTGCTCTTCGTCCCAGCCGTCCACGGTAGCCATGGCGACCACGCCAAACTGCCCCTCTGTCAACGTACCGGTCTTGTCGAAGATGACCGTATCAATCAGACGAGCTTTTTCGAGCGCCAGCCGGTCACGGACGAGAATGCCATGGCGTGCTCCAAGCGCCGTGCTGATCGCCACCACCAAGGGGATCGCCAAACCAAGCGCATGTGGGCAGGCGATGACCAGCACGGTCACTGCGCGCTCCACAACTTCTAGCTCAAAACCCACCGCGACAAGCCAGGCTGCTGCGGTCAGCGCGGCGGTGACGAGAGCGATGTAGAATAGCCAACCAGCAGCCTTGTCAGCCAGAATCTGAGTATGGGATTTGCTCTGCTGCGCCTGCTCGACCAGCCGCATGATGCCTGCCAGGGCGGTTTGATCGCCTGTAGCCGTGATGCGCACGCGCAGGCTACCGTCACCGTTGATGGTTCCGCCGATGACCCTGTCGCCGACGTTTTTCTCCACAGGCCTGGATTCACCAGTGATCATGGCTTCATTGACAGCAGAATGCCCATCCTCAACCAGGCCATCGGCGGGGATGCTCGTTCCGGGGCGCACCAGCACCAGATCGCCCACTTGCAAATGGGCCACGGGAATCGTTTCGCTCTCGCCGTTTTCGCGGAGGCGCTCCGCCGTGTCCGGAATGAGTTTCGCCAGTTCCCGCAATGCGCCGGAGGCCTGCCGGATGCTGCGCATCTCGATCCAGTGTCCCAGCAGCATCACGTCAATCAGCGTCGCCATTTCCCAGAAGAAACCGCTGTCGGGGGCGATGAACAGGGCGAATACGCTGTACACAAAAGCCGTGCTGATCGCCAACGAGATCAGCGTCATCATGCCCGGACGGCGAGTCTGCACTTCGGGCCGCGCCATTTGAATAAACGGCAGCCCGCCGTAGAAGAAGATGGCAATGGCAAAAGCGGGGCCGATCCAACGACTGCCAGTGATATCGGGCATGGTGAAACCAAGCCAGTCTTGAATCATGGGGCTGAAGAGCAGAACCGGCACAGTCAAGACGAGCGACACCCAGAAACGATGGCGAAACAGGGCTTCATGGCCTGTGTGGTCCACGTGCCCTCGCTGCTCAGGGGGATGAGCGCTGTGCTCATGTTCTGCGTGGACTGATTGCTCGGCGAGCGCACCGCGCGCAATCTGCGCTTCCGGGGTATGCTGCATACGCACCTCATGGCCGTGTGCTTCGTGCGAATGTCGCTCCATCCCAACGGCTCCTCTTCGAGATCGAACTTGTTACCCCACCCCAGTCGGGGTGGGGTATTCAGTATTATATGGCCAAGGTGCTCTCACAGCATACGCCAAATGGCGCGTTCGTTCGCCAGCCTTTCAACGCACAGGAGCCGGTCTGACAAATGGCCGGCTCCTGTGTGGGGATAATACTGCAGCTTACTCCAGGCTGCTCATGGCGACAAACTCACCGTGCCAGTAGTGCAGCCAGACGTCGCCGGTCGCACCGTTGACGCTCAGCATCCCCACGATTTGCCCGTTTTCCAGGATGTGTAGCGTGTAGTAGCCGTAGAATGCTTCGGCCTCTTCATCCGCCGTCAGACCAGGGTAATTGGCATCCAGGTAGGCCTGGGCAGCAGCGCGCGCCTCGGTAGCGGAGATAGCCATTTCGGCTTCGTCGGCACCGGCGGGCGTAGTCCACCGTGTGCGAGGCTGACCCCAGCCAGCGTGCATCCCGTATTTGAGATTCCACATCATGTTGGGGCCGGGTTCCAAGATCACAGTACCGCTCGCCGGATCGATGAGGAACTCGAATGCACCACGCCCGCTATCGGTTTCGACGACCTCAGCGTAGAAGTGATTGTCGAACTGCATCACCTCACTCACCACCAGGTTCGGGGCCTCCCAGGCAGCCACATACGCCTGAGCCACAGCGACCGCTTCCTCAAGGGTTAGCCGATCGCCAGCAGGGGCCAGGTCAGCGGGCGGTGTCCAGCTACCCATCATGCCGATTGCGGAATTGCCATAGCCCATCATCCCGGCAAAAGGACACCCTGGCGCGCCGTACCAGCCTCCCATCATCCCCATCATGCCTCCATGCCACATGCCGTTCGCCCCCGTGCAGTTTCCGCTACTCCACCCGCCCATCATCGAGCCGTGCATCATACCTGATCCGTAGCCACAGGGCGTGTCGTACCCGCGAGGCCCTTGAGCGTAAGTCGTCCAGGCCCCCAACCCCACTATCGCCAAGAGCGCTACAGCCAGTGCCGCGACGCCCAACCATGATTGCTTTGCCATTACCGTTCGCTCCTTTTTGCCTTGTGCGGCAGCTCAAGATCACTGATCAGATCGAAATACTCCTCGCGCGAAATCTCGCCTTGCGCGTAGCGGCGAGCGGCGATGTCCTGGGCAGACGGCCCCCGCCGCTCCTCAGAGGATGTCGAGCCGACGATCAGCGAGCGCACCCCCCAGATGATCAGGGCGAGCACGCCAAGCCAGAACAACAACATCCACCAGCCACCCCAGCTCATATCGAATCCATATCCGTGCATGGCACCCTCTATCTCCTTGTGATAGTCACCCATCCCTCTCGCTAATGGCCGGGCCAATCAGGCGGGCTGCAGTTAACGCCCGGATGATTTCCGCGGTCAGGCCAGGCGATGGCTGCACTGAGGCAGGAGCAACCAGGGCGATCCAACAGCGCGCTTCATGACCATAGACGATCAACGTTACCAGCCCTGCAACCTGCCCATAGACCAGCAGCACGCTGTACTGGCAATCACACGGTGCCAGGCTATGATGGGGGCATTGGGGAGCGGCTGCCAGAGCAAAGGCCGAACGCAGATCGAACGCCTGCGCGACATGCAGTCCCGCCGACATCAGTGCCCGGCGGATTTCTGTTACCAGATGCTCGCCCGTCAGGTTTGCGCTGAATTCATAGGGCACGGCGATTGCTCCTCCCGATCATCCCGCAGTGTACAGCGCTACCAGGGGTAGCCGTAGCGCCAGATACCGCATACGCCATAGGCATTTCGGCGTAGTGGAAAACGCCCGCAACCCTGTTAACATAGGAGCAGGTTCTACAGCGGGGGCAAAGCTATGAACACAGAGCCATCTATTCGCGTTGTCCTGGCCGACGACCATCAGGTAGTCCGACATGGCATCAAGCTGTTTCTTTCGGCTGCAGGAATAGATGTGGTGGCCGAGGCAGAAGATGGCGAACAGGCTCTGCGCCTGATCGAGCAGCATCTGCCCGATGTAGCCGTGCTGGATATTCAGATGCCAGGCTACAGCGGCATTGAGGTAGCACGCCGTGTTCGCGCCGGCAAGCTACCGGTGGGCCTGCTTATCCTGACCGCTTTCGACGACGATCCCTTCATCGTGGCGGCGTTGGAGGCCGGCGTTAATGGCTTTGTGCTCAAAACCGCAGACATGGAAGAAATCATTGCGGCAGTGCGGGCGGTCTATGAGGGCAAATCCGTGCTCGATCCAGAAATCTTGCCCAAGCTGATGCACGCCGTCATCGCATCGCACGAACCCCGGACACCCTACGAACCGCTGAGCGAACGCGAAAGCGAGGTGCTCCAGGCTGCCGCTCGTGGGCTGACCAACAAAGCCATTGGACTGTTGTTGAATATCAGCGATCGCACTGTTCAGGGCCATCTGCGCCGGATATTTGAAAAACTGCACGCAGCCAACCGCACCGAGGCGGTTGTCATTGCCGCGCAACTGGGTCTCCTGGAATTGCCTGCCTCCCATGAAAATCCGTCGGACTAGTTTCCCTCTGCAACTGCTGATCTTTGTAGTGTTGCCCTTGCTGGCATTGTTGGTGGCCGTTGCTTTCGGAGGCGTCGCCCTGCACCAGGCGGCGATGCGCGACATGCTTGTCAACCACAATGCCCAGGTAGTTGTCGGGGCGGCGGAGGGCCTTTCCGATCAGCTCGTTCAACGGCGCGAGGCGTTGAACGCGCTCCAATTTCCCGCCAGCAACCCGCACGCGCTGCAAACCGCGTTAGAACAGTCGCCCTGGCTGCGCGTCCTGTTCGACGGCGGGGTCGCCATCTACTCGGCGGACGGCCATCTGCTGGCAGCCTGGCCTGCTGATCGGCAGGAAACCAAGCCAGAACTGCCGCTCTCTTCCCCCTTACCAGCGTTCGTCCCCCTGGTGCAAAGGGGACAGAACGTCACCCGAATCGCCATCCTGACGACTGTGGGCGATCTGCAGGTGATGGGAGTGACCTCG
>DAOTZZ010000385.1:0-6126 GCA_034433965.1 Anaerolineae bacterium
CTCTGTCGGATCGCCTACCATACGGAATTCGGGCTTGTTGCCGTTATTGCCCCCGGTCAAAGCCACACCGCTCGCTTCCAACCGGGCATCGCTGGCCAGCAGGCCGCCTGCAACCAGTTGGTAAGCGTCCGGCAGAGTCGCGATGTCTACCCTGCTCCCGTTGAGAACGAATTCTCCTTGTGGGGCATACCCGCTTCCCGTGACTTCTATGGACATGCCGCTGACATACAATCTGACAGCGGTCATCTGGTTCTGGGTTAGCGTGCCTGTCTTATCGGAGCAGATCGCCGACGCGCTGCCCAACGTCTCGACCGCCGGGAGCCGCCGGATCAGTGCGTTGCGGTGGATCATCTCCCGCATGCCGATCGCCAGGTTGATGGTCACGATGGCCGGAAGCCCCTCAGGCACCGCCGCAATAGCCAGAGCTACCGCAGTGAGCACCGAGTCTTCGAGAGCATTTACCAGATTGGTATCCCCCGAGCTGATCTCGCGGGCAAAGATCACTAGTCCTACCACGATGCAAATGGCCAGCGCTGCGATGCTCAGCGTGCGGCCCAGTTGATCCAGCCTGCGCTGTAAAGGTGTTGTCTCTTCTTCGGTAGACTGAATCATGTCAGCGATCCTGCCGATCCCGGTCGCCATACCAGTACTGACCACCACCGCGCGACCGCGCCCATAGGTGACTGTAGTGCCCATGTAGCCCATGTTCTTACAGTCGCCCGGCAGGGCATCAGCGGGCATGGTGACATCAGCCCGCTTGTCCACCGGCACCGACTCCCCGGTGAAGGAAGACTCGTCCACTTTCAGATTGATGGCTTCCAGCAAGCGGACGTCGGCGGGCACATAGTTGCCGGCTTCCAGAACCACAACATCCCCTGGTACGATCTGACTGGCCGGGATACTCTGCTGCAAGCCATCGCGGACGACGATCGCCTCCGGGGCTGTGAGTTTGCGCAGCGCCGCCAGAGCTTCTTCGGCCTTGCCTTCCTGGATGACCCCTAACGCAGCATTCAGCAAGACAATCGCCAGGATAGCGGCAGCTTCGATCCAGTCTCCCAGAGCTACAGATAGCAGCGCTGCGAAGATTAGCACATAGATGACAAAACTCTGGAACTGCGCCAGCAGACGTTGCCAGAAGGAAGGTCGGGGTTGCTCGCGCAGTGCGTTCGGCCCAACCAACGCCAGGCGGGCTCCCGCTTCTGCCGTTGTCAACCCCTTGACGCGGTCGGTCTTGAGCGCAACCAATACCTCGTCCGCCGTCATAGTGTGCCAGGGTTGGTCTGGCACTGGAGTGCTCATCGGATGTACCATCCCTTGTCAATTCGTTAAGCTCACCATACCGGCACCTATCATACCACAGAGCGAGTGCCTGGGTGTTCGTCTTTTTCACAACCTTATGCTATAGTGTGCTAGAACAAGTGTTTGTCAGGCTGCTTCAATCTTGCGACACGAGGGTCTTTTCATGACCGTGTATTTCGTCGAAGGGCCAGCCGGCACGGGCAAGACAACGCGCGCTGTCGTTTACGTCCGCGAACTGTTGAATGCGGGAGTGAGCGGAGACCAAATCTTGATCCTCCTGCCACACCGCGCTCTGGGCTGGCCCTACTATCGTGCCTTCTCAGACACAGACTGGCCACCGGGTGCGGCTATTGATATCGTGACCCTTGGCGGGCTGGCCCGCCGTAGCCTGGAAGTGTTCTGGCCCCTTGTCTGGCAACCCGCCGGTTTCGCCGACCCAACCCTGGAGCCCCTGTTTCTGACTATTGAGACGGCACAGTACTTCATGGCCCGCTTGGTACTGGAAGCGCAGAAGACAGGAGTCTTCGACAGCGTCTCCGTGACCTCTTTCGAGATCATGCGCCAGACTCTTGACAACCTCTCCAAGGCTGCCATGAACCAGATTCCCCTGGATGCTGTCGCCGAACGTCTGATCGCAGCCTGGGGAGATCGCCATTCGAGCCGTCCGCCCGTCTATCGCGCCTGCCTGGAGATCGCCAGACGTTTCCGTGACCTATGTCTGCAGTACAGCCTGCTCGACTTCTCATTGCAGATCGAAGTTTTTATGACGCATCTGCTGCGCGAGCCGCTCTTCGAGCGTTACATGCGCAGTCGCTACCGTCATCTGATCGCCGACAACCTGGAAGAGAATTTCCCCCTGGTCGAGGATTTCATCCGCTGGTTGTTGCCCGGCCTGGATTCTGCGCTTTTCCTCTACGACCACGATGGGGGTTTTCGCCTGTTCCTGGGTGCTGATCCGGCTGGAATGTACCGCCTGTCTGAGGAAGCCGACGAGCGCGAAGTCTCAGAAGAGCTGGTCGGCACGTCCCCAGTAATGGCTGCCCTGGCCGATTCGCTGTCGGCCATCCTATCCGGCGAACCTGCGTCCTCTGTTATCGCCACGACCCCGGAAGCGCGCCCCCTGGTGATTCATTCCGCCCGCTTCTTCCCGCAAATGGTTGATTGGGTCGTGGACGAGGTGACCGCGCTCGTTCAGGGTGGAGTGCCTCCGCGCGAAATCGTGATTGTCGCGCCGTACATGAGCGATGCGCTGCGTTTCTCGCTGGCCACCCGTCTGGAAGAACGTGGCGTGCCGGTGGTGTCGCACCGACCATCTCGCGCGTTGCGCGAAGAACCCGCCGCGCGCGTCGTCCTCACCCTGACGGCTTTGGCACATCCTCACTGGGGCTTCATACCCCCTGTGCAGGATTTTGCCGATGCCCTGCATCGCGCCATCGCCGATCTCGATCCCATCCGCGCCTGGCTGTTGGCGCAGATCGTCTACCGTCCTGGCCGCGCCGAACTGGGCAGCTTCGACAACATTCAGCCCGCCACTCAACAACGCATTTCCTACCTGGCCGGAGAACGCTACGAACGCTTGCGCGCCTGGCTGATAGACTACTCCCAGAGCGATCTCGGCCAGATTCCGCCCGACCATTTCTTCAGCCGACTCTTCGGAGAAGTGCTCTCCCAACCCGAGTTTGGCTTTCATGCCGACGCAGAGGCCGGGCGCATCGTCGCCGAACTCGTCGAATCGGCACGGCGCTTCCGTCAGACGCTCTACCCCGATGGCGTCGAAGAAAGCTGGGATACCGTCAGTCGTGAGTACTACGAACTGGTGCGTCAGGGTTTGCTCGGCGCGCTGTATGTCACTAGCTGGCAGGACGAACAGCGCGATGCCGTCTTTCTGGCTCCCGCCTACACGTTCCTAATGCGCAATCGCTGGACCGACTACCAGTTTTGGCTTGATGTGGGCAGTACTTCCTGGTGGGAGCGCCTGGAGCAACCTCTGACCCACCCCTACGTCTTGTCCAGGAACTACCCTGCCGATCAGGTCTGGACAGACAGCATGGAAGTTGCCGCTCGTGATGATGCCTTGCGCCGTCTAATCGTGGGGCTGGTGCGCCGGTGTCGGCAACGGGTCTATGCTGCCGTCGCCGAGCTGGGTGAGCAGGGCTATGAGCAGCGCGGCCCACTGCTCCGCGTCCTGCAGCAGTTGCAGCAACAACAGCCGTTGTCCTGGGGAGGCTCTGCATGAGCGCTGAGACTGTTTCGTTTCGCCTCCGCCCAGAACAGGAGGAGATAGTCTACAAGTACCGCGGTGGCAAACTGGGCATTGCGGCTGTCCCCGGTAGCGGTAAGACTTTCACCCTGGCTCATCTAGCCGCTCGCCTGATCTACACGGGCCAGGTTGGTCCTGATCAGGAAGTGCTCATTGTCACCTTCACCAATTCAGCAGTCAACAGCTTCCGCGCGCGCATTGCCCAGATTCTCACGCAAGATTATCACCTGATCGGGCATGTAGGCTATCGTGTGCGTACCCTGCACGGCCTGGCGCGCGACATCATTCACGAGCGTCCAGCGCTTGTTGGCCTTTCTGGGGACTTCCTCATCCTGGATGAGAAGGAAACCCAACTCATTCAGCACGACATCGTCGCCCAGCTTGCCGTACAGTGGCGCGAGCGCCTGCAGGTGTATCTCGATCCTGGATCAGACCCGCGTGCAGCCTGGCAGGGGTTTGAGGAAGAACTGCCCAACCTGGTCAGCATCTTCATCCGTCAGGCCAAAGATCTCCGCCAGTCTCCCGCGGCACTGATGGCGCTGTTGGAGGATGTGCCCGCCGAATTCGAACTGGCCCGCTTTGCCGTGGCGGCGTACGCAGACTATCAGCGCAGCCTGGCCTATCGCGGCGCTGTGGATTTCGACGACCTGGTTCGGCTGGCACTCGACGTGCTGGAAAGCGAGCCAGACTTCCTGGCCCGCCTCCAGCAACGCTGGCCTTTCGTGTTGGAGGACGAAGCTCAGGATAGCTCGCGCCTGCAAGAAGAAATGTTGCGTCTGCTCAGCGGAGAACGCAACTGGGTACGCGTCGGCGATCCCAACCAGGCCATCTACACAACCTTCACCACGGCCAATCCCGGCTTCTTGCGTCGCTTTCTCGATCGTGAGGATGTGGAAGAAAAGCCGCTATCTGTATCCGGGCGCTCAGCAGCTCCGATCATTGATCTGGCGAATGAACTGGTGCGTTGGGCAACCGAAGAACATCCCACACCAGCGCTGCGTGCCACCTTCGAATACCAGCCACATGGTCGCCAGGGATCGTTGCGCGGCGTCATCCAGCCAACAAGCGCTGACGATCCCGACCCGAATCCGCCCGATGAAGAGTGTCAGATTGAGTTACGCTATCGCCCGGACGACAAAATCTCCCCAGCCGCAGAACTGGAGTATGTGATCAACCGCAGCGCGCTACCTCTGGTAGGGCTTTTCGAGGACGGTCGCCCCCACCCTTACACGGTAGCGGTGCTGGTGCCGGACAACAACCGCGGCTATGCTCTGGCCGAGGAATTGCGCCGTCATTATCCTCAGGTGCGTTTTGAGGAACTGCTGCGCAGCACGTCGCAGACTCGACAGGCTGTGGGGCGGTTGATCGCCGTGCTGGAATACCTGTCGCGTCCCGACCATTTGCAGCGGCTCAAGCAGCTTTTCTGGAGTTATCTTTCAGACGAGCGTCGCGACCTGATACGCGCTGAGACAGAGATTTCCGCCGCCCTATCGGCATACTTCAAGTCGGTGCCCACTGTCGAGCAACTGTTATGGCCCGACGATCCGGGCAATCAGCCCTCTTTGCCAGAGCTACCAGAAACCTATCACTGGGTAGCCGATGAACTGGAGCGTTTCCGCTTCAATGTCCGCCGCTGGCTGCGCCTCACGGATCTTCCCATTGATCAACTTGTCCTGACCATCTCCCAGGACCTTTTCGACACTCCTGCCGATCTCGCCCTGGGGCACAAGGTGGCCGTGACGCTGCGCGCCCTCGCCAATTCCCATCCGGACTGGCGACTGGCAGATTTCGTAGCCGAGTTGACGGCAATCAACAAGAATCAACGCCGCTTCCTGGGCTTCGACGATGACGAAGCCGGTTATACGCCCAGGCCGGGCGTTGTGACCATTGCCACCATGCATGCAGCCAAGGGTCTGGAGTGGGATCGTGTCTACCTGCTGTCTGTGAGCAATTACGATTTTCCGTCTGCCATGCTCTACGACTCCTACCGCGACGAGCGCTGGTTCGTGCGCTACATTCCAGATAGCAGTAGCCTGCGACTGAATCTTGGGGCCGAATTGCTGGCGCAACTGGACTACCTGGTTGGCAAACTGCCCGCCTACCAGGCAGGAGAGGCAACCCGGCGCGCGCGCATCGAATACGCCTGCGAGCGGCTGCGCCTGCTCTATGTGGGGATCACGCGGGCCAAACGCGAGTTGATCATTTCGTGGAACATGGGACGCTATGCCCATAAGGGTCCGGCCTACGAGAATCAACCTGCCCTTCCGCTGATCCATCTGGGCAGTTATGTGAATGGTCACTACTGGGAGTAGTGCGAGGACAATACCCATGTTGTTGCCAGAAGGCTTTGCTTTCACCCAGGCCAGTTTGCAGGATTACATAGACTGCCCGCGCCGTTTCCAGTTGCGCTATGTCCTCAATCAACGCTGGCCAGCCGTGGAGGCCGAGCCGCTGTTCGAGCATGAGCTGTCGGTGCGCCGCGGCGAACGCTTTCACCGACTGGTGGAGCGGCATCAGCTCGGTGTGCCGATCCCTCAGCTAGAGACTCTGTTGGGGACCGATCAGAT
>DAOTZZ010000386.1:0-10276 GCA_034433965.1 Anaerolineae bacterium
TTTTGGATCGTAAGTGCCCACTAGAGACTCCTCGTTGTGCTATCCGTTTTTTCAAAGGGAACGTAGGGGCGTATTACCCATACGCCCCTACCCAAAGACCCGGCACAGCCGCGCGCCCGGCTTAGTACTTGATGTCTACCGCGCGCCCGCTCTGCGCTGACTCCAGGATGGCGTCGCAGATCACCGCATTGCGATAGCCGTCCACGAAGGTCGCGCCATAGGGAGCGACGTCCTTGTTGTTGACGATGGCGTCGAAGAAATGATGGAACTCGTGCACGAAGCTGTGTTCCCAACCGATCATGTGCCCGTGTGGCCACCAGTTGGCCCAGTAGGGGTGGAAGCTCTCGCTGATCAGCGCCGTGTGGAAACCGCGCGTCTCCTTCGGCTCTTCCTTCGCCCAGAACACTTCCAGTTCGTTGAGCCGCTCCAGGTTGAAGCGAATCGAGCCGTTCTCGGCGTTGATCTCGAAGCTGTTGTAGTTCTTGTGGCCGGGCGCAAAGCGCGACGCTTCCATGGTGCCCAGCGCGCCGCCCTGGAACTCGAACACGGCGACGAAAGCGTCGTCCACATCGGAAGGCACCATCTTGGTCGGATCGCCGGGCGAAGGACGTTCCTTCATCCAGTTCTGGGTCAGCCCCATCACTTTGGTCGGTTCGCCCACCAGGAAGCGGGCCAGATCAATGATGTGCGCGCCCAGGTCGCCCAACGCACCGCTGCCCGCGATATGCTTCTGGAAGCGCCAGCTAATGGGCATCTTGGGGTCCATGCCCCATTCCTGCAGGTACACGGCCCGCCAGTGATAGATGCGGCCCAGCGCCCCGCTCTCGATCAGCTTGCGCGCCTGCACCACCGCCGGCACGAAGCGATAGTTGAAGGCCACCTGATGCTTGACGCCTGCCTTCTCCACCGCGTCGAGCATCTTCTTGGCTTCTTCCGCCGTGCGGGCCAGCGGTTTTTCGCAGAAGACGTGCTTGCCCGCCTGCGCCGCGGCGATGGTCGGCTCGGCGTGCGAATCGTTGGGGCCGCCGTTGTCGAAGACCTGAATGTCGGGGTCTTCGATCATCTTGCGCCAGTCGGTGTAGGTCTTCTCGTAACCGTAGCGGCGGGCTGCCTCGGCCACTGCCTCCTGGTTGCGCCCGCAGATGGCCACCAGGCGCGGGATCGCCACCGGCGGATACATGATGTAGGGCAGCTTCTTGAAGGCGTTGGAGTGCGCCTTGCCCATGAAGGCATAGCCCAGCATCCCGATGCCCAGCACAGGGGCCTCGCCCGCGGCTTTGGCCCCGGCCATGCTGATGAACCCGACTTCTTCAGACATTGTCTGCTCTCCTCAATGGTTATTTCTCGGCAAACGCTGCGTCAAACGCCACCGCAGAGGGTTTGAAATCGGCCTTGCGCACCACCTCGCACGCCTCGCGCGCGCCATGCTCGCGATCCATGCCGCTGTCTTCCCACTCGACCGAGAGCGGGCCGTCGTAGCCGATGCGGTTCAGGGCGCGGATGATGTTGTCCAGGTCTACATCGCCGTGCCCAGGCGAGACGAAGTTCCAGCCGCGCCGGTGATCACCGAACTGCAGGTGCGAGCACAGGATGCTGTTGCGCCCGGAGAGCCGCACCTTGGAATCCTTGACGTGCATGTGGAAGATGCGATCCGGGAAGGCGTTGATGAACTCAACCGGGTCGAAGAGCTGATGCACAAAGTGACTGGGGTCGAAGTTAAAGCCAAACGCTTTGTGATAGTTCAGCGCCTTCAGCGCGCGTTCGGCGGTGTAGATGTCGTAGGCGATCTCTGCCGGATGGCATTCCAGGCCGAAGCGCACGCCTTCCTGCTCGAATACGTCGAGGATTGGCTTCCAGCGGGCGGCGAATTCCTCGAAGCCCTTGTCAATCATGGCGTCGGTGGTGGGGGGGAAGAAGTAGAGCATATGCCACACCGGACTGCCCGTGAAGCCGTTGACCACCTTCACGCCGAACAACTTGGCGGCGCGGGCGGTGTTCTTCACTTCCTCCGCGCAGCGCTGACGCACCCCTTCGGGATCGCCATCGCCCCACAGGCGCGGCGGCAGGATAGACTTGTGCCGCTCGTCAATGATGGCGTCCGCGACGCACTGCCCCACCAGGTGCGTGCTGATGGCGAAGCACTTCAGGCCGTGCTTGTTCAGGATGTCCCAGCGGCTCTGAACGTAGCCGTCCTGCTCCAGGGCCTTGTCTACTTCGAAGTGATCGCCCCAGCACGCCAGTTCCAGACCATCGTACCCAAAGCTCGCGGCCTTCTCGGCCAATACCTCCAGCGGCAGGTCTGCCCACTGGCCAGTAAAGAGAGTAACGGGCCTAGCCATAGTGAAAATCCTTTCTGCTGACTCAAACCGGATCCTATGTTCTCGGCAACCAGCCATCAGGCTGATTACCGGCTATGACCTCTGCGATCGTTCTGCTCATCCGCTCAGGCCGATGACGAGCTGACCGGTTGCGCCGCGCGAGCTGCTGCAGGGGAAGACTGCGCGTCTGGCACCAGCTCTCGCACGGCGAAGTAGGTCAGAGCGGCGGGCAACAGACTCACCAATGCCAGCACCGGCACTTTGCCAGTGCGGAATTCATCCTCGGCCTGGTCGCGGATTTGGGCTTTCTCTTCCTCGCTCTTAAAGTCCCACAACGTCTGGCCCAGGCCATAGGGTTCGCGCGGGCGCGATTGTGGGATCAGCACGGCGGCCACTATGACGTAGACGATTACGGCAGCCGCCAGCCCGATCAGACGTGCGCGACGACTGAGCGGTGGCAACGCTTTGCTCGCACGTGCCGGGAGTGGCTCGAAGTGACTCCAGACCATGAACAGCAAGACCGACACGAGCAGCAGCAAGAAGCCATACTGGTAGGCAAAGAGCTTCCACCACTGAAACAGGCCAACGACGCCGAGCAAAATGCCAGCGATGATGGTCATTTCGATCGGCCTGTACGTGCGCGCGGGCACCTTGCCGCCAAATGTCACCGCGACCACCACGATCAGGCAGATGAACGCCAGCACGATGGACACAAATATCGCCACAAAAGGCACGGCCTTGATCAGCACCTCGTTGCGCTGCTCGGCGGAAAGCTGCGAATCGGTGTAGAGCTTGAACAGACCGCCAAAGGCCAGCACCAGGGCGATGGCGATCGCAAAGCGGGTGATGATTCTGATCAGTCTTCTGCGCATGGTTCTCTCGTCTCTACAGGTTTCCTGGCGAGGGAGCCGGGCCAACCGGCTTCCCTCGCTCTGGTGACCGACTTCGCTCTTGCCCTATGACGAAAGGGTGAAGTCTGGCAGCTTGATCGTCACGCCGCCTTTCATGGCCGACTCGTGCGCCAGGATGCCCACCGCCGTCCAGTTGGCCGACTGTCGCGCGTTCGGGAACGGCTCGCGATCTTCCACGATGCTCATGATGAACTGATGGGCCAGGTGCGGATGCGATCCGCCGTGCCCCGACCCCTGGATGAACGACAGGTGCTTGACATCTTCGCCGTACACACCCTTGGTGGTGAAACGCTGGATCGGCTCTGGCAGCAGATGCGCATAGTCGAGCACATCCACCAGGTGCGGCGTCTCGCCGATGTGCACCACCGGCGGTTGGTGCTCAATCAGCGGCCATTCGAACGACATCTTGCTGCCGTAGACATCGAAGCTCTCGCGATATTGCCGCGCTGTGTTGAACAGCGAGCGCATCACTTCGGCCACGATGTCCGAGTCCTTGATCTTGATATGCGCCGCTTCGACGGCGAAGGGCGAGTTGTACTTGGGGATCAGGTGCTCCTGAATACGCCCGGAGCCAAAGCAGGTTACCGCCTCGGCATCTTTGCCCACCAACGCCAGGCACGGGCTGACCACATGCGTGGCGTAGTGCATAGGCGGCAACCCCTCCCAGTAGCCCGGCCAGCCGAGCATCTCCTGCTGATGCGTGGCCCGCAGGTATTGGATGCGCCCCAGCTTGCCCGTCGTGTACAGCTCCTTGACGTAGAGGAACTCGCGCGAGTAGATGACGGTCTCCATCATCATGTACTTCTTGCCAGACTCCTGCTGCGCCTGCACGATCTGTTCCAGCTCCTCGATGGTGGTCGCGGCAGGGACGGTGCACGCTACATGTTTGCCAGCCTTCAGCCCGGCGATGGCCATTCTGGCGTGCTCGTGAATGGGCGTGTTGATGTGCACCGCATCTACGTTGGGGTCTTCCAGCAGCTTGTAGTAGTCGGTATAACGCTTCTCCACGCCGAACGCATCACCGATCTCGTTCAGGCGACTCTCGGTGCGCTGGCAGATGGCGTACATGTTGGCGTTGGGGTGATGCTGGTAGATGGGGATAAACTCCGCCCCAAACCCCAGACCAATGATGGCGACATTAACTTTCTTATCGGACATAACTGCATCCTCCTGAAGACATCTCGTTTGAAAAAAGCCTCTGGCGAAGGGCACTCACTTCAGGCCAGCAGTTGCTTCAAAAACTTCAGCCCGTCTTGCGCCAGAGCATCCTGACTCGCCGCCAGCGGACGCCAGATCGCCGCGGCACGGGCGATGCTCTGCACCTTGTTGGTGAAAGACTCGATCACCACCGGCCCGTCGTAGCCGATCTCGCGCAGCGCCGCCGCTACCTCGCCCCAGGTGACGTTGCCGGAACCAGGTGCGCCGCGGTCGTTCTCGCAGGCGTGCAGGTGCACCAGCCGTTTGCCTGCCGCGCGGATGGCCGCGCCGAGCGATTTCTCCTCGATGTTCATGTGGAAGGTATCCAGCATGATCCCGCACGCCGGATGATCCACGCGATCCACCACCTCGACGACCTGCGATGCCAGGTTGATGAAGCTGGTCTCGAAGCGGTTGAGCGGCTCCACGCCCAGCACTACACCCTTGTCGCCCGCGTAGGCGGCCAGCTCGCGAAGCTGCTGCACCAGCAGGTCGGTGTCGCGGGCGCGTTCTTCGTCGGTCATCTGCCACACGCGCCCCACCGCCGAATAGAGCGGGCCGACGACATTGGTGCCGCCCATCGTGCGCACCGCATCAATGCAATGCTTGAGATAGGCCATACCGTTGTCGCGGATCGCTTTGTCGGGATGGATCAGGTCACGATCCGGCCCCATCGCGGCGCACACGCTGACACCCAGGCCGTTGTCGCGCAGAATCTGTCCGGCGCGAACATAGTCTATGTCGCCCGTCCCTTCGATGGGCACCTCGAACCAGTCGAAACCCAGGGCCTTCACCTTGGGGGCCAGTTCGGCGACGCCCTCGGTCGTCAGGGGTGACACCCACACCCAGGCATTGACTCCGAATCTCATAAGATTTTCCTCCTGAACGTTGCCATAGTCCTCGCCGCGGACAGCGTGTTCACAGCCGCACGCCGTCCAGATTGAAGAAATGCAGGCGCTCGCGCACAATGCTGTACGCGATCACGTCGCCAATTCTCAGGTCGGTGATCCCCGGCACGATGCTCAGCAAGGTCTGCTGCCCCGACCGGATGTGAACCACCGTCTCCACGCCCAATGGCTCGGTGAGCACAACCTCGCCGCGCAGGTCGCCGTCCGCCGCCAGCCGCACGTCCTCCGGCCGTACTCCCAGCAAGAACCGCTGCGGGATATTGAGGTCGGGCGGCAGAGCCAGGCGAACGGTGCTGCGTTCCACGTTGAGCGTGCCGTTTTCGCGCACGGCGGGCAGCAAGTTGATGCGCGGGATGCCCACCAACTGCGCCACGAAGGTTGTCGCCGGGCGGTCGTAGATGTCGTAGGGCGTGCCAATCTGCACGATACGCCCCTGGTTGAGCACCGCGATGCGGTCGGCCATGGTCAGCGCTTCGATCTGATCGTGCGTGACGAAGAGCGTGGTGCTGCCCTCCGTCTTTTGCAGGTGCTGCAACTCGATGCGCAGCGCTTCGCGCAGCTTAGCGTCGAGGTTGCTCAGTGGCTCGTCCATGAGGAACAGGCGCGGGCTGCGCACCAACGCGCGCCCCAGAGCCACACGCTGCATCTCCCCGCCGGACAGATTGGCCGTCTTGCGGTCCAAGAGATGGGAGATACGCAACTTTTCGGCCACTTCTTTCACACGTTGATCAATGCGCTCTTTGGGCCATTTGCGCAGCGGCGACTGCAAGGGAAACGCCAGGTTTTCGTAGACCGTGCGCGTGGGATAGAGCGAGTATTGCTGGAAGACAAAGGCCACATCGCGGTCGGCGGGGGTGTATTTGTTGACGTTCACCCCGTCGAAGATCACATCTCCATGATCCTGCTTCTCCAGGCCAGCGATCACCCGCAACGTCGTCGTCTTGCCCGCGCCCGTCGGCCCCAGCAAGACGAAGAACTCACCATGCGTGATCGAAAACGAGACGTCGTCCAGCGCCGTGACATCCTTGAAGCGCTTGGTGATATGCTCTAGCGCTACATTGCTCATGCTGTCACCTCCCGGACGATCGCTTTCTCGGTGACCGGATCGAAGAAACGCACCATCGCTGGCTCCAGAGTGAAGCGCACCGCTGTGCCAATGGGATACTGTACACTGCGCGGAGCGCGGGCGTGTATGATCTCCTCGCCGCCCAGGTCGAGGTGCAACATGGTATAGCCGCCGTGCAGGTCGGCAGCGTAGACCGTCGCCGGCATCCCCTCGCTATTGACTATCACCGCTTCGGGTCGGAAGCCCAGGATCACGTCGCCTTCGCCTTGCAGCGCTTCGTTGAGCGTGGACACCCAGAAGTCCGGCACGGCGTAGGAGATCCCCTCGCGCAGGTGCACCACACCCGCCGCATAGTGCCCTTTGACCAGGTTCATGCCAGGGCTGCCGATGAAGCGGGCCACGAACAGATTGGCGGGATCATGGTAGACCTGGGCGGGGGTGCCGATCTGCTGCACGACCGCGTCGGACATGACCACGATGCGGTCGCCCATGGCCATGGCCTCGATCTGATCATGCGTGACGTAGACGGTGGTGGCGTGCTGCTCGATGTGCAGGCGCTTGATTTCCGCCCGCATGGTTTCGCGAAACTCAGCATCGAGCGCGCCCAGCGGTTCGTCCATCAAGAAGGCGGCGGGCCGACGCACCAGGGCACGGGCCAGCGCCACCCGCTGCCGATCGCCCCCGCTCAGCGAGCCGGGCTTCACGTCCAGCACATGTTCAATCTGCAACAGCCGGGCTACTTCTGCCACCCGCTGCCGCACGGTCTCTTTGGATTCGCCCTGCGCCTGCAGCGGGAAGGCGATGTTCTGGCGGACGGTCAAGTGTGAATAGAGCGCGAAGAATTGGAAGACAAAGGCAATGTCGCGCTCGCTGGGGTGCGCCCAGGTCACGTCGCGCCCGTTGAGGATGATCCGCCCGCCGGTGACCGCCTCCAGGCCGGAGATCATGCGCAGCGTGGTGGTTTTGCCGCACCCCGACGGACCGAGCAACACGACGAACTCCCCGTCGTGAATGGTGAGGTCCATCGGCTTGACGGCGTGCAGGTCACCGAATTTCTTCTCTACCTTTTGCAGTTCAATGGTTGCCATAGTCGTATCCGGTCATGTGAACCGCCCCGCTCACCCTTGCCGAATGGCCCCGAAGGTCACGCCGCGCAGCAGATAGCGTCGCAACGAGAAGGTGACGATGACCACCGGGATGAGAAAACCCAGCGACCCCGCAGCGATGGCCGCCCATTCGATACCGCCCGTTCCCAAGACCGACGGGATGCTCGGCGGGGCAGTGCGCGCCTTGTCGGAAGTGAGCATCAGGGCGAAGGCGTATTCGTTCCAGGCGAAGATGAACGAGAAGACAGTCGTCGCCGCAATGCCTGTCACCGCCTGCGGCAACACGATCTTGCGGAAAGCCTGCATCCGCGTGTAGCCGTCTACCAGCGCCGCTTCTTCGTACTCTTTGGGGATTTCGTCAATGAACCCTTTCAGCAGCCACACCGAGAACGACAGGTTGAAGGCGGTGTAAAGCAGGATCATGCCAATGTGTGTGTCGTACAGCCCCAGTTCGCGGTACATCAAGAAGATGGGGATCGTCACTACCACGGGCGGCAACATGCGCGTGCTGAGGATGAAAAAGAGCAAGTCCCCCTCGCCCGGAATGCGGAAGCGACTGAACGCATAGGCAGACAGAGTGCCCAGCGTCACCGAGAGCACCGTCGAGACGCTGGCGATGATCAGCGAGTTGCGCAGGCGCTTGACATAGTCGCTCTGGCCGATGATCGCCTGCCCACGCTTGAGCATGACTTCGTCGTACCAGGCCAGGTCTTCGCGCTGCTTGTACTCGGCGATCTGCGCATCGGTGAGCTGACGACGCTTGGTCAGCAGGCTGATGAAGCCCTCCATGGTCGGCTCGAAGACAACCTTAGGCGGCGAGGCGACCGCGTCAGCGCGTGACTTGAATGCGGTCATGCCCATCCACACCACCGGAATCAGCGACAGGATGGCCATCATCACTACCACCGAGGCACGGATGCTTTGCCGCGAGAGCCATGACGGGTCTACCTTGTCCACGCGCGTTGAATAGGTGACCGGCGCGCGCGGCCCCCCCTCGGCCAATGTGATGACCTCATTGTTCTTCGCCAGCGGGACGAAGCGTCGCAGCCACCCCAGCGCGACCAGGATCAGCAAGGCACTGATCAAGATCGAGACCAGGACACCCAGGAGGGGATCGCCCAGCACATCGGCCAGGGGTTGGAACGCGGTCAGCAGCACCATGAACACGATCCCGCTGATCACGCCCACCACGCCTCCGACCAGGACACCCAACCAGACCGGGTATCCCTGGTGACGGAATATCACCGGCGTGGTCGTGCCGCCGATCAGCACCCAGAAGATGAAGAAATAGGCGATCCAGAAGTCCGGCAGCGGTATATCCAGCCCAAACATCGCTAGCCCTCCCTCGCCCGGTTGAGCGCGCGAATATACAGGTTGCTGACGGCGATGATGATGATCAGCACGATGTAGGCCAGCGCGCTGGACTCGCCGGTCTTGAACTTGCCCAGAAAGGCTTCGCGGTAGAGCCGGACGGAGACCGTCTCAGTGGCGTCGCCCGGCGTGCCGCCTGTGAGACCCATCACCAGATCGAACTGTTTGAACGCCTCGATGGTGCGGAAGAGCACCGCAATCAACAGCAGCGGCATCACCTGCGGCAAGGTAATGCGACGGAACTGAAACCAACCACTGGCCCGGTCAATGGCGGCAGCTTCGTAGAGGTAAGACGGGATGGCACTCAGGCCGGACAGGCACAGCAGCATGACGAAGGGACTCCACATCCACACGTCCACAATCACGATGGCCCACAGCGCCAGGGTCGGGTCGGAGAGCCATTCTTTGCCGCCCGTGGCATTCATATAGATCAGGTGATTGAAAATACCCTTGGACGGGTCGAAGATGAGTTTCCAGAACAGCCCCACGACCACCGGTGACAGCATCATCGGAATGAGGATCAGCGTGGTGATCAGCCCGCTGCCGGCAAATTTCTCCTTCAGCAGCATGGCCAAGCCGAACCCTACGATCAACTGCAGGCCCACAGAGAGCACCGCATACTTGCCAGTGACCGTGAAGTTGTGCCAGTAGCGGCTGCGCTCGCTGGTCAGAATCTTCTCATAGTTGCCCAGGGCCACCCACTTGGGCGGCTCGTTGGCAATCACCGAATAGTCGTTGAAACTGAGATACAGGCTGTAGAACAAGGGAAAAATATTCATCAAGATAAGCAGGATCAGCGTCGGCCAGATGAACAGGTTGGCGATGGTCTTATCGCTCATCTGGCGGCGCTGAAACTGCCGGGCTTGGACCGGACTGGCAGCCATAGCAGGGGCATTTGCTTGGGACATGCGCGCACCTTTAGTTTGAGATCGGGGGATGGGTGGAATACCCGCCCCCCACGCGAACTCGACAGATAACTATCCTTCGATCACCCCTGCTTCGACCAGGATTTCGTGTTGTTCGACCGCGATGTTGTCCAGCGCCTCCTTGGCCGTACCCTGGTTACCTACCACGTAGGCGTGCAGGTAGCGCTGCACAGGCTCCAGCAACTGACCGAACTCCGGGATGTTCCAGAAGTCCTTGACGAAGGTCATCGATTCGGCGAACGCGACATTGTAGGGCGTGGCGTTCAGGAACTCTTCCGACTGCAGCACAGCCACATTGCAGGTATAGCCACCCACCTGCGCCCACTGCCGCTGTACTTCCTCCGAGGCAAACCACTTGATGAAGTCCAGCGACGCCTGCTTGCGCTCGTCGGAGATGTAGTTGATCACGCTCAGACCCTGGCCGCCCAGTGCAGTATAGCGGTCACCGTACGGCCCTTCGGGGGTGGAGAAGA
>DAOTZZ010000387.1:0-7294 GCA_034433965.1 Anaerolineae bacterium
CCTTGAAGACGACGAAGACTACTTCGACGACGAGGACGAAGACGTCTTTTAGCCGCACTGTCCTTCAGACTGTTCGGGCCACCCCGCCAACTGGCACAGGCGGTGTGCCCGAAATGCCATCACGACACCGTGTCAGTCTATGTGGAGCAGCAGGACCATGAGCGATCTCGATCACGGCCCCCAGGCCGATCATGACCCCGAACCAGACGAACGCGAACGCCTCAACGCACACCTGCAACAGCTTTCCGAAGAGCAGTTTCGCCGTCAGATGCGCCAGGCTGCGATCCTGCTCAGCAGTGGCAATGGAGCCGACGCCATCCCCCTGCTGGAACGTTGCTTTGCCCTGCACCCGGAAGACGTAGACGTGCTGGTCAACCTGGGTGGAGCATATATTCTGGCTGGGCAACACCGGCGCGCTGTGCCCATCCTGGAACGCGCCAGCGAACTGGCCCCACATGAGCCAGCCGTCTGGTCGAACCTGGCCGCGGCCTACCTGGGCAAGCTGATCACGTCCACCCGCGATCGCCAGGAGAAGGCACTGGCCGCCTATCGCCGCGTGATCGAACTGGACGCCGCCTATCCCAATGTGCACTACAACATGGGCCTGATCTACGTAGACCGGCGCGAGTGGGATGCCGCCTACGAAGCCTTCACGCGGGCCATCGAGACCAATCCGCACGACGAGGACGCCCATAACATGCGCCGTCGCGTAGACGATCTGCGCTCGCGGCCCGCCCAACCCCCATCGCCCAACTGAGCCTGTCAGTCTCCCCCTGCCCACAGGCCGAGCGCTGGCGGTTGTTCGCGCATTGTGAGCGCTCCGCCGCCCTGTTATAATGGCGACGCCGTGTCAACCACAGGCAGGAGGAACAGCCATGGCGGACAGGCCGTCTGACGAAAAGGTCCGCCTGCACGCCGTTGTACATGGACACGTGCAGGGCGTTTACTTTCGTGCGACGACGCAGCGCGAAGCGGTGCAGCGCGGACTCACCGGCTGGGTGCGCAATCGCTGGGACGGCACGGTCGAGGTCGTGGCCGAAGGGCCGCGCTCCGCGTTGACATCGTTCGAAATCTTTCTGCACCAGGGACCGCCCGGCGCTCACGTCACGCATGTAGACATCGCGTATGCCGAGGCCACGGGCGAGTTCAGCGGCTTTCACATCCGCTACTGACGAGGGCTTATGTTTGCGTCCAACCCGCAGCGCATGGCCTGGGCGACCATGATCGGCGCACTGATCATCTTCGTGTTGCTGTGCGCGGGTACCGTCGGCTTCACCCATTGGCTGCTGTTCGATTCGCCCACGCAGCTCAACGCCACCCTGCACGTCGGTCAGGGCACAGTCGCCCTGGCCGAGCCTAATTCCGCCGACCAGAAGGCGATCCGCAGCAGTGCCAGCGTGGACGCCAACAACACCCTCACCACCGACAATCTGTCTCAGGGCTATATCGCTTTCTCCGACCCCTATTCAGGGGACATCATTGCCACGGTCACCCTGCGCAACGATAGCATGGCCACGCTCCGCAGTGCCACCCGTCCCCGCTTCAGCCTCAGCGACAATCCGTACGTCATCCGCCTGTCCGGTGTGCTGGGCCGCCTGGAAGTGTGGGTCATCGGTGGCCTGGAACGCAACCTGCAGATCGAGATTGATGGGCCGCTGGGCACGACGCGCATCAGCGAACAGGGTAACTTCCTGATCGAGAGCACCCCTGCTTACCTGCGCGTGACTTCGCGCGACGGCAGCGCCACGCTGATCAGTCGCACGGGGGCGGCACAACACCTGGCCACCGGCGTGGAAGGCGAGATTCTGCCCGACAGCGCCGAGATTCGCGTCAGCTCTGGCCCCATTGACCTGCTGCCGAACAGCACTTTTGGTCAGAACCAGGAATGGCCCACCGAATGGGTGTGCGCCCACACGCCCGATCCGGGTTTTCCCAACGCGCCCGGCGGCACCTACGATTTCCCCACTGTGGACGGTCGCCCCACCATTCACATCAGGCGGCTCTCGCCCAACCCCGGCCCGGCCAAGACCGGTTGCATTCAGGTGTTGGGCGACGGTCCTCAGGGGCTGGACGTGCGCGGCTACGAGACTCTGCGCCTGCGCGTCACCATGCGCGTGCAACACCAGAGCCTGAGCGCCTGTGGCATCGCCGGCTCCGAGTGCCCGGTGATGCTCAAGCTGACCTATGTAGACCAGGACGGCAACGACCGCGTGTGGTATCACGGTTTCTACACCGACTATTCGCCTGCCGCAGGGGGACGCCGCATCTGCGACTCCTGCTGGGAACCGCACGAGCAGATCAACAAAGACGCCTGGTACACCTATGAGTCGGGGAACCTGTTCACCGACTGGCCAGAGGGTGAACGCCCTGGCGCTATTCGGCAGGTGGAATTCTATGCCTCCGGCCACGAATACGAGGTGATGCTCGCGGAAGTATCGCTGGTAGCTACCCTGCCCGAAACCGCGCCGGACAACTGACGATCAGATTCGCTCGCCGGACTCTGGTGGCCATGCTATACTGGCCGCGTCAGAAAGCGGGTGGCCGCGACCGTACCTGCCGCGTCCCCCACCCCTGTGGAGTGTACGCATGACGCTTGACCGCGAAACGCTCAACTCTATTCTGCTCTACGCCATCACAGCCAGCGGAGCGGTGATCGCCGCCATCTGGCTGGGGCTGATCCTGTGGACGTGGCGCGACATGCGCCAGCGTTCGCGCGACCCGCTCGCCCAGGTTGCCGCCAGCCTGATGGTGGCCGTGTTGGGCCTGTTCGGCGTGATCATCTACGTGTTGCTCCGTCCTCAGGAGACCCTCACCGAAGCCTACGAGCGCTCGCTCGAAGAGGAAGCGCTGCTGCAGAACATCGAGGCCCGCCCGGTCTGCCCCGGCTGCGGGCGTGCCGTCAAGGATGCCTGGCAGGTCTGCCCCTATTGCCACACCAAGCTCAAGAAGCCCTGCGTATACTGCGGGGAATTGCTAGAACTGCCCTGGAATCTGTGCCCCTATTGCGCCGGGAGCCAGGTAGGGGCGGGTCGCGTCCCTCAACCACAGGTGGTCGCCCCGCCCGCTTACGCTGCCAGCGCGGATTCTGGGGAAACAGTCGAATTCGTCGAGGAATAAGCCCTCTACATCAGCCACGACAGCAGTATGGTCAGCGTGATGATGCTGGCCAGGGTGCTCACCAGAATGGTGGCCGTCACCAGCTCGGCGTCCGCGCCGAACTCGATCGCCAGCACGCCGGTGACAACCGCTGTTGGCATCCCCGACTGCACGATCGCCACCTGCCGCGTCAGGCCGCTCAGCCCGAACAGCGCCGCCAGACCCACTGCGATCAGCGGGCCGAGCAGCAACCGCAGCGCTGAAGCCATCAGGATCGGCTGAAGCCGTCCTCGTATGGAGGCGCGAGAAAGCTGCACGCCGAGCACTGTCAACATGACCGGGATGGTGGCGTCGGCGAGCAAGCCCACAGCGCGAGTCACGGGCAATGGCACATCCACACCGCCTGCATTCACCGCCAGCCCCAGCAAGGCCGCGTAGATCAGCGGCACGGTGAAGACATTGCGCAGCGCCAGCCGCGCCGACAGCTTGCCAAACGAAGCCAGGAACACGCCCAGCGTGTATGACACCACGACCGTGGCGATGAAGAATACCAGCGCCCGCTCTTCCCCTGCGCTGCCAAAGGCAAAACGATTGAGCGGCAAGCCGTAGTTGCCAGCGTTGATCAGGGTGGCGCTCAAAGCAAACGCCGCTGTCGTGTGCCGGTCGAAGCGCGCCCACCGCGCGACCACCCACGCGGCCACGGCCACGCCCACCGACATCACCATTGCCACAGCGACCAATTGCCCGGCCTCGCTCCCGCTGAGGTCGGAATAGGCCACGCCTTCAAAGATCAGAAACGGCGTGAAGACATACACCAGCAGACGCGACAACGAACGGGGATCGACATTAAAGCGGCGGTCGGCCACGAACCCAACCGCCACTACCAGAAAGATCGGAGTGATGATGTTATAGACGATTTCGGCCAGGGTGTTCATCGCTCAGCAAGGTTTGTCGTTTTCGCCCACCGTCAACACTTTGAGGAAGTTCGTCTGGCTGCCAATGCCAAAAGGCACGCCACCGATGATCACCATCAGGTCGCCTTCCGTCACCAGACCTGCGTCACAGGCTGTCTTGACCACCACGCTGATCATCTCGTCTATGGTCTCGAACTCCGGCACCAGCACAGGCATCACCCCCCACACCAACGCCAACCGCCGATAGGTCAGCTTGTTGGGCGTCGCAGCCAGGATCGGCGTGCTGGGCCGCACCCGCGCCACGCGCTGCGCCGTGTATCCTGACCAGGTGCTGGCGACGATCAGCTTGGCGTCGAGCATATCGGCGATGCGGCTGGTCACATGGCTGATCGCCGCGGCGATGGCGCGCTGTCGCTCCAGATGCTGGACGCCCAGGTTCAGTTCGTCGTGATGCAACTCGCGGTGCTGGGCCAGGTATTGCTCGGCAATCTGCGCAATGCGCACCATCGTCTCTACCGCTTGCAACGGGTACTTGCCCACCGCCGTCTCGCCGGAGAGCATCACCGCATCCGTCCCGTCGAAGATCGCATTGGCCACGTCGGTGGACTCAGCGCGGGTAGGACGCGGGCTTTCGATCATGCTTTGCAGCATCTGCGTGGCTGTGATCACCGGCTTGCCCACTTCGTTGCAGCGGCGGATGATGTTCTTCTGGTGCACCGGCACCCGCTCGGCGGGAGTCTCCACGCCCAGGTCCCCGCGCGCCACCATGATCCCGTCGGACTGTTCCAGGATCGCCTCGAAATTGACCAGCGCCTCAGCCTTCTCGATCTTGGCGATCAGTCCAGCATCGCCCTTCAGGTGACGCATCAGCCAGCGCAACTCGCGCATGTCGTCAGCAGTGCGCACGAACGACATAGCCAGGTAGTCCACCTGTTGCTCCAGGGCAAAGCGGATATGTTCGCGGTCTTCTTCGGTGATGGAGGAAATGCTCAGCGACGAATCGGGCACGCTCACACCCTTGTGCGACGACAGCATCCCCCCCAGCAACACGTCGCACAGCACATCTGGCCCACGTCGCCCGCTCACCACGAACTCCAGTTGTCCGTCGTCGAGCAGCAGGCGTTCGCCCACCTTCAGATCATCCAGCACCGCCTGATGTGGCAGGGGGATGACGAAAGGCTGTTCCGGGTCAAGCGCTGTGGCGGCGGTCAACGTCACCCGATCGCCGGCGGTCAGTTCGAGCGGTTCCTGCACCAGTGTACCCAGGCGAATCTTGGGGCCGGGGATGTCGGCCAGGATCGCCACTACCCGCCCCTCTTCTTCGGCCACGCGCCGCACGTTTTCGATGTTGCGGGCGTGTGTCTCATGATCGCCGTGACTGAAGTTGATCCGCGCCACGTCCATACCGGCGCGCACCATCGCCCGCAGCATGCCGATATCCTGCGACGCCGGCCCGATCGTCGCCACAATCTTGGTGCGCTTGTAGTGCTCGCCTCCCAGTTGCATGTTTGCCTCCTCCCCCGCTACATCGAAAACCTAAATGCCTGGGACAGGATATCCGTCCCAGGCATTCTTCGCCACACGTGCGCCAGGCGCAAGACCTTCGCCTAGAGGCGGCGCTTGATGTTGGGAAAAGCGTTCTTGCCAGCGTATTCCGCCGCGTCGCCGAGTTGCTCCTCGATGCGCAGCAGTTGATTGTACTTGGCCACGCGATCCGATCGCGCCGGAGCGCCCGTCTTGATCTGCCCGGCATTCATCGCCACCACCAGGTCAGCAATGGTCGCATCCTCGGTCTCGCCACTGCGATGGCTGACCACCACCGTCCAGTTGTGAATCATGCTCAGGCGGCTGGCAGCCATGGCTTCGGTCAGCGTGCCGATCTGATTGACCTTGCACAGCAGCGAGTTGCACGCGCCGAGCTCGATGGCCTTGCGCACGCGCTCCGGATTGGTCACCAGGATGTCATCGCCGACAAGCTGCACCTTGTCCCCCACTGCCTCACGCAGCATCACCCAGTGATCCCAGTCGTTCTGGTCCAGCCCATCTTCCAGCGAGACAATCGGGTAGCGCTCCAGCCAGTCGGCCCAGAACGCGACCATCTCCTCGCCGCTGAGAGTGCGCCCTTCTTTGGCCAGCACGTATTTGCCATCCTGGTAGATTTCACTGGCCGCCGGGTCCAGCGCCAGCCACACCTGATCACCAGGCTTGTAACCGGCTTTTTCGATGGCTTCCAGGATCACCTCGATCGCGCTCTCGTTGCTGGGCAGGCTGGGCGCAAAACCGCCCTCGTCGCCTATCGTGGTGCGATAACCGCGACCGGACAGCACCTTCTTCAGGCTCTGGTAAATCTCCGAGCACCAGCGCAGCGCCTCGCGGAAGTTCTCCGCGCCCACCGGCATGATCAGGAATTCCTGGAAGTCGGTGCTATCTGCCGCGTGCTTGCCGCCGTTGAGGATGTTCATCATCGGCACGGGCAGCACATGCGCGTGCACACCGCCCAGGTAACGATAGAGCGGCAGGCCCACGCTCGCCGCCGCGGCCTTAGCTACGGCCAGCGACACACCCAGGATCGCATTGGCCCCCAGGCGCGCCTTGTTGGGCGTGCCATCGAGCGCGATCAGCATCTGATCAATGCCCTTCTGGTCGGTTGCGTCCCAGCCGAGCAATTCGTCGGCGATGACGGTGTTGACGTTCTCCACCGCTTTCAGCACGCCCTTGCCACCGTAGCGGCTCTTGTCGCCGTCGCGCAGCTCGATCGCTTCGTGCTCGCCTGTACTCGCCCCGCTGGGCACGATGGCGCGCCCCACGCTCTCGTCGGCCAGCACCACTTCCACTTCAACCGTCGGATTCCCGCGCGAATCCAGAACCTCGCGCCCTACGATGGACTCAATCTGACTGTAGGTCATGTGTACTCTCTCCTGGTCACAATCTCCCCGTCCCCGCAGACGCGCCTATCTGCCGGAGAGCGGGCGGAACGCCGAACAAAGGGGGCCACAGACCGTGCCCCGCAGGCTTACACCAGCTTCAACAGCTTCATCAATTCATCGTACTTGAGATGCTCGGCCACAATCGCCTGGAAGCGGCTCAGTTTCTCTGGCTGCCCCAGGCTGGTGCGCCCAAATAGATTCTCGACCTTTTCCACCGCTTCCAGCGTGTTGTCGGGCACCAACAGCACCGCCACGTTGAGTTCTTCAGCGCGTTTGAGAATGGTCGAGGTTGGCTGCAGGTTGCCGGTGAGCACCAGGCAGGTCGTCGAAGTTTCAAGCGCCGCCGCCTGAATGTCG
>DAOTZZ010000388.1:0-5102 GCA_034433965.1 Anaerolineae bacterium
GGCGAGTCGCTGGACTATCTGAAGCGGCGACAGCGGCAGAAATCCGCAGACGAGGAACAGTAAAAGAGGGAGGGCAAACCCTATGCGCGTGATTCTCGTCCGGCATGGCAAGGCGTCGAAAGACCCAAAATACACGCACGATGAGGAGCGCCCTTTGACCGGGCGCGGTAAGGCCGAAGTCACCGCGCTGGCAGAATGGTTGGGACGCGCCGGTATCACCGTGCACCAGATTCGGCATAGCGGCTTGTTGCGCGCCCAGCAGACCGCCGAAATCTTCGCCAGGCACCTCAAACCAGCGGGTGGGGTGATCGCGGTGTCCGGCCTGCTCTTCGACGATCCGGTGGATCACCTGCCCGGCGAACTGGCGCTGGAGACCGAGCCGGTGATGCTCGTCGGGCACAATCCGTTCATGGAACGGCTGGCCGCTGCCCTGCTCCGCGCGGACGCAGCCCAGCCGCCGGTCTGGTTCGGCACCAGCAGCACGGCCTGTTTCGACTACGTGGACGGCTTCTGGACGGTCAAATGGGTGCTGCACCGTGAGTTGACCGGCGCGGACAACAAAGACAAAGGGGACGCCTGAAAGCGTCCCCGTCTGCCCGATCGCTGGTGTGCACCATTACCGGGCAGCAGCGGCATAGGCGACAGTCGCTGCCGGTAAGGGGGGCGTATAGCCGTCTACCGACAGGCCATAGGCCAGCGCCACCAGCTCGACCGGGTGAACGGTTTTTGCCCCCGTGAGCGAGGTGATCTGCCAGCGGCACGTTTCTGTGTCGCATACCACCAGCGTTGCTCCCGCTGCGCTCACCTGCTCGACGATAGGACGTCCCACCGCCTCGGCGATGGCGCGCTTTTCCGCCTTATAGCCATATGTCCCGGCGATACCGCAGCAGTCCGCGTCAATCTCCCAGCAGCGCAGCCCTGGAATCAGGTCGAGCACGTCCAGCGCCGGGCGACCCATGCCGTGCGCCTTGAGCTGACACGGCGCGTGATAGGGCAGCTCCGCCTCAATGGGCCGAAAGTCGAGCGGCAAACGGCCTTCGCGGTGCAGCTTGGCCAGAAACTCCATGAAGTCGTAGGTATTGGCCGCGACCAGCAGCGCGTCCTCGTCGTCCAGGCCCAGCACATGGTGGTAATCGCCCTTGATCGCCGTCATGCAACTGGCCGACGTGCCAACGATAGGGATACCCCGCCGCGCGTACTCTACCAGCGACTCGATGTTGGTGCGGGCATAGCGTCGCGCTGCCTTGAAGTCACCGTTGGACTGCGCGGGCAACCCGCAGCACGTTTGCGGGGGAATCTCCACATGGAGCCCCATGTGCTCCAGCACGGCCACGGCCAGCTTGCCGATGTGTGGCTCGTAGGTATTGGTCGAACAGCCGTGAAAATAGACCACGCGGTCGGCGTCAGAAACAGGCTGCGGGCGCGGACGGCGCTTTTGCTCGCGCTTCCACCAGCCGCGAAAGGTGTAGCCGGCCCAGCCCGGCAACGGCCCTCGCGCTGAGACCTTGAACGTCTTCTCGGCGATCAGGCGCAACCAGCGGTTGCGCACACCGAAGTTGAGCAGCGGCGCGAAGGGCGTCCCCAGGCGGCCCCAGAGTTCGTTGCGGCTGAGGAACCAGTTGCGCAGCGACATGCCGTGCGTCTGCGTCATCACCGCTTTGGCCTGCGTGTTGATCTCCATCACCTTCACGCCGTGCGGACAGACCAGCGTGCAGATGCCGCAGCCGGAGCAATAGTCAATGGAGTGATCGGGCGACGGCTCGCCGGGCAGCCGCAGCCGCTGCGCCTGCGGTCCCACAGTCTTGGGACCAGGGAAGAGCGGCGTCACCGCCGACACCGGGCAGGCCGACGTGCAGATGTTGCACTTCAGGCAATGATCCGCCGTGAAGGGGGTCAGGTCAATGAGGGAGAACGAATGGTCGGTCATCATCGGCACTCAGTACACAACATGCACCCAAGATGACATGGGCACAGATAAGCTCTGCCTTCGCTTCCGGAGTCTCACGGACTTCGGAAGTCTCCTGCGATGTACTCACCTGCCGTTGTCAGGCAGGCGCTGTAAGCGCTGCGCAGGCCGCCTTGTACCCCGTTGCCAGGGCCACGCCCTCGGCGCACCCGTCGGTCAGCGGGTTGAAGCCCGCCAGCAGATGCCCGGCGGCGAAGACATTCTCCAGCAGCGGCGCGCCCTCAGCGTCGAGCGGCTGCATCTGCGCGTTGACGCGCAGTCCGCTTTCGCGGTGAATCGGGTGCCCCTCCGCTACGAGCAGGCGCTCCCCGTACCATCCTGTGCGCCCTTCACCCGGCGGCCCGTTGACCGGAAAACCGAAGATCGGCTCCCACAGACGGCCCGTCTCGTCGCTCTGAATGCCGCCGTTGTAGAGACCGCCCGTCGCCAGGACGAAGACATCTGCATAGAAGGGATTGGTGTGCCCCAGAGCGCCGACCTCGACGCCGACACAGCGCCTGCCTTCGACGATGGCGCGCACGACAGCGTGCCCAATCTGCACACGCGCCTGCTGCCGCAGCAACCAGCGGCGCAGGCCATTGCTCAGCCGTGTGCCCGCCGGACTGGGCGGCAGGACGGGAATCTCGAAGACAGGACAGCCCAGGGCTGTCTGGAACTCGCGCAGAGCCTCAGCGTGTCGCTCCATGCCCAGCACCGCCGGGAAGCCCACCTTGACCGCATCTTTGACATGCGGCTGCACCTGGCGGACAATGGCCGCGCGCACCGCGGGATCATCCAGACGGCGAGCCAGGTCGGCGGGCCACTCGTCCCAGCCGGGGCGTCCGCTCCCCAACACCACGCTGACTGCCCGCGCCGCGATTCCCTGCCGCGATAGGTTGCCCGCCACCATCTCCGGATAGAAGTCGCGCCAGCCGTCGAAGCCGACGATCAGCACAGGGCCGCCCACATCGGTCAGGTCGCCGTTGGCGATGCCCTGCGGGGCGAGTAGCGGCGTCTGCATCCCGCCGAGCATGGTCGGCAGGCGCAGGTTGCGCCCGTCCGGGCGGGGCGGCGCGAACGGTTCGCCGATCTCGGCGGCGATCTCCTGTAACAACGCCAGGCCGTTGACCAGCGCCTCTTGCCCGGCCAGGGCGTAGGGATGGTCGGGCTGGACAACAGCGTGCCTCTGAGCGGCGGCCAGGACATCACCGTCAGCGCGGTCGAAGACGCTGATCCAGCCAGGGCTGACGATCTGCTGCCCCCAGCCATTGGCGATCAGGCGGACGCGCGCGCCCCGTTTGACCGCATGAACGGCGGCCAGCAAGCCAGACAGCCCGGCCCCGATCACGATCACGTCAACGGAATGGCGACTCTCAGCCACGGCTCACCTCCTCCGCAGCGGCGACTGTGGCAGGCGTCGCAGGGATGCCCTCCAGCAGCCCGTCCAGGCCCAGGATGCGCCGGTAGATCAGTTCGTCCAGGTAAAGCTGCCGCAGTTGGTGTCCCCACAGCAAGGGGCGCACGCCCCGGAAGCGCTCGTCCACAAATGCGCCGAGCGCCTGCACGGCCTGTTCGGCGCTCAGCTTGCGTGTGCTCTGCAAGATGCCCGCCGCGCGCACCCCACAAAAGCCCGCCTGACATGGCCCCATGCCCAGGCGCAGGTCGCGGCGCAGATCGTCCAGCGCCACCGGTTGTTCGCCATAGGCGGCGATGGCCGCCTCCAGTTGCGGGCGGGTAACCAGTTCGCATTCGCAGATCAGCGCGCCGGGCATTTCGCCGTGTTCCAGCTTGTGCAGGCGATGATCCAGGCGATGATAGCGCCGGGACGCAGCGGCGGGGATCGGCAGCACTTCGTCGGCAGTGCTGCACGGCACCTTCACGCCGAGTTGGGCACAGGCAGCATCTACTGCTTTCTCAGCCATCAGGCGACAGGTAGTGAGCTTGCCGCCGGTGACCGTCACCAGGCCACGCACGCCGTCGCGCTCGGCGTGATCGATCACCGAGAAAGTCCGCTTCACTGCGCGGCCCTCTACCTCGCCGCGCGTCACTTCCGGCGGCTCGTAGAGCGGACGCACCCCCGCCCAGGCCCGCAAAGCGCGCCCATAGCGAATGCCCGGCACGACGACATCGGCTTCGGCCAGGATTTTCGTCACTTCCCATGGCTCGATGCGGTAGTCGTCCGGTCGGTCGGTTGTCACCGAAGTCGTGCCGAGCACGCACACTGTCCCTACCGGCACCAGAATGTCACCGTCGTCGGCGGGGCGCAGCCGGTTGACGATGGTGTTGACCCAGCGCGTGTTCATGGCGATCATCGCCCCCCGGCTGAACAGTATCTTCACGTCCAGCCCGGCCAGACCCGCTACCACGCCCGCCCAGGGACCAGTGGCGTTGATCACGCAGGCGGCGTGTACGGTGCGGCGCTCACCGGTGCGCGTGTCTTCGAGAGTCGCGCCGAGCACAGCGTCGCCCTCGCGCAGCAAGGCGATCACGCGCTGATAGATCCAGGCATCCGAGCCGTAGGAGCGCGCCGCTTCGACCAGGCCGTGTATCAGGTCGAAGGAATCTACCGAAGCATCTGGCACACGGTAGACGGCGGTAATGTGCGGGGTCAGGGCCGGTTCTTCTGCGCGCGCCTGTGTGGGCGTCAGCGGTTCGGCGGGGATACCCGCTTTGGTGCAGCCGTCCAGCCAGCGGGCGGGGAAATCGGCGGGGTCAACCGGCGTGGCGACAAACAGCCCGCCAGTATCTTCCACCGCAAACGGAGCAATGCGCCGCAAAATCTGGTTTTCCACGATGCATTCTTTGGCCGTCTCCAGGTCGTGCCCGGCGTAACGTCCTCCCGAATGCAACAGGCCGTGGTAGCGGCCCGACGTGCCGGTGGTGAAGTCAAGTTGATCCACCAGCAGGGCGCGCACGCCGCGCCGCGCCAGATCGTAGAGGGCGGCGGCTCCGGTCGCGCCGCCGCCGATGACCAGCACATCAACAGAGGTCGTGGTCACGATAATCTCCGCAGCAATCAGGCCGATCAAACATGCCACAATGATAAAATATCTTTAACCTTTTGCTACTTTTGGAGCTTAGCATGACCCGACCCTGGCCGATAGTTACACCTGTCACAAGTAATGGAGCGAGATGGACAAAGCCGGAGCTATCCTCT
>DAOTZZ010000389.1:0-2983 GCA_034433965.1 Anaerolineae bacterium
CAGCGACCCATTTTGCCGTGCGCGATGCACGGGGGTTCTGCACCACGCACGCCTGGCACGCTCTGGAGCAGATCAATGCCAGCGCTTTCGGCATTGCCCTGCTCTACGAAGGGATAGTGCGTCACCTGCTGGAGGATATGGGAAAGGTAGAGCCGGATGGCGGGCGGCGACAGATCACCCAGGCGGCACAGGCGCTCGCTCCCAGGGGACCGTGCCCCATCTGTACACACCGCGATACTACCGAGGAACACCTGTTGCGCAACCTGCTCGAACACCTGGCACAGGATGACTTCGCCGCGGCGTTTGGGGCGTCCGACGGATTGTGCCTGCCTCACCTGCGCCAGGCGTTGCAGGTCAACGTGCCCATCAGGGCCAAGACGCATGTGCTGGCGCTGCAACAGGCCATCTGGCGGCGGCTGCAACGCGATCTGGCGGAGTTCGTCCGCAAGAGCGAGTATCAGTTCGCCGACGAAGCGCTGGGCGAAGAAGCCGACAGCCCGCGTCGGGCGATCCAGAGCCTGGCCGGGGCGAAGGGGTTGCGCTGAGGCGCGTCAGTCCAGGATCACGTACACCTCGTCCCCGACCCGAACCACATCGTCTACCTGGACGGCGACCTCTTCTCCGGGCAGCCCGTGATCGATCGGCTCGCGGTTGATCTGCATGGAGAGCACCTGTTGTTCGAAGTTGGTGTGCGGCCCGTTGAACAGCACCCAGTCTTCCAGGTAGAGTTCGTCGTCGAGCAAGATCGCCGCCACGCCGAGCCGACTGAAATAATGGGTCACCACGCCTACGTAGCGATATTCCACTGTGCTCCTCCTTGGGGCACGCTGCCAGGCGCGCCCCCCTCCTCATAGCCAGCGCACCAGCCATGCCCGGCGCTCGTCCAGCCGCAGCCCTGCCCGCCGCGCGAGGGCGCGCGCCTCTTCGACTTCCTGGCGCGTCACCGGGCGGTTGAGCGGGGCGATCTGTCGCTCGGCTACGCGCCAGGCCGGGCGATATTGCCCCATGATGTTGACATAGGTGTTGGGCGAGATTTCCTCGGCCAGGAAGCGCACAATCTCGGCAGTGCCGGCGATGCCTTCTGGCAGCACCAGGTGCCGCACCAGCAACCCGCGCGTGGCGATCCCGCGCTCGTCCAGTTGCAGATCGCCCACCTGACGGTGCATCTCGCGCACGGCAGCCTGATTGTGGCGCGGATAGTCGCGGATTTTCGAGTACTTCTGGGCCAGAGTAGCGTCGGCGTACTTCATATCGGGCATGTAGATGTCAATGATGCCATCCAGCAGGCGCAGCCCTTCCAGGGCGTCGTAGCCGCCGGTGTTATACACCAGCGGGATGCTCAACCCCTGCTGCGCGGCGAGATAGACGGCGGTGATGATCTGTGGGATGACATGCGTGGGAGAGACGAAGTTGATATTGTGACAGCCCACTTCTTGCAGCCGCAGCATGAGCTCGGCCAGGCGTTCGGCGCTGACCGGGCGACCCTCGCCAAGCTGACTGATCTCATAGTTCTGGCAGAACTGACAGCGCATGTTGCACTGCGCGAAGAAGATTGTGCCGGAGCCGTAGATGCCGGTGAGCGGGTCTTCCTCGCCCATGTGCGGGAAAGCGCTGCTGACGATGGCCTCGGCCCCTGTGCGGCAGAAGCCGATCTTCTGCGTGCGGTCTACGTGACAGGCCCAGGGACACAGGGCGCAGTCACGCAAAGCAGCCTGCGCGGCCTGCACACGCTCCTCGAAACCGCCGCTGCGCAGCAGGTGAAGATAGGCGGGTTCAAAGCGGGCCATCGGACACGTCCTCCCGTGCCTCGCTGGTCTTACCCCGCATTGTAGCACAGGTTTTCGCGGACGGAGCCTATCCCCTCATGCCCCACACGCGCGCGGTGCTGTCGTGTGAGGCGGTCGCCAGCAGAGAACCATCCGCGCTGAACGCCACGCCCGTCAGGCCGCCTTCGTGCTCGTGCAGGGCACGCCAGGCGCGCGTGCTCCCCCCAGCCGCCAACGTGTCTGTCTTCCACAGACGCAACCCGCCGTCCAGCGAAGCCGCCGCCAGCAGCGATCCATCCGGGCTGAAGGCCACGCCGCGCACACAGTTGGCGTTGTAATCCGCGTAGCGCACGCGCGCCAGAGTCTGACCAGAAGCGCCGATCAACAGCAGTCCCTCCTCGCTGAAACCCACTGCCAGCAGCGCTCCGTCCGGGCTGAGCGCCAGGCAATAGGCAGGCGAGGGCAGCGCTTCGTCCAGCAGCGGACGTTCCTCCTCGGCGGCCCACAGGCAGACACGCCCGCCGCCCTCGTGCAGGGTCGCGAAGTGCCCGGCAACGTTGTAACCGGCGAAACCTGACACACCGGCCATTTCCGCGACCTGCCGACGAGCGCGCACGTCCCAGGTGCGCAGCACGCCATCGTCACCCCAGGAGATCAGGTGCTCACCGCCGGGATGCCAGGCCAGACCGGTCACGCGATCGGTGTGGCCGCGCAACGCGGTCAGGCAGAAGCGTCGCTTGACATCCCACACGCGCACCGTGCGGTCGTCGGAGGCGGAGGCGAGCAACGCACCGTCGGGGCTGAAGGCGACGGCGTTGACGGGCTTCTCGTGCCCAATCAGGGCGCGGATGCGGCGGCGCTGCCCCGTGTGCCAAAGGCGCACTGTCTTGTCGTCGGAACAGGTTGCCAGCAACGTCGCGTCGGGGCTGAAGGTCACGCCGCGCACAGTGTCGCGGTGCGCCGATAGTTCGCGCAATGAGGCGATCTGCCGGGCAGTGGACGGTGTGATCGCGCCGGTGACAGGAGCGGCTGAGGCGGGCGTCGCTGCGTCGAACAGGCGGGCGCGCAACTGCTCCAGCGCAGTTTCGTAGGGCTGCCGGTGAAAATCTACGTACTGAATGCGGCGGAGCTGAAAATGCAGCCGCGGTACCGGTCGCCACAACAGAGGGATGACCGGTTTGCCCTCGTCGCGGACGTACTGCCACTCGTCCTCGACG
>DAOTZZ010000390.1:0-13681 GCA_034433965.1 Anaerolineae bacterium
CTCTGCTTACTCCGCATACCAAGAATCCGCCCGACGTCACTACCGCACGCCGGGCGAAGTTACATGGTCGCACCGAATCAAAATTACACCAGCACGCTCGCGAAGACACACAGACACGCCGCGCAGATCAGCGCCAGGGTGATCACGATGATGGGAATGGTCGTCGCCGTCACCAGGGCCGCAGGAAGGAAGAACAGCACCCTGGCCGCCGTCTGCACCCACTCCGGCGCTTCCGCCGCTTCGGCAAATTCGCTCGGCGCTCCGACATACTCAATCGGCTGCTCATCCGACTGCTGTTCGCGCATCGGTCGGCCCCTCCGCCGATTCACTACCCGGCGTGCTGATTACCCTCAATAGCGCCGCACCAAAGCACGGTAGACCGTCGGTTGGCGCGTCTGCAGAGTCTGGAATTCTTCGCGGCTCTTGCGCACTTCGTCCAGGTCAATGCGCGCCACGCAATAGCCCTCGCGCGGTTCGCCGCTCTCCGGTTCCTTCTCGTCAGCCAGCGAAGCGTGAATCTTGCCGCGCGGCCCCACGATCATGCTCTCACCCCCGAAGCTGAGCGTCACGTCATCGCCCACGCGGTTGGCCGCGGCCACAAACACCGCGTTTTCAAAGGCGCGCGCCCGCACATAAGTGCGCCATTCTTCGATCTGCGCCTTCTCCCAGTTAGCCATCACGCAGATCAACTCTGCGCCGTCCAGGGTGAGAGAACGTGCTACCTCCGGATAAGCCAGGTCCCAGCCCAGCATCAGACCCACGTTGCCGATCTCCGTTTCGAAAACTGGCAGGCGAAACCCCTCGCGAAAGGCCATGCGTTCCTCGCCGCGCAGATGCACCTTGTTGTAGCTGCCTACCAGCTCGCCGTCGGGGCCAACCAGTACAGCGGAGTTGAAGAGTATGCTTTCTACCTTCTCCTTGCTGACCATACCGAAAGCAATATAGACGCCGAACTCCGCGGCACGCTGCGCCATCAGATTCACTGAAGGGCCAGGAATGCGCTGGGCCAGTTCGGTGAAACGGACGCCCAGTTCAAACCCACTGGTGACCAGCTCAGGGAAGACAATCAGGTCTACCTTCTGCTGCGAAGCGATCTTGGAGACGAAGTCCGACATCTTGACCAGATTGTCTTCTGGCTCGCCCAAAGCCGGTTTCATCTGCACCGTTGCGATGGTAATTTCGCGCATGGGGTCTCCTCATTCGGGGAAATCACGCCGGACTCGCGGCGGATTGGGGTGTCACTCCATCTCAAAGCGCGTTAATGGTGCCTTAAACGCGCCTTCTTGTCAAATCCCCTGCGCGAACGCACGAACGCACTCCTTCAAATCGAGCTGCAACCGCCTTCGGCGGCGCTCATCTTCAAGCTTGATTCAGGCCATCCAATACCTCCAACACGTCCTCAACCGGCGGAATGTCCTTCATGGATTGGCCGTGATGGCGGTAATGCACGCGCCCCAGCTTGTCTATCACCACCATCGCCGGCATGCGGCCCAGCTTCAGTATGCGCACCTGCTGCCCATACAGCTTCGCAACCCGATGGTCAGGATCGGGTAAGCCAACGAATGGCAACCGCAGTTCCTCCCAGTGCCGTCGGAAGGCTTCTGGTTTCTCTGGCCCAACAATTAACACCTCGGCCTCGCGGGCTTTGATCTGGTCATAGTGTTGGCGCAACTGCGCCATATGCGCGCGGCAGTAGGGTCACATGAAGCCACGGTTGAAGACCAGCACCACGTGCTTCTGCCCCCGATAGTCGCTCAGCCGCACCGGATGGCCATAGACATCATCCAGGGTGAAATCAGGCGCTTCGAGAACGCTCGTTTTCTCTACCATTGTCCCTCCTGCAAGCCGATCCGCAATTTTCCCCCGGATCATCCACTGAGAATCCTAGGGCGTTCCCTGCGACTGTGCCAAGCCTGGCGCAGGAACTCTCACTGAACTCTTATGCTGGTCTCACCCGCTCAGTAGCGGAGCCTATCGAGGATCTGTTGCAGTGTGGAAGGCAGCGGCGACTCGACAGTGATGCGTCGGTCTGTCCCAGGCAGCGTGAAAGTCACCGAGGCCGCGTGCAGGAAGTGACGCGACAGCTTCAGCGTCTGCTTGCGCCTGCCATATACGGTGTCGCCCACGACGGGATGACCAATGAAAGCCAAATGCACACGAATCTGATGCGTTCGGCCTGTCTTAGGCCAGGCTTCCAGCAGACTGTGCGCGGTGAACACTTCCAGCAACCGGAATTCAGTGATGGCTTCGCGCCCTTCGCGCAGCACCGCCATCTGCTTGCGACGCTTGGGATCGCGGCCAATCGGCGCGTTGATCACCCCTTCCGACGTGCCGGGAATCCCTTCCACCAGCGCCAGATAGCGCTTCTGCACCTGCCGCGCTTTGAACTGCGCCCGCAGACTGTTGAGCGCCTGGGGAGTCTTGGCGATCAGGATGACGCCCGACGTGTCTTTGTCGAGCCGGTGCACGATCCCGGCGCGGCCCACTTCGGCAAACTCGGCGATCTGTGGCCAGCGCGCGAGCACCGCATTGACCAGCGTGCCCGACTGATGCCCGAAAGCAGGATGCACCACCATTCCCGCCGGTTTGTCCACCACCGCCACGTGCTCGTCTTCGTAGAGCACCTGCAGGGGGATAGTTTCCGGTTCTGGCTCGGCGGGCGTTTCGAGCGGGGGCACCAGCAGCCGGACGACTTCGCCCCCCTCCAGCCGCAGCGAGGCTTTAGCCGGTCCGCCGTTGACTGTCACCAGACCCTGGCGAATCAACGCCTGAATCTGCGCCCGCGACAGGTAGTCCACGCAGGCAGCCAGATACTTGTCCAGCCGCTCGCCAGAGGTTTCCGCCTTCAGTTCGACCACTTCGTAGGATTCCGCCACGTCTTCTGCTCCGTCAGTGCCTCCACCCGGCCATTGCGCATGCTTCTTTCGCTCGCTAGAATGCAAACGGACACTCACCGCTTTGCAAAAGGAGCATCTGGTGGCCCCGCACGATCGATTCGTCTCAGAGACTACTTTCCGCGTCCGTTATGCTGAGACGGACGCCATGGGCATCACCCATCACTCCAACTATATCGTCTATTTCGAGGAAGCGCGCAGTCACTATTCTCGCGTGCGCGGCGCAGACTACGCTGAATTCGAGCGCAGCGGCTACTGGCTCACCGTCGCCGAAGTGCACGCGCGCTATCTGATCCCTACGCGCTACGCCCAGGAAATCACGGCGCGCTGCTGGATCGAAGAGTTGCGTAGCCGCGGCCTCACCTTCGGCTACGAAATCGTGGATACCACCACAGGTCAGGTGTGCGTGACCGGCTATTCCAGGCACATCTGCATCAATCGCGCCGGACAGGTCACGCGCATTCCGGAAAGCTGGCTAGCCGCCATGCGCGCCGGCCTACCAGCGAATTCCTGAAGTCGTATCGAGAAACTGTTATGAACTTCTGGCAGTATCCGTCCCTCACCCCTCAATCCCCTCTCCCTCGCGACTGCGTCGCGAGGCGAGGGGACTTGCTCGCGGTTGCAGGCACACCCCTCTTCTCCCCGGCTTGCCTGGGAGAAGAAGCCAGGGGATGAGAGAGAAAAGCGTATAACACGCTCTAGAGCGGCACTTCGCGCCCCATCTCCGTCACATCATAGCCCGGCTGTGCCGCCACTGCCGCTCGGAATTCGTCATCGTGCAACAGGCTCAGCACATGTTGAATCATCGGCAGGTCTGCGAATGCGCGTGGGATGACCAGGTCGTAGCGCTCGTAGCCCACCGGCACGAAGTCCAGCCCCAGCGCTATCGCCGCATTGCGAATGCCCAGGCCGCAGTCTGCGCTGCCCGAAGCAACCGCCGCCGCCACTGCCAGATGGGTGAATTCCTCGCGCTCGTAGCCTTCGATCTGCTCCTGTGAGATGCCGCGCTTCTGCAATTCGTAGTCCAGCAGCACCCGCGTTCCCGCCCCGCGCTGTCGGTTCACATAGCGGACGCGTGGCAGGTCGTCGAACGAACGGATGCTCAACGGATTGCCCGGTGCGACGATCAATCCCTGTTCGCGGTGCACGAACGTCACGACAAGCACGGGCAGGTTGCCCAGCGTCCGCCTGATATAAGGGACATTGTACTCGCCCGTTTCCGGGTCGAGCAGATGCGTGCCAGAAAGGTGCGCTTCCCCGCGCCGTTGTGCCACCAGCCCCCCCAGACTACCCACATTGGCCGACACCAGCCGGTAACCAGGGAAGCGCACGGCCAGGAATTGCCCCAGCAGGTCAAGCATGGGATCATGGCTGCCCACAGCGACTACCGTCTGCTCGATCTCCTCGCGCGAACGGTACAGCAGCACTTCCACCGTGCTGCCAGCGTCCAGACCTTCGCTGAAACGCGGCACATGCAGCAACCCGTCGGCCCGCACCAGCGACGTGATCACCCCTGCCCCGCGCGACAGCGGCGTCACCAGAGTTCGCTCGCCCACCTGTCCTACTGTGACGCGCACGAAGTCATCGTCACCTGTCGGAGAAGTGAGCTTACGGGTGAGAGTCCCTTTGATGCGCTCCTGACGAGGCGCTGCCTGCCCCGCCCAGCGATACAGCAGAGGGCGGACGAATAATTCACCAGTGAGCGCCGCCGAGACCGGATAGCCCGGCACGCCAATCACCGGCGTATTGTTGACCATGCCCATGATCACCGGGTGACCGGGACGCACGGCTACCCCGTGCACCAGGAGGGTGCCCGTCTCGCGTACCGCGCGCGCCGTGAAATCGCGCGTCCCTGCCGATGATCCCGCGAGCACCAGCACCAAATCGTGCTCCCCGGTTGCCGCCACGATTGCCGCCTTGAGCGCTTCCAGATCATCGGGGAGCATCGGCCACCGCGTGAACGTTCCCCACGCTTGTCGTACCTGCGCGCCGAGCACCACGCTGTTGTACTCGATCACCTCACCGGGGTGCGGGGAGGTGGTCGGCGGCACCAGTTCTGAACCAGTAGGCAGAATGGCCACTCGCGCCAGCCGCCGTACCAGCACCTGCACATGCCCGCAACCGGCGATCGCGCCCAGGTCGTGCGGACGCAACACATGGTTAGCGGGCAAGACCAGCTCGGTCGCCACCATGTCCTCGCCCATCATGCGCACGTGCTGCCAGGGCACTACCGGCGCGCGAATCTCGATCGCGTCCTCGCCGATCGTCTGTGTATTCTCCACCATGATCACCGCGTTAGTGCCCTCAGGGAGCGGTGCACCGGTGTTCACCGGATACGCCTGTTCCGGCACGCGCAGACGCAAGGGCCGTGTCTCCGTCGCTCCGCGCGTATCGGCAGCGCGCACAGCATAGCCATCCATGGCCGCGGCGTGATAGTGAGGGGAACTGATACGCGCCCACACTGGTTCAGCAGTCACGCGCCCCAGCGCCTCGTCGAGCGACACCAGTTCGGCAGGCAATGGCTCCCATTTCCCCACCGCTTCCAGGGCGGCACGCAGCCGGGACTGCGCCTCGTCCATGGGAATGTCTTCCAGGTAAATCGTGCGTTCGCTATCCACAGCTTCCTGCTTTCAGAACAGAATCACTTCCGCCCAGGTCCCCTCGCGCAGACCAGTCGCGTTCATCGGCACTTTCAGCAAGCCATCAGCAGTCACCAGCGTGAAGATCAGGTTGCTCTTGCCAAAGATTGGCTCTGCCCACAATTCGCCGCCGCGTTCGACCAGGCGCACTGGCACATAGTCTTCACGCCCAGCCGCCGAAGGCACGTTCGCCGTCACCCGTGCCGTGACACGCCGGGCGCGCGGTGCAGCGGCCCCCATCAGGCCAGCGATCGCCGGCACACCGAACAGCATGAACATCACCATAGCCGAGACCGGATTGCCCGGCAACCCGATCACCGGCTTGCCTTCGACAGCGGCCAGGATGGTTGGCTTGCCGGGCCGCGCCGCGACCCCGTGTATCAGCACACCCGGCGATCCCAGACGATTGAAAGTGTCCGCAGTCATGTCACGGGTGCTCACGCTGCTGCCTGCCGTCACCACCAGCATATCGGCAGTAGGCAAAGCGGCTGACAGCGCGGCATAGAGCGCTTCCGCATCGTCGCGGATGATGCCATGCAGACGGGTTTGCGCCCCCGCCCCCTGACAGAGCGCCTGGATCGTCCCACTGTTGATGTCGCGCACCTGACCGGGAAGCAACGGCGCGGTGGCCGGAGCGACCACTTCATCCCCTGTCGAGAAGATGCTCACCAGCGGTCGGCGGCACACCGGCACGTCCCGTACCATCCCCAGCGCCAGCAGTGCGCCGATATCCTGGGAGCGAATCGTGTGGCCTGCAGGGAGCACCTCCGCCCCCAGTTCCACGTCTTCGCCCACCTGAATCACGTTCTCGCCAGGGGCGACAGGGCGCAAGACCTCGATCGTGCGCTCATCGAATCGCTGCGTGTGCTCCACCATCACCACAGCATCCGCATCGGCGGGCACCATCCCGCCGGTGTGAATGAGCAGAGCCTGCCCTGCCGTCAGGATTTGCCGGGCTTCCTGGCCCATGGGCACTTCGCCCACCACCTCCAGGTAGGCGGGCAGGGTGTCGGACGCGCCAAACGTGTCCGCGGCGCGCACGGCGTACCCGTCCACCGCCGCCCGCCGGAAAGCAGGCAGCGCCTCCGGACTGCGCACCGCTTCCGCCGTGACCCGTCCCAGGGCCTCATAGGCGCTCACTCGTTCACTCTGCGTCCGATGAGTGATATGCTGCCACCACCAGGCCCAGGCTTCGTCGGGCGGTTTGACCTCGAAGAACTCAGGCATCGCGATCTTCGCTCCAACCGAATACTACCACCATGATCATCCCACACTTTGATCCCGGCAACAAAAGCGGCGTGGCTCAGCCGACGCCGCTCACCGACAGTCTGCGTACGCTGCGCCCACTCTAGCGCAGCAAATATCCGAAGGACAGCGCGTTCAACACCAACAGAAGCACGATTCCCAGCACATAGGTCGCCGCACGCCAGCCAGACACGCCCGTCATGGCCTCGATGTCATCAGGGATAAGAGCATAGTAACTTTCCGGGTCGGTAACCTCCGGCGCGCTCTTCAGCGAAGGGGCAACTCTGGTAGCCGCCCCACGCTCCACGTCCGCCGGTTCTGCCGCGGACGGCTCAATGACCTCATCAGGCGTCTCGCGCCAGAAGGGCGGCCAGCTTGGCCCGCTGTCCTGAGTTGTGTCTTCACTGTCTTCGTCAAAGGTGATGGTGCTGCGCAGCGACGCCTCGAACGAGGTAGCGTCAGCAGCGCGCTGCTGACGGCTGTGCCCCGTGTCGCGCCCGCGCCGGCTGTCTTCGTCCGTAGAGAAGGGGACACCCGCCACCCCAGATGCGGGACTTCCGCCAGGTACCCAGGGAAAACCTGCCTCTTCCGGCTCTGCCGTACGCCTGCTCGTGCTGCTCAGGTTGAGGCCGCGCACCCACTCTTCATAGTCCTGATCGGAAGGCAACTCCACCTGCCGCCCACTACCGTAGACCGCAGGGCGATCGTCGCGCCCCCAGTCCACGCTGGTCGCAGGCAGGTAAGGGTCGGGTTCGGGCGGCAGAGTCGGCTCCTCCACGAATGGTCCGGCAGCAAACCACGCGCCAGACGCGCCTTGTTCGGCTGTCACATCCTCGATGAAGGGGCTTTTCGCTGACGGGGGCGCAGGCGAGGGGAAGTCAGTCGTCACAAAGGGCGACGCAGCGGGTGCCGCAGCAGGCGGGCGCGAGGTCGGTGCGGGCCCCCGAGAAGCCAATGCCTTGTTGACGCGCTCCAGTCCCTGACGAGCTTTCTCGTTGGCCGGGTTGATCGCCAACACGTTCTCCAGGCAAATCTGCTGTTCTTCCAGCGTCTCGACCGCAGCGCTCAGATACAACCAGGCGCGCTCGTTATCTTCCTGCTCGTCCACCACGCTCAGCAGGATGGAGCGAGCCTGTTCTTTGTCTCCGGCCCGCAGCGCCTTGAGCGCTTGCTGGATGCGTTGCTCGATCCCAGAAGCTGCCATGGCAATCGTCTTTCAGCCATCGCTCCGACCAGAAAGCGTACACCGGGGGCATGCCCGGTGTACGTATCATACCACAGCGTCATTGACGCAGGCCAGCCCGTGCCTAGAACAGGCCGACAATCCTGCCGTTTTCGTCAATGTCTATGTTCATGAAAGCCGGATAGGTCGGCAGACCAGGCATGGTGCTCATCGCGCCAATCAACGGATAGACGAAGCCCGCGCCAACACTCGCCCGCACTTCGCGCACGGGCACGACAAAGCCCTTGGGCACCCCCTTCAGGTTGGGATCGTGGCTCAGGCTCAGGTGCGTCTTGGCCATGCAGATCGGCAGATTGCCGAAGCCAGATTGCTCATAGAAGGCGATCTGCTTTTCGGCCAGCGGTTCGTAGGTCACGCCGTCCGCACCGTAGATTTCCCTGGCGATGATCTCGATCTTCTGCTTGATGGGCAGGTTGAGATCGTACAGGAAGCGGAAGTTGCTCGGCTTGTCGCAGGCTGCCACGACCGCCTCGGCCAGCTCCAGCGCCCCTTCGCCGCCGCGCGCCCAGTGATCGGACATCACCGCTGCCTCAGCGCCCGCTTCTTCGGCAATGCGCTTCACCAGCGCCACCTCCGCCGGCGTGTCGGATGCAAAGCGATTGACGGCCACCACCACCGGCACGCCAAACTTACGGGCGATCTGAATATGGTGGGCCAGGTTGGCCCCGCCTTTTTCCAGCAACTCCAGATTCTCAGACGTGTAGGCTTCGTCGAGGGGCATCCCCGGCGTCACCTTAGGCCCACCGCCATGCATCTTCAGGGCGCGAATCGTCGCTACCACCACCACAGCGTTGGGGATGAGGCCGGAGTAGCGGCACTTGATATTGAAGAATTTCTCCATGCCGATATCCGCGCCGAAGCCGCTCTCGGTGACCACATAATCAGCCAGGCGCAGCGCAATCTGATCGGCCAGGATACTGCTGTTACCGTGCGCAATGTTGGCGAACGGCCCGGCATGTACAAAAGCCGGCTGCCCTTCCAGGGTCTGCAACAGGTTGGGCATCAGGGCATCGCGCAACAACACCGTCACGGCTCCCGCCACGCCCAGGTCTTCCAGCGTGATCGGCTTCCCCGCGCGGGAACTGCCGATAACCACTCGCCCTACCCGTTGCCGCAGGTCCTTCAGGCCGGTAGTCAGCGCCAGAATGGCCATCAACTCGCTGGCGACAGCGATGTCAAAACCCGTCGAGCGGGGGAAGATAGGACTGGGCGACCCATCGGCCAGCGTGTCGTCGTTGAAGCCAATCTTGATCTTGCGCAGCGACCGGTCGCACACGTCCACTACGCGATTCCAGGTGATGGTAGCCGGGTCAATGTCCAGCCGCCTGATGCCGCGCTTCTGGAGAGCTTCATCGCTCTGGCGACTTTCGTGATACATGCGGCTGTCAATAGCCGCCGCCACCAGGTTGTGCGCCACGCTGATAGCATGAATGTCGCCGGTCAGGTGCAGGTTGAAGTCCTCCATGGGGATGACCTGGCTATAGCCACCGCCTGCCGCTCCGCCTTTGATGCCAAAGGTCGGCCCCATGCTCGGCTGACGAATGCAGATAACAGCGTTGTGTCCAAGTCGTCCCAGAGCTTGCGTCAGGCCGATGCTGGTCGTGGTCTTGCCCTCGCCCAGGGGAGTGGGGGTGATAGCCGTCACATCAATGTACTTCCCCTGAGGCCGGTCTTTGAACTTCTCCAGCACCGCAAGGTGAACTTTTGCCTTATAGGCTCCATACAAGTCCAGGTCGTCTTGCTCAAGACCTAACTTGGCGGCGATCTCAAGAATCGGACGAGGTTTTGCGGCCTGAGCGATCTCAAGATCGCTGGGAACATGAGGTGGGGTCATAAGGCATTCTCCATGAATAGCTAATCGAGGTCACAGTTTCACGTCTGCGTGCCAGAGTCAGTTTGCAACGGGGAGTAGTGAGCCATCGAGCACACGATGACCACCGCAATATCGCTCTGATTGCACGCCAACACCCCTTACTTTAGTGAAGCTCAATCCCGACGTGCAAGTGCCATTCGCCACATTCTCGACCATTGCACTGCGCATCGTCTGGACATTTACTCATTGAAGATGTCCAGATCATGGACATCATCGTAGCCGACCTGCTCAGGATCGTCGCTTCCCAGCGCAGCAGCCAGTTGCTTCAGCTCATCGGGATCGAACAGGCGCTCGGCCAGTTCTTCGTCCACTGCCTGACCAAACAGTGCTTCCAGGTCAATTGGCGGCGGAGTCTGGACAGGCTTGTCGGTCCGATGCGAACGACGAGAGCCGGGGTCCGCTGCTGTTCCAGCGACGGGTGCAGCCGGGCTCGGTGCAGTTCTCTCGGCGCGGCGCGCTCTCGAGCGGGTGGGGTTATCGGACTGTCCTGGGTCCGAGGCCGCTCCCCCTCCCCCAACACCGTCTGGCTGCGATGGGGGCGTGATGCGGTAAGCCGCCTCCCCCAGCGTCCGGATGAGTTGATCTGCGACACGCCGACCATACATGGTCACCGGGCCAAAGGCGCTACGATTCGCGCCGTCGAAGACCAGCGCCAGGAAGTAATGCAGGCCCAGCGCCAGGACGAAGACATCGAAGCGGTCTCCGTCGTAGTAGTGCATCGTCCAGGCATTGCCACCGACCAGCGATCCCATGGGAGCCGTCCGCGTCAGCGCCGCCCCGGCGATTGCCGCCAGCGCAGCGCGATCCAGCGCGCCGGTCGCCCCTAGTTCGACGAGGATACGCCCCGTACGATCGGCCACCAGCGCACCGAGTGCGCCTACATCGCGCATCATCGCGGCGACAGGGCCGCGCATCGCGTCCACATCGGCGGGAGGCACCGGCCCCAGCGTGTCATCGGTCACCGGCGCTGCAGCATCCAGAACCGCCGCCGTTTCCCCTTCAAGTGCCGCCCGCAGCCCGCGCATAAACGCCTCGGCTACCGGGCGCACATACAGTCGGCACGGCGCTGAGACAATGACATCAGGCGGCGGCAACGGATCGTCGGCGTCGGCCAGCACGATGATCGGAATGGTCGGCGCTGCCTCATGGACGCGCCGGGCGAACTGCACGCCATCGAGATCGGGTAACTGATACACGGCCAGCACCAGAGCTACGCGGCTTTCAGCAACCTCGTTCAGCGCGGCTTCTGCCGATGGAACCTCGATCAGCACGTACGCTTTGCCCAGCAAAGCCAGCACACCGCGCGCGATCCGAGCCAGCGTAGGGGTGGGATCAACTACAACGATTCGCGGGAGCATCGGTACCTTCCAGCCAGTCTTGGGCATACACCACAGCGTAACCCGCGGGTTACGCTTTCCTCGATCCTAATGCAATCTGAGCTGTGCGCAACTGCCTCTGGTACCATCCATATCAGCCCCGCAAGGTGGCCACCAGCCGGCGCGGCCTGAGCAGCGCGTCGAGTGCATCGTCAGGAGTGTTGAAGACAACGTGCGCTGCCAGCAGAGCCTGAACTGCTGCCCCTTCCGGCCCCAGGACAACAATCCCCAGGGCTGCCTCGCGCAACATCTCCACATCGTTGTGACCATTGCCCACGGCTGCCGTCACCGCAGCGCCTAACTGACGCAGTACGGCCAGTTTCTGCGCTGCTCCCAGCCCGGCCTCCACCCGGTGAAGCTGCAACGGCAAACCGGCCACTTCGCGTTCGAGGGTGCCATAAGTGTCGGCAGAAATGACGTGCAGCGTCACCTGCTTTCCCAGGGCCAACAGGCGTTCCCGCGTCGTCGAGGCAATGCGACCTTCGCAGGCCAGCGTGCCGTTCAGATCGAACAACACGTGTTCGAGGTGCAGGACCTTCCACCCTGGAACAGACACTTCAAGACTCATTCCCTGGCCTTTCAGAGCTATCCGATACGCTGTTACCTTTGTACCACAGAGCGCGAGAACGTGCTGCAGGCCGCCGGGCAAGAGTCTGCGCAGAGATGGACAGTGACTCGTTCGATAAAGAGGCATTGACCTCATCCCCGGCCTTGCTGCGCCAGGTCGGGGTGAAATCACCAGAGCAAAGCAGCTTGTCTCTGCATTGAGTTCGCAGAGACTTCCGAAGTCTCGCGGAACTTCGGAAGTCTCTGCGGCCTGGCAGTTGATTTCGAGCGTGCCGGTATCAGCCAGTTCACCTGGCAGGCATGTCCGGATGACCGGGATTGAAGTGCTTGAGGATCACCAGCGGTTCGGTCGTGCTCAGGTTGGTGATTGTCACGCCCTGCTGCGCCGCCTTGACTGTGACGAAGAACTCGTCTTCGGTCATCTGCCCGAAGCGGATCATCACCGGGCTGGAGATGGTGTGCGGCCCAAAGCGCCCGTACCCCTGCACACAGATCAGACCATAAGCGACCGGGTCTTTGATGGTCACAGTGCGCCCCGGCAGAACGGTCAGCCGTTTAGCGCTGAACCACTCGCTGCCATAGACGATCCACTCGTCCAGGTACCCTTCGCGCTTCATGGCTTCGGGATCGCCCGCTGGCCGAGGAGTGAGGAAGTGATGTTCCTTGAACTGTGGGTCTACGTTGCTGTCCCAGTCCAGCAGCGAGATGAGATAGTCATAGTCGTAGTGTTTGTCAGGCGGCACGTCCTTGACCAGCAGCGAACGGTCAATGACCTGGTAATCCGCTACCAGCGACTGCCACATGGAGAATACGTCGCTGGCCCGCTGCGGCTCGTAGGTACACAGTGTCCCCGGTGCGTGCAGAATTCCGGGCGGGACATACCAGCCGGTATCGACCTGTAGCCGGTAAGCCTTCGACAGGCCGAGGATGCCATTGTCGCCTTCGCTCCAGCGCTTCAAGCAGTCCACCACCTGATCGACAGTCGTGCCCGGCTCCAGGCCGAAGAAGGTATAGGGGTAGGTGTTCAACGCGAAGTTGTACTGCGCGGGGAAGAAGTAGGCTTCGGGCTTCCCCACACGCCCTACGTCGGCGGCTTTCTCGTCGGTCTGATGCAGGTGATGGGGCAGCGGGTACATGTTGTCGAAGAACTTGCTGTACATCACCCAGCCGCCGTATTTGTCCACCACGTCCTGCCCCAGGAACTCGACCTTCATCTCGTCCAGGGCGTCGCGCAGCGTCACCTTTTGCTTGTCGTCCACATAGATATAGCTCAGCCCCTCATCTTCAGGCGTGCCGGGACCGTTATCGGCGGGCGTGGTGGACGAAAACCAGCGCTCGTCAATGCCGCCGCGATGCCCGCCCAACGCATACAGATCGTCGGGATGCAGGCGTAAGCGGCGTCCAGGGACGCAGAACACGCGCGGGACCCACGTGGGCCACAGGCGCACGATACCCGCGCCCTGCTCCAGAGCTTGAGTGGTGAGTTGGCGAACGTTCTTGCCGTTCATCTAGTACCCCTTCAGCATATGAGGCCAGGATGAAGCAACAGCGGCCTGGCCATCCGCCCTCAACCCCGATGCGAGTCTCATTCAGCAACGAGAGACCGCCTGGGATCAGACAAAGAGGGGATGATGGGGTCAGCTATCCGCTGTACTCCATCATCCCCGTCGTCCCTTATTGCACCTCGCCGATGCGCTCGGCCTCGTTGAGGTTGTCTTTGGTAATCATGACCGGCTCAAGCAGAACGACGTCGCTTTCGGGCTTTTCACCCTTGCGCAGATAGTTGACCACAATCTGCACCGCGGTGCGGCTCTGCCCACCAGGATGCTGCTCAATGGTGCCAG
>DAOTZZ010000391.1:0-18054 GCA_034433965.1 Anaerolineae bacterium
CCAGATGGGCTTCATCTTCCCCAAAGGCTCCAACCTCGTCGAACCCATCAACGCCGCCATCGCCTCCGTCAGACAGGATGGCTTCCTCGATTTCCTGATGAATAAGTGGTTCTTCGACTACCAGCCGCCCACACAATGAGACGGCAGGGCAGATAGTCTACTAAGTCGCTCAGGACGGTCATCGCCCGCGCGGTGACCGTCCTTTTTTCGCGGATGGTAACTGCGCATTTAGATTCGCGCCGGAACGCAGTACAATTAACGTGAGCAGGGGGATAGGGGAAACAAGCGCAGCCAGGCGGGCGACCGACTCCGACACTCCCAGCCACATTCTTCCCCCGTGTATCTGCTCTGCTCGCTGCACTGTACCTGTGTTTGTCGTTGACTCTGGCGGGAGCGAGAAAGCATGAACATCATCGAACGCAGAAGTGATGGGATCGTGATCTTTGTCCTGGATGGGCGCATTGACAGCGAGGGCGCTCAGGCGCTGGAAGATGCGTTGCATGGCCGGTTCGAGGCCGGAGAGTACCGTCTGATTCTCGATCTGGCGGGTGTGCCCTACATCAATAGCGTGGCTCTGCGCACCCTGGCCGAAGCTATCCTCACCAGCCGCGCTCAGGGCGGCGATGTCAAGCTGGTCGCCCTGCAACCCAAAGTCCGGCGTGTACTGCAGATCGTGGGCTTCGACCGTTACTCGGCCATCTATGAGACACAAGAGGCCGCTCTGGCAGCTTTTTGACCCTCAGCAGGAGAACATTTGCCGCAATCGTCTTCACTCGTACTGAACCGTGCTACAATGCGGAAAGGCAGAGCGGTTTGACCCCATCACTGTCACGCGTGCGGCAGCCCGGCCATTAAAGAACCTTTAACAAGGTTTAAAGAAAGTGTCGTGAAAACTTGCTGAAACACGTTAAGATTTGGGCCGGATTAAGTTGCCTAGTGGGGGATGCAGGCGATGAAGAAAATCCTGCTGGTAGAGGACGACGACACGCTGCGTAAGACGCTGGCGTATAACCTCTCTCAGGAAGGATACAAAGTTTTCCAAACAGGCGACGGCGCCGAAGCGCTGACACTGGCCCGCGAACATTCGCCCGATCTGATCGTGCTGGACGTGATGCTCCCTTCGCTCGATGGACTATCCGTCTGCCGCATCATCCGCAATGAGTCCGAAGTGCCCATCATCATGCTCACCGCGCGTGGCAGCGAGGTTGATCGTATCGTGGGACTGGAGATCGGCGCAGATGACTACATCGTCAAACCATTCAGCCTGGGCGAATTCCTGGCCCGTGTGCGGGCTATCCTGCGACGGTCGCCGTCTTCACGGGGCGTCGTGGACAAACTGGAGAGTGGTGATCTGATGCTTGACCTGATCGCCCGTCGTGCCACGCGCAACAACCAGGAACTACGCCTGACGCACAAAGAGTTCGATCTGCTGGCCACCTTGATGCGTAACCGTGGCGCTGTTCTCTCGCGCGATCTACTGCTCGACCGCGTGTGGGGATACGACTACGGCGGGCAGACCAAGACCGTTGACGTGCACGTGCGCTGGTTGCGCGAAAAAATCGAGGACGACCCCTCTCATCCGCGCCGGATCGTCACTGTGCGTGGCGTGGGCTACCGTTTCGAAGGATAGGCACCCTATTCCATGCTACCCTGGCTGATCGCTCTGCTGGCTGTGCTCCTGGCGGGCGCGCTGGCTTTCTACCTCCGGCGCGCTCAACGAGAGCTCCAGACGTGCGACGATCGACTGATGCACCTGGAACAATCCCACGCTCGCGACTCGGCGTATTGTCACGCCCTGCAAAATGCGCTCATGAAGGGCGTGGAAGATGCCTTGCTCGTCCTCGACAGCAACCTGACCGTGATCAACGCCAACCCGGCAGCGCACCGCCTGCTGGGCGAGGGGCTGGTCGGCAAGACTTTGCTAGAAGCGGTGCGCCAACCTGACCTGGAGGCCCTGTTTTTCGACGCCCGCAAAGTCCACAACGAAGTGGTGGAACGGCGGATCGAGCTGGAAGAGCACCGTATCCTGCATGCGCGCGCCCTGGCCTTCGGACCTTCTGACGCAGAGTACGAGATCATCACCCTGCGCGATGTCACGCAGTTGCAGCGCCTGGAACGCGCCCGGCGCGAGATGGTGTCCAACATCACGCACGAGCTGAGCACGCCGATTACCTCGATTGGGCTGCTGGCGGACACGCTGCTGACCTTCGCCGACCGCGAGAAGCCCAAGCGCATCCGCAAGATGGCCAAGGATATTCGCCGCGAGACCGATACCTTGATGCAACTCGTGCAGGAGATGCGCGACCTATCGCTGATCGAATCCGGTCAGATGCCCATCAGGCTGATGCCCACTCCGGTGCGCCCTATCGTCATGCGCACCGTCGAACAGCTTGAGTCGCTGGCCGAGAACAAAGAACAGACCATCGAAGTAGATACGCCCGATGATCTGATCGTGCTGGCCGATGAGTTGCAAATTCAGCGCGCTCTGAAGAACATCGTGCACAACGCCGTGAAGTTCACTCAGCAGGGCGGACATATCCGGATCAGCGCCGAACGCAGCGACACCGAGGCGGTGATCGCTGTTGCCGACAACGGGCCGGGCATTCCCCCCGAAGACCTGCCGCGCGTGTTCGAACGTTTCTTCCAGGTAGACCCGGCGCGGCGCGATGGCACAGGGCTGGGCCTGGCCATTGTCCGCCATATCGTACTGGCGCATGGGGGGCGCGTCTGGGCTGAGAGCGTCGAAGGCCAGGGGGCCACGTTCTACATCGCCTTGCCGTTGGCCGAGGCTGCGATCACCGACACCGAAGTTCCCGACTGATCCGCTCGCTGCTCACAGCCAGGGCAATACCTCGCGCGGCATGGCCACCCGTGTCGCTGCCGAAACCTCCGCTGCCAGCACCGAACGCCCCAAAGCTCCCTCCCACCCAACCAGGCCATATCCTTTGGCGTAGTAGTAGCGTTCGAAGGGTGTCGCCTTTGGCCGCCCTCCCTGATCTTCATAAGCGACAAGCACGGCTACCTCCGGCAAGGTGATGCCATTGGAGAGCGTGAGGGGGCGGTGCACGGCTTCCAGCATGATCCAGGTGACGTGTACGAACTTCTTGCCAGGTATCTCTGCTCCATCGCTCTTGCGGCGGAAGATCACCTGCGGTGTGCGCTGGAATGGCACCCCTACCGTCATGCGACGAGGAATCCAGGGGCTGCCATAGCGTCCATTCTCGGTCAGCGTGTAGACTTCACCGCCCCCCGGCGAGGTATCTGTGCCGCGATAGATGAAATGCTCGTCGGCCCACAGTTCTTCCCATTCACCATGCTTGACGTGATAGAAGCGATCCCCTTCAACCTGGGTCTGCACGCGCTGACGCCCTCCCCCGCCCCAGTCAAAGGCCAGCTCATAGACGCGCCCGTCGCCGCGCAGATAGTCCAGCATGTCGTAGGTCTGCTGGGGATCAACCACGTCAATCAGGGCGAACAGCTCGTAGTCGAAGAAGCGCCCCTGCAGATCGCGCCCCTTCCAGGTACTTTTGTGCAAGCCCAGTGTCTGCGGGGCGGAGAGCATCAGTGACACCTCGACTGTTTCGCCTGGCTGTGCAGACGGCAACGGCACGGCATCTGGCCCGTCCATCTTATTGTCGGCGAAGAAGGCCAGGGTGTACTCTGCACCCCAGGGTGCAGTCCCCGTGTTGCGCACGCGCCAGGTCTTGACGAAAGCCTCACCGGGCTGCACGGTCGTGCCATCGGGAATGGTGACATCGGCCACAAAGCTCATTTCGTTGAACTGAGCGGATGGCTCAGCCGGGCTGGGAACCTGGATCAGCGCGTACAGATCGAACTCGAAAAACTCTCCGCGCGGGTTACGCGGCTTCCACGTGCTGCGGTGCAATCCTGGCGTCTGCGGCGCGGTGAGCGTCACCGAGACCTCGATCACGTCGCCGGGTTGCGCGGGCGGCAGGGGCACACTGGATGGGCCGCCCATCTGTTCATCACCGAAGAAGGCCAGTTCGTAGCCCTGGCCCCACATCGTCTGACCCGAATTGCGCACCCGCCAGGTTTTGACAAACGTCCGCCCGGCCTCCATCACGCTTTCATCCGGCACGGTCACATCGGCTACGAAACGTAACTCGTCAAGACGGACCGCAGGCGAGACGACGCGCGGCACCTGGATTTCGGCATATTGCTCAAAGTCAAACACCTTTCCGGCAGCGTTGGCGAGCTTCCAGGTGCTGCGGTGACGCCCCGGCTGAGCGGGCGCGCGCAGCGTCACCGACAGGTCCACCACCTCACCCGGTTTTACTTCGCGGGGCAGTGATACGCTGTTCGGCGCGCCCATCTGCTCGCCAGAGACAAAGCGTAGGCTGTAGCCGGTTGTCCAGGTCGTGTTGCCGGTATTGCGCACGCGCCAGGTCTTGACGAACGTCTCGCCCGGCGACACCACCAACCCGTCGGGAATAGTCACATCGGCCACAAAGGACGCTTCGTCGCGCGCGACGACCGGCTTCACCACGATGTTGGTAAACAGCGGGTTCGGAAAAAGACGCCCGTCCGGCCCGCGCAACTGCCAGACACTGCGATGAGCGCCCGGTTGCGCTGGCGCGGTGAGACGGACGCTCAGGTCTACCACCTGCCCCGGCTGCACTGGCACAATGGGCAAGGCAACCTCGTCTGGCCCCTCCATGCGCTCGCCCCCCGCAAAGACCAGCCTGGTGCGCGCATCCCAGACCGTAGTGCCCGTGTTGCGCACCCGCCAGGTCTTGATCAAGCGCTGCCCCGGCTCGATCTTCATCCCATCGGGCACGGTCACATCCACCACAAACGAGGCTTCGCTGAACTCCGGCACTGACCCCAGGCGGAAAAACGGCTCCGGATCGACGACATCGTCCACCGTGTACCCCTGCAGACCGTGCCCAATGTGCTGCAACGTCAGATGCAGGTGAATGCCCGACGAGAAGCCCGTCGTACCCGCTACACCGATCTTCTGGCCGGCGCGCACGAACTGCCCCTGTCGCACACTGATCGTGGAGAGATGGCCATGCCATGTAACATAAGTCTGGTCACCCCAGGCATGGACGATGCGCACATAATGTCCGTATCCCTGCCCCGTAAACGCGACGCGATTCACCACGCCACGCTGCGCCGCCAGCACGGCTACCGGATGTCCCTGCGGGTCAATCGCCATCAAATCAACGCCCTCGTGCAACTGTTTCTTGTCTGGCGCAAAGGTATACTGGCGTGGAGCGTTGAAACGATCGGTAATCACCAGGCTGCGCGCAACAGGATTGACCAGAAAAAAGGGAGGCAAAGCGGACATGATAATCGCTCCTTGAGCCATGGGGAACGGGAATTTCTCGATCTGCTTATTGTAAATACTAGTGGGATTCTTTCAAGGCAACAAGAGGACATCTGGCCCAGCCCACAAAAAAAGAGGGAGAGGCCCAGCCCCTCCCTCTCTGTCTCCTTGCTGTGCTATGGCTCCCGCTCAAGAAGTCATGTTGCGGATCACTGCGGAGGCGAACTCGCTGGTACGGACTTCTGTCGCGCCGTCCATCAGCCGCGCGAAGTCATAGGTCACGATCTTCTGCTGAATGGTGCGCTCGTAAGCGCGGGTGATCAGGTTTGCCGCTTCCCACCACCCCAGGAATTCGAGCATCATCACGCCGCTGAACAACAGCGAGCCGGGATTCACCTTGTCCTGGTCGGCATATTTGGGCGCTGTGCCGTGCGTCGCCTCGAAGAGCATCACCTCATCGCCGATGTTTGCGCCAGGGGCGATGCCCACCCCGCCCACCTGCGCCGCCAGCGCGTCCGACAGATAGTCCCCGTTCAGGTTCGGCGCGATGATGAGGTCGAATTCCGCGGGACGCAGCAACACATGCTGGAAGATGATATCCGCGATGCGGTCTTTGATGACGATCTTGCCCTCCGGCTGCTGACCGTTGTGCTGTTCCCACAATTCATCTTCGGTCAGGGTACAGTCGCCGAACTCCTCGCGGGCCACCTCATAGCACCAGTTACGGAACGCCCCCTCGGTGTACTTCATGATGTTGCCTTTGTGCATGATGGTGATACTCTTGCGCCCGCGTTCGAGGGCGTAGCGCAGGGCAAAGCGCATCAGCCGCTTGGTAGCGTAGGCGCTGATCGGCTTGACCCCCAGCCCGCTGCCCTCAAAGAACGACACGCCCATCTCCTGGCGCAGGAATTGCGCCAGCTTTTCGTTCTCTGGCGTGCCCGCCTGATATTCGATTCCGGCGTATACGTCTTCCGTGTTCTCGCGAAAGATCACCATGTCCACCAGTTCGGGCTGACGCATGGGGCTGGGCACACCCTGGTAATAGCGCACCGGACGCACACAGGCGTATAGGTCGAGCACCTGACGCAATGTGACGTTCAGGCTGCGAAACCCTCCCCCCACCGGCGTAGTCAGCGGCCCTTTAATCCCCACGCGAAACTCGCGCAGCGCGTCGAAGGTCTCGGCGGGCATATAATTGCCATCATACAGGCGCGCTGCCTTCTCACCCGCGTAAATTTCCATCCAGGCGATCTGTCGCTTCCCACCGTAAGCCTGAGTGACCGCGGCATCCCAGATGCGCCGCGAGGCGGTCATGATGTCGCGCCCGATGCCATCTCCCTCGATGAAAGCAATGATGGGATGATCGGGGACGTGCAGTTGCCCGTCCTGGTGAGTGATCTTCTCCCCTTCCGCAGGAACCACAATATGCTGATAAGCCATGCGCCCCTTACTCCTTGTGCGATGCATCACAGTTGCAAGATACACACCGCGGGCCGAGTATGCCCGCGGTCGTCGCTCCCAGAAACACGCGTCCCCTATTTCCACTTGACCGTACAGCCAACGGCATCGGTCACCGCGCGCTCAGGATCGCGCCCGGCCAGCACGGCATCCAGCGCGTCGCGCAGATAGGAGAACTCGACAGCATCCGGGTCGCTGTAATTGTCGTCAATTGCGCCACGGTAGCGCAGCGTTCCCGTCGAGTCCAGCAGGAAGACATGCGGAGTGTGCGTGGCCCCATACGCGCGGGCCACGTCCTGCGACTCGTCGCGCAGATACAAGAAGTTGAAGCCACGCTCGGCGGCGCGTTTCTTCATCGCCTCAAAGTCATCGTCCGGGTACTTGACTGCGTCGTTGGGGTTGATCGCCACCAGCGCCACGCCGCGATCGGCGTAATCGCGCTGAATGGCCATCATGCGGTCTTCCCAGGCGCGCACATAGGGGCAATGATTGCAACTGAAGATCACCACCACGGCCTGATGGCGAGACAACAAGTCAGCGAGCGAATGCTCGGCCCCGTCTACGCCAGGCAGGGTGAAATCCGGGCCTTTTTGTCCGATCTCAAGCATGGGTTTTCCTCCTGTGACACGAGAATCAGGCTGAATCAACAGCCGCCTCCAGCGCGCGCCGGATCATCGTCTCCGACGGCACCGGCGAAGGGCGGCCATTTTCCAGATGATAGAGCCGGCAGGTCAGGCGTGATGGCATCCCTGCCCCCGCCGGATCAATATCGCGCCCCTCAACCAGGATGGTCGGCGAGCCGGGGAATTTCCAACGCTCGGCTTCCTCGTCGGTCGTGATCTCGATCCGCTCGATCTCCGCCTGCACGCCCAGATCGGCCAGGGCACGCTGCAGGCGTTGCCACGCTTCGGGATGCGAGGGACACTCGGCCCAATAGAGAAAGTGAATGCGCATTGCGTCAACCTCCCCTCGTTTGGATGCGGCGCTGACAGCGGCAGATGCGCCGCACCCTGGTAAATATAGCGTGTTCGCGGCGCACCGCCCAACCCCAGGGAAATCGCTCTTTCGCCGTTTCGGATTTTGGAACAAAAAACGATCCGAACTATACTCATAAGTGACCATTTGGGCCGGAATAGTATTTTGCCAATTCTGATGCTGTGAATGCAGCGCTGATTTTCTACCTGTTACTCCTTGGCGGCCTGGCTACCATGCTGTTTGACGGTTGGGGCTGGGTGGCCTGGGGTGTTTATTTGTGCGCCATGCCCGCCGGTGCCGTGGCCGTGCGCCGGGCAACGCTGCGTTCATGGCCCGCTCTAATCAGCTCCCCGTCGCCCCGAAGCGTGGGCCGTGTTGCGCTCGCCGCAGTGCTGGCCGCTGTGCTGGTGCTAGCGCTCTTCACCGTGCTGAGCCTCACAGGCTGGATCGAAGTGGAACAGCACAGCCTGAGTCTGCGTGCCCTGGTCGTGGGCGTATTGGGGCCACAACTATTGGTCGCGTCCTGGGAAGAACTGGCTTTTCGCGGCGCGCTGCAGCCCATTGCCATCCGTCACCTGGGCCAGAACGCCGGGCTGATCGTGGCGTCAACCTTGTTCGGGCTGTTTCACCTGCCCAACATCGTCTATCACGAAATGCCCGTCACCCTCATCCCGCAGACAGTCGCCGCATTGATCATGATGGGGGCCGTCTTCGGACTGGCCACCCTGCGCAACAACGGCTATCTGGCCGTGCCCATTGCCCTGCACTTCGGCTGGAACAGCGCCTGTTTTGGCCTGGAGGAGGTCCTTTCATATCGGTTCGTCGGGCCACAATGGCTGATCGGCACGCCTGTCTGGTTTCCGGAATCAGGACTACTGGGCGCAGTGACTCTGATCGTGCTCGCAGGGATATTCCTGTGGCTGTTCAGTCCGCGCGCGCAGCCTGCTCACTCTGAGGTGCACACCGCATGACTACTCTGTCCGCACTACAAACGCTGGGCGAAAGCCTGGCTGAAGCGCTGCTGATGGTCTCATGCGATACGCTCGCCATCGCCTACGTGAACACGGCTGCTGAGGCGCTCAGCGGGCGGTGCCAGGAAGAACTGCGCGGCAAGCCTCTGTCCACGCTGCTCCCCATGTTCTCCGGCGAAACCATGCTGGATTGCGTCAACACGACTGGCGCGGCTTCGCTGGAAGCGATTGGTGAACTGATCACCCCTGGTAAAAGACAAGTGCGAGTGCGCGCCCACCTGACGCGGATCGCGCTCGATGGCGAAACGTGGCTGTTGTGCTCGCTGCGCCCGCTCAATCACCGCGAGCGCACCGCTGCCCTCCTCCGCGCTCAACGCGACCTGGCGGTGACTCTCAGCGGCGAGAATAACCTGAGCCAGGCTCTGGCCTCAGTCGTGCAGACTGCCATCCGGCTGAGCGAAATGGACGGCGGCGGTATCTACCTGACCGACCCGAAGACTGGTGCGCTGATACTGCATTATCACACCGGCCTGCCGGATGAGTTCATCGAGCGCGTGTCGTACTTGCCCGCCGATACGCCCCAGACGCGATTGGTGCGCCAGGGGGTGCCGCTGTATCTGGTCTACGACCAACTTTACGAGCGCATGGGCATTGCCTTGGACGACGTGCGCCGCCGGGCAGGGATTGGCGCAATCGCAGTAGTGCCGATCGCGTCCGGTCAGGACGTGATCGGCTCGCTCAATATCTTCTCGCGGGCCAGACGCCCTATCCCTCCCACCGCCCGTCAGGTCCTGGAAGCACTGGCCACACAGGCTGGCAGTGCCATCGGGCGTATCCGCGCCGAACAGGCCCGCTGCGTTCAGGAACAGATCGCCCACACGCTGCTCAACGCCACACCGGACAGCGCCGTGCTGCTGAATCGCGATTTCGTCATTCAGGCCATCAATCAAGCGGGTGCGCAATTTCTCGGCGCACCGCCCGAAGCGCTGGTCGGCAGACAGCTTCTGGACGGCACGCCGCCGGAGATTGCCGCGCTGTTTGCCAGCCACCTCAGCCAGGTCTTCATCAGCGGACAGCCTGCGGATTTCATCTACGACCGGTGCGAGCGCATCCTGTCCATCACCGTCTACCCTTTGCCCGACGCAGACGGCGAAGTCGAGCAAGTGGCAATATACGGGCGTGACATCACTGAGCAGTACCTCAACGAGATGGCGCTGCAGAGGCAACGCGCCCTGCTCGCGGCGGTTGCACAGGCCACCAGTTACCTCCTGACTGACCCCGATCTCGACACTGCCATTGCAGAAGCCCTGGCCGTGCTTGGCGAAGCGAGCGTTGCCGACTGGCTGTACATTTTTCAGTTTACGACCGATAAGGATACTGGTGACAAGATCGCCCGACTGGCCTATCATTGGGCACGCAAGAACACCGCGCACCTTTTCAACTGGAACGATCCCGCGTTGCAGTGTATCCCTTTGCGCGGGCGCGAACGTCTGGTGGAATACCTGCGCACAGGGGAGCCCATTGACGGTCATACTCCCCTCTGGCGCGAACATCAAGAGACTGATGTCTTCCTGGCCGCAAGCCCATACCCGCTCCTGCTACCGCTCTTCGTGCAGCGCGAATTATGGGGCGTGATCGGTTTCGGCCATCACAACCTGGCCCAAACATGGAGCGAAGAAGAACGTCACGCCCTGCGCACGCTGGCTAACGCCCTGGGCGGAGCGCTCACCCGGCACCAGGTCATACGCCGCCTGCAACAGGAACGCGACTTCGCTGAAACTCTGCGCGATACAGGTACAGCCATCACCTCGACCCTCGATCTGGAAGCCGTGTTTACGCGCATCCTGGATCAGGTGGGGCGCATCGTGCCCTACGACACCGCCTCCATTTTTCTGATCGAGGGTGACGAAGTGCACATGGTCAGCCGCAGGACTGTAGACCCTCAGCGCTTCCCCAAACCGGCTGCAGCCGAGCGGGTGAAACTGGCGGACTTTTCTCTACTTCGACGGCTGGTCGAATCGCGCGACGCGATGGTCGTCTCTGATACGTACCGGCATCCCGCATGGCGTATCGTTGCTGGCGGCGAATACGTCCGCTCGTGGTTGGGCGCGCCCATCGTCAACAAGGGTCGCGTCCTGGGCTTTCTGGCCCTGCATTCGGCTCAGCCTGGTTTCTACCGCCCCGAACACGCGGACGCCGTCATGCCTATCGCTGTGCAGGCGGGGATCGCTTTGCAGAACGCGCAACTGTTCGCCGACGTGCAACGCCTGGAGCGCACCAAGTCGGAGATGATTCGCATCGCTTCGCACGACCTGCGCAGTCCGCTGGCCCGCCTGACCATGCTGGTCAATCGCTGGCTGGGCCAGGCTGACCTGATCGCAGAACCGGCCCTGGAACGCGACCTGCTGCGCATGCGCGACGCCGCCTCTGAGATGGAACAATTGATTGATGAAATCCTGTCGCTGGAACGCATCGAGGCGCGGCATCGGGCCAGTCAGCCAGTGGACTGGTGCGCCCTGGTACGCCGGGCCATTGACGCGCTGCAACCGGAGATCGCAGCGCGCGGGCATCAACTCACGCTCCAGTGTCCAGAAGTCTTGCCCACCCTGCGCGGCGATCCGGCGCAGCTCTATCATGCCACCTACAACCTGCTGCACAATGCCATCAAGTACACGCCCCCAGGAGGACTCATCGAAGTACGCGTACGCCAGGGGCACTACGGCGATCAGGATGCGCTCGTCTTCGAGGTGGAGGACAACGGAACAGGAATTGCCCCGGAGCAGCAACAGGCGCTGTTCCAGCCGTTCTTCCGTGCCAACGGTACTGCTGACGAATTGCCCGGTGTGGGCTTGGGATTGACCGTCGTCAAGGCCGCTGTAGAAGCGCATCAGGGGCGCGTCTATTGCGAAAGCACCCCCGGCCAGGGCAGTCTGTTCGGTTTCTGGGTGCCGCTCAACCTCTGACGCCGCCGTCCAGCGATGTGGCGCGGCGCGTCACCGTTTCCTGCATCAAGAGACTACCTCAGCCGCCAGCCACATAAGGCAGGATCGCCACCTGATCCCCGTCCTGCAGCACTGCTTCCGGTTCGGCGTGTGTCTGGTTGATGGCGAAGTGCCATGTCGCCTGATAGCCGTCCAGCGCCGGATAGCGCAGCACCAGGTGAGCGATGAGGTCGCTCAGACGCGCGCCGGCGGGCAGCGTCAGAACGCACTCGGATTCACCCGTGAGATCGCGCAGGCTGGCGAAGAAACGTACAGTCACCTTCATGACTTTGGCTCCGATGAGGGGGTTTTCCGCTGACGGCGCTGACGGCGCATCACCTGTGCCTTCAACTGTCCGCATCCGGCCTGAATATCTATCCCGCGCCGCACGCGAACGGTGCTACCAATATGGTAGGCACGCAAGACGGCCTGAAACGTGGCGACACGCTCCGGATCAGAGGGACGACCGGCGTAACCACCAGTGGGGTTGAGCGGGATCAGGTTGACGTGACACTTCAGCCCCTGCAACAGGCGGCCCAGCGCCTCGGCCTGCTCCACAGTGTCGTTTTCTCCAGCAATCAGCGCCCACTCGAAGGTGACGCGCCGTCCGGTACGTTCGATGTAAGTGCGCACGGCGTCCAGCAGCTCGGCCAGCGGCCAGCGCCGGTTGATGGGCAACAGGCGACTACGCTCTTCATCCGTTGCGGCATGCAGGCTGATCGCCAGCCCCACCTGCAATCCTTCGTCAGCGAAGCGCAGAATCTCCGGAACCAGACCAACGGTGCTCAGGGTAATGTGTCGCTGCCCGATGTTCAGGCCGTGCGGATCATTCAAGCGGCGGATGGCTGCGAGGGTAGCGTCGTAGTTGTGCAGCGGCTCGCCCATGCCCATCAGCACCACGTTGCTCAGCCGCTCGCCTTCGGCTTCCAGCACGCGGGCAAACTGCACCGCCTGTTCGACAATCTCCCCCGCCGTCAGGTGACGGGCGAAGCCCATCTGCCCGGTGGCGCAGAACACGCACCCCATCGCGCAGCCCGCCTGCGTGCTGATACAGGCCGTGCGCCGGTCGTCGTCGTAAGCCATCAGCACACTTTCGATCATCTGTCCGTCGGGCAGTTGCCACAACCGCTTGACCGTCTGCCCATCGGACGAGCGCTGCTCGGTTACCAACGTCAGCCCGCTCAGACGAAAGTGACTCGCCAGTTGCTCGCGTAGCGACTGCGGCAGCGTGGTCATGGCCGCGAAATCTTCGACCTTGTGCTGGTAGACCCACTCCCACACCTGACGGGCGCGGTAGGCGGGATAACCCCATTCCTGCAACACGGCGGTCAGCGCGTCCAGACTCACGTCGAAAATCGAAGGAACAGCCATAGCCTGTCTCACCAGTCTCCGAAACGGTCAACGACGGCGCGCCCGCCGGAACGCCAGCAGCGCTACTGCCAACACCCCCACCATGCCTGCTCCCACTGCCAGCAGGATGGCGTCGCGCCGATCCTCCTCGCTTGCCGGAGCGGGTGTTGTCGCTGGAGGCAAACTGCCCGGCGGCAAGGGCGTGTTGGTAGCTGTACCCTGGCGAGTGGGCGTGATGGTCTGAATGCGCACTGGCGGCTGAGGCACGCCGAGCACCCGTTCGGTCGGCGTGGCAGACGGCGTGCGGGTGAGCGAGGGTGTGGGCGTCGGTGGCACAGGCGACGCGGTCGGCGTGGACGTAGGCGTAGGAATACCAGCCTGATAGGGCGTCCAGGTAGCCGCGCGTCCTGCATCGTCGCTGAACAGCCAGCGCTCCCACGCTGCCCACAGCGCCGCCTGATCGCCGCCGGTCAACGTCTGCAACGCCCCCTCGAACCCCGCCGTATCGTCGGTCACGGCGCGGGCCAGGGCAAAGGGTGCATCCTCACCGTACAGACTGGCCAGCGCCAACACCAGCGTGTAGCCTTGCGCCGACCAGAGCGCCCGCTGGCCGAAGGGCACCTCTGCGTTCAACGGCGTTTGCAGCGCCGCCAGCGGAAAAAGCGCATCCGCGCGGGCAGCCGTTCGCACCAGTTCGAGCGCCCCCATCCCCGGCTGCAGGCGGTAGAGTATGGCCAGACCCATCTCGAACCAGGCAGGCACGCCTGCCTCACCCCAGAACTGCCGGTATGTGTCGCGCACCATGTGCTCGATCAGCAGATTTTCCAGTTCCGCCAGCCCAAAGGTGGGGCGCTGCACAAAAGTCATGCCGGAGCGGGCATACACGCGGGCGAACATTTCAGCCGAGCAGGGATACACAGTGTCGGTGACAGGGACCCTCAGGCCCTGACGGATTTCGCCGGTCTCAGGATCGGGCAACTCTTCGCATAGCTCAACCTGCGGGTCGTAGATGACGAATTCGAACAGCGGCGACACGCCCGTCTGTCGCTGCAACAGGCTGTAGGCGGCCATGATCTCGTCCCACACAAGCTGTCCGCCCAGGTTGGGGTTGTGCCAGTGCAGAATGAGGGGGGGCTGTCCCGCCGTGCGCCACGGGCCGCGCCTGGGGTCGGCGTACAACAGCTCGCCAGAGGCCCTCACCGGCTCTTTGTCGCGCACAGTCAGTTCCCACCGATAGTACATCTTCTCAAAGGGGACGGGCGTCAGCTCAGCGTCCAGCCACCAGGTGACCAGGAACTGATGGGGGATCCCGCCGCTGAGTTCGGGGATCACAGCGGTAGCGGGATCAACAGTGAAGGCCCGCTCCGGCCCGTTTTCCTGGCTCACGAACAGCCGGAGGGACTCGATGTCTTCTGGCACAGCATTCACGCCCACGATGAAACGCAGGGCTGCCGGAAAGATCACTTCGACGCTATGCCCGAAGATGAGAGGGTAGTCCTCGCCATCCTGGGCCAGGGCGGGCCATGCAACGGTCAGGACGCTCAGCACGGTTAGCAGCGCCAGCATCAGCCGCCGAGAACGGCATTGTCTCAACCCACTCATCGCAGAGATCATCGCTCGCTGCTCGCAGAAGTACTCGCCAATGCCTTCAATCCTAGCACCAGCGCGCGTCTCTGTCATCTTGCAGCGGGAGCCGGGAGCATCCTTTGGAACCGACGAGATGCCAAAAAGCGCAGACGAACCGACGCGAATACTCTGCGTTTTCTCGGCGTCCTGCGATGTACTCACTTCCCCGGCGTATACGGCGTCGGTGAGGGCAGGAAAAAGAACGGCGGCGTGGGAATCAGCGTCGGCGGGATAGGCGACGCGCCCAGCCACACGCGCCAGCGCTGCTCTACTTCGGCCAGCGACAGGCCCGTCACCTGTTCGATGGCGTCGTTGCGCCGCACGCCCCTATCAATCAGCGTCACCAGCGCACGATGCCCTTCCAGGCCATAGTTGTCCACCAGCCACTTCCAGAACGTGTAGCCGATGTCATAACCGCGCCGGGCGTTGCGCCCGCTCACGCCCGGCCCCGGCCCTTCGAGCAGCGCCGGCAACTGCCCGGCTGCCGCCAGCGCGCGCACCGCGCCTTCGTAATCGTAATAGCGTTCCAGCTCGAAGAAAGTGGCGTTGCCCTCGGTGAACCACGAACCAGCGGGCATGATCGTGAAGGCATCCTGGTAGAGATGCGCCACCTCGTGCAATACGGTGCCATAGGCCAGTTGGCGCAGATCGCTGGCCGAACCGCGTTGCACCGTGCCGCCCCATTCACTGCGCGTCAGCCCGGCGTAGTTGGGACTGCTCACGCCGACCTGCCACTCGTTCCAGGCGTCCCAGTCCCCAAAGAGGATGGCCCGCGGCTTATATGGCAACAGATCGCCCCAGGCAGCGCGGTAGGTTTCGCGCTGCTCGGCCATCGCCGCCAGCGTCAATTCATTGACTTCGGGCGGCAGACCCTGGCTGAAGACGATGATGTCCTCGCTCTCACTGCGCAGCCAGCGACGGCTGTTGTCGGCATACTCAACGTAGCGCGGTTCCGTCTCGAAGGAATTGCCCGCCGCATCCCCCACGGACCACACATAGGTCAGGCCCAACCAGGGCGGCGCGGATTCCCCCGGCCCCGGCTCCCAGGTGGCGCTCAGCCGTCCGGTCGCCGGATCGATCTCCACCGGGCGGGTCTTCTGCGTGCCCGGCGCGTGCGACCAGATGACCCGCCCGCGCACGATCGGCCCGGCGCTACTGCTGATCTGCGCGGTGAACACGAACCCCTGCGGATAGCGGCTCTCAAAGGTCAGTTCGCCGACCGTCCAGACAGCAGTAGCCTGACTGCCCGGCAGCGAATCATCCTGCGCCAGCGCCTCCAGCGTCAGATTGCCGCCCACCGTCAGGGACAGCAGGAGCGCCATACTCGAACAGACCAATCGCCGCCACCGTCTCCACCACTCAGCCACGAAGTCTTCTCCTCACTCTCACCGAACAGCTTCCCATTGCGGCTCAGCGGCAGGCAGCCTCCCAGGCCGATTGCAGCATCGTCAGCGAGTCGAAAATCGCCTCGGCCTGGCCATCGGCAAGCGCCTGCTCGCGCGTCGTCGTGCCGGTGAGCACCAGCGCGGCTCGCCAGCCGGCGCGCAAAGCCCCCACGATGTCGGTTTCTAGGCGGTCTCCAACCATCAACGTCCGCTCTGCCACACTGCCCAGGCGTTGCAGCGCCACTTCGAACATCACTGGTTCCGGCTTGCCCACCACCACCGGTTTCACATCGGTAGCGGTCTGCAAGAGGGCCAGCAACGCACCGTTGCCCGGCACCAGACCTTCAGGCGTAGGAAAGGTGCGATCGCCGTTCGTGCCGATGAAATCGGCCCCGCTGCGAATGAGCAGCGTTGCCGTCTTGAATTTCTCGAAGGTCACGGCGAAGTCCAGCCCCACCACCACCAGCCGCGCAGACCCGGCATCCTCGCGGAAACCCCGTTCGGCCAGGGCGCTGCGGATGCCATCCTCGCCGATGATATAGACAGGTGTATCTGCCGGATAGCGGCGGCTGATGTAATCCGCCGTTGCCACTGCCGAGGTGATCACCTGTTCCGGGTGGACAGGAATGCCCAATCCTCTCAAGCGCTCGACATACGTCTCGACGCGCTTGGTGCTGTTGTTGGTCACGAAGGCATACGGGATGCCCTGCCCTTCCAGGAACTCAAACAAATCGGGTACGCCCGGCAACACCTGATCCGCCCGCCAGAGCACCCCATCCATATCGAAGGCCACTGCTTCGATGGCCGTCAGGTCAAGTGTCATGACTCTCTACTTCCTAAATGCGAACACACTCAAACCGCGCAAATTATAGCAGCAGTGCCCGCCGACTCCACGCGCTCGTGCCATCTGCCCTGAAGGGTCTCGAATGGTACTGGTCACATTCTGCCAGAAGTGGTATGATAAGCACGAACAATCGCATACCTGGTCACACTCTTATCCAGAGCGGCAGAGGGACCGGCCCCGTGAAGCCGCGGCAACCTCTCGCTTCGGCTCAGGCTCGATCTGCCAGAGCGAGAACGGTGCCAATTCCGTCAGGTTTTCTGGAAGATGAGAGCGTTGTCCAGCGACCTCATGCGCCTGAACATGAGGCTGACTGAGCGCGATGACGCCCCCTGGTAGAGTGTATCAGGGGGCTTTTCTCATCCTCGCCGGGCCAGGTGCTAGCAAAAAAGGAGTCACTGTGAGCAACCACAACACCCATGGCACGACTTTTATGACTTCCCCTCAGCTTTTCTTCACCTCGGAGTCGGTCACTGAGGGGCACCCGGACAAAATCTGCGATCAGATTTCCGACGCCGTGCTCGACGCCATCCTGGCCGACGACCCGATGGCCCGTGTGGCCTGCGAGACCGCTGTCACCACCGGCCTGGTCGTCGTGATGGGCGAGATCACCACCTCCACCTATGTGGACATCGCCACCATCGCCCGCGACGTAGTGCGCGAGATCGGCTATACTCGCGGCAAGTTCGGCTTCGACGCCGACACCTGCGGGGTGATTGTCTCGATCAAAGAGCAATCCGGTGATATCGCCCAGGGTGTAGACCGCGCTCTGGAGAAGCGCCTGGGCGAAATGAACGAGGAAGACCTCAACGCGCTGGGTGCGGGCGACCAGGGCATGATGATCGGCTTCGCTTGCGACGAGACGCCAGAGTTGATGCCCATGCCGATCATGCTCGCCCACAAACTCACCCGCCGCCTGGCAACCGTCCGCCGCGACGGCACCATGCCCTATCTGCGTCCGGACGGCAAGAGCCAGGTGACTGTGGAATATTCCTATGGCAAGCCCAAGCGCGTGGACACTGTGCTGATCTCCACGCAGCATGCGCCGGAAATCTCCAGCGAGCAGATTCGCGAGGATGTGCTGGAGCATGTGGTGCGCGCCATCATCCCGCCGCACATGCTCGACGAGCGCACCAAGTACTACGTCAACCCCACCGGTCGCTTTGTCGTCGGCGGC
>DAOTZZ010000392.1:0-41040 GCA_034433965.1 Anaerolineae bacterium
CAGCGCCCGATGGTGTTGGACAGGTTGCGCGGAAAGGGCATCTGCCGGAAGGTGCGCTCGCCGATGATCAGGTCGGCTTTCTGGGCGGCATAAGTCTGCAGAAACGCGGGAATTTCGGCGGGATCGTGCTGTCCGTCGGCATCGAGCATGAGCACCGCGTCATAACTGGCGTCCAGCGCCCAGCGAAAACCTGCTCGCAAGGCCGCACCCTTGCCCTGGTTGGGCTGCTGACGCAGCACAGTTGCCCCGGCGTTCTGGGCCAGGATAGCGGTGTCGTCGGTCGAACCGTCATCCACCACCAGCACCGGTAGATAAGCGCGCGTGGCCGTCACCACCGCCCCGACGCGCTCAGCCTCATTGTAGGCGGGGATGAGCGCCAGCACCCGCGCGGCAGATTGTGTGTCGGTTGGCATCAAAGATCCGTCGAGCGGCGACAGGGCCGCATCCCAATGGTACGCTCCACGTCAATGACGAAGGCCACGCCTACGCCACTCTCTTCCAGCGTGCGCGCGCCGAGCGCCTGACAGGCCGCGTCAACCATCACGTCCACCAGATCGTCGTCTACCACGGTGAAGATCGTCTGATTGGTCTCTTCGACCTGCCGCATCAGTTGCGCCATCGAGACGATCAGCGGTAGCTCCAGTTCCTTGCTTTGCTCGCGCAGACGGTGCAGCCCGTGACTTTCGATGAGGGTCACGCCGGGCGCACCGGCTGCTTCCCAGGCTTCGGCCACCGCCAGCCCTTTTTCGATATGAGTGGTGATCAGCACGACCAGCTTGGACATCACGCGCTCCTGCGTTCTCTACGTTCGGTGGTCAACGGAAGGGGCGCTGGGGTACGTCCGTGGAATACCCAGCGCACCAACGGCGGGGTAAGGACGGTAGTCAGCAAAATGACCACGAAGACAGCCTCGAACAGTTCTTCGGTCAAAAGCTCTTCGGCCAGGCCCAGGCTGGCGATGATCAGGCCGACTTCGCCGCGCGAAATCATGCACACACCCAGGCGGAAGGACTCGCCGCGATCGAATCCTCCCAAGCGTGCACCCATGCCGCTGCCGATCACTTTCGAGATCATGGCTGCCGCCAGCAGCAGGCCCGTCATGGGCCACAGGTCCAGGCCCAGTTGGGTCAGGTCTACGTGCAGCCCCACGTTGACGAAGAAGATGGGCACCAGGAAGGAATACGAGAGACGATGCACCGTCTCTTCGATCTCCGCGTGCACGCGCTCCCCGGTCTGACTGAGGCCCACGCCGGCGATGAACGCGCCGGTGATGGCCGCAATGCCGCCGAGCACATCTGCCGACCAGCCGAAGACCAGCGCGGCGATCAGGGCAAAGGAGGCCAGTCCCGACGACAAGTAGCGTGTGCGTTGCAGCCGGTTGAAAAGGGCCGGCAGGAAGAACCAGGCTACAGCCAACGCCCCAGCCACATAAAAGACCATGCGGGCGAAAATCCAGGCCAGGTTGCCTGCCGAGGCTTTTGTGTCAGTGCCCAGGACGGCGATCACTACCGACAGCAGCAGGATCGCCAGCACATCGTCCACTACCGCCGTAGCCAGCAGCCCCATACCCTCTTTGGTGCGCAGCAGGCCGAGTTCCAGCAGAGTTTGGGCGGAAATGCTCACTGACGTTGCCGCCACTACCACGCCGAAGAAAATCGCCGCTTTGCCGGGGTGACCAAAGGCCATGATGAGCGGCGCGCTCATGAGCACCGGCAGCACTGCGCCTAGCGTGCCACCCCACAGCGCCACGCGCCCCACCGCCAGCAGTTCGTGCAAATGTACTTCCAGCCCTACGGCGAACATGAGGAACAGCACGCCCAGTTCGGCCAGTTCGCCCAGGCTGAGTTCCAGCAAGGCCGTGTTGTCGAAGACACTCCAATGCAGCATATCCACCAGAGTGGGGCCGAGTACCACGCCTACCAGCAATTCGCCGAAGACGCGCGGCTGCCCCAGCGCGCGGGCGGCTGCCCCGCCAAACTGTGCCGCGGCAATCACCAGGCCAATGGCCAGGAACAATTGCACCACAAAACTATTTTCCACCGGTACTCCTTTCTATCGCGGGGCACCAGTCAGCCTGTCGCCGGGCGATTGGACGGATGACTGCCGGAGAGTGCGGTACTAACTCTCGTCGGATTCTTGCCCGGTAGAGGATTGGAGCAGGAATTCCTGTTTATACCCGAAGCGCCGCTCGTTGTCGATCCAGCGCAGCCAGCGCGGGCGCAGCACATAGAACACACTTTGGGCGATCAGATCGGCGAATTTCTCGTTGGCGAAGGGGAATTTGGCGCAGTAGAGGGCCAGCGCGCGCTGTCGCTCGTCCTCGTCGCTGACCGGCATGGCCGTGCCCTCGATCTGCACACCCTTGATGCTCTGCCAGTCCCATGTCTGCGCGTAGATGGTGACGGCGGCGTCGCCCCAGTCGGCGATGTTGCGGCTGTGACGGCTGTCGGGGTCGGAAATCCAGTACAGATTGAGCGCCTCGTCGCTGACGAAAAACAAAGGGGCTACCTGAGGTCGCCCATCGCGCAGACCGGCGGTGCTCAACGCCAGCGTGGACTGCCGGGCCAGGAACTCGCTCAGCGCCGCGCGCACGTCGTCGGGCAGCTCCGGCAGACTGACCATCATGCTTTCCCTTTCAAGCCCAGCCAGGTGAAGTAGAGATCGTTGTCAATGCCCAGCCGCAACAGCACCCGCCCTACCGTGCCATTGATAATGTCATCTACCGTCTGAGGGCGGCTGTAGAAGGCTGGCACCGGTGGCAGGATCACCGCCCCGATCTCCGCCGCCTGCGTCATCAGCCGCAAATGGCCCAGGTGCAGCGGTGTCTCGCGCACTACCAGCACCAGCGGACGCCCTTCCTTCAACTGCACATCGGCGGCGCGCGCCAACAGATCGCCCGTGTTGCCCAGGGCGATGTTGGAGAGGCTCTTGATACTGCACGGGATGACAACCATGCCCATAGTGACGAAAGAGCCGCTGGCGATGCTCGCCCCCACGTTGTTGGGCCGGTGCACCACATCGGCCAGCGCCTCGACCTCGCTGATCTTCCAGTCGGTCTCCTGGGCAATGGTGATGCGCGCTGCCTCGGTCAGCACCAGGTGCGTCTCGATGGCGCGATCCTGGCGCAGCACTTCCAGCAGGCGAATGCCGTAGATGACGCCGCTGGCCCCGGAAATACCGACGATCAGGCGGCGCGGTGTGCTCATGGCCTCAGTGATCCACGCCGACCATGACATCCGACGCCTTGATCACCGCGTAGGCTTCCTGCCCCACGCGCAGGCCAAGCGCGTCGGCGGATGCCAGCGTGATCACAGCCACGATCTGCTGGCCGTCGGGCAGCGTGATCACCACTTCGGCGTTGACGATACCCGGCGTGATGCGCGTGATGGTGCCTTTCAGGGCATTGCGGGCACTGATTTTCATGGCAAAACGCTCCTGTCGGGAGAAGGGCCAATCGGCCTGGACATTGTACCGCTGATTGCTGAGTCACGGGAGGCGGGGCGCTGCGTCGGTGCGGGTTTGGTACCCCAGTGCACGGCCATCGTGCCCAGCATGAAGCGCCGGTAGCCCACGTCAACCAGACCGGCGGCGCGCAGCAGGTCGGCCAGCTCCTCGGCGGTCTTGAAACTGAGCGTGCTCTCCGGTAAGTAACGATAGGCGTCGGCCTGCCCCGTGATCCAGCGCCCCAGCAGCGGGATGATCACGCGCAGGTGAAACTGGATGAACGGGCGCAGCAGGCCGCGCGGGGGAGGTGTCGTGTCGAGCGTCACCAGGCGACCGCCCGGCTTGAGTACGCGCACCTGTTCGGCCAGCGCCCCCGCAATGTCGGATACGTTGCGGAACAGGTAGCCGCTGGTGACGGCGTCGAAGACGTTGCTGGCATAAGGCAGGTGCAGTGTGTCGGCGGCGTGCCAGGCCAGCGGGCGACGCCCATTGCCCCCCAGCCGACTTTCGCGGAGTTGACCTACGCGCATCATCGGCAGGGTGAAGTCCGCCGCGACGATATGCAGGTCGGGCACCAGGCGACGCGCTTCGAAGGCGATGTCGCCTGTGCCAGTAGCGATGTCGAGCAGCCAGGCCCCGGGGCGCAGGGCCGCCTGGCGCACCACGAAGCGCCGCCAGCGCCGGTCTTGCCCGAAGGTCATCAGCCGGTTCATCAGGTCATAGCGACGGGCGATGCGCCCAAACATATGTTGGACGAACGCCGCGTGTTCGGAAGTGGAGTGAGCGTCCATATGCGCCTTGTGATCTCGCCTGTGGGTCGCGCGGGATTCCCCGTGTGCGCCCATACCGTGCCCTGATTCTACCAAACCTGGCGCTTCGTGCCCGCATGAACGAAATGGTCTGCTGTCCGTCCGGTGTGTGCCAGGCAGCTTGCTGCTGTCTGCTGTCCGGTGCCCGTCCGCCCAAAATCTGAGACCCGGACGTAAATGGTTGACCGGGACTGTGAAAGTCTCACCGATAGCCCCTCACCCTAAGTCCCTCTCCCTCAAGGGGCTGAGGGATTTGTTCCCCTCTCCCCGCGACGCAGTTGCGTCGCAGTGGGAGAGGGGGCAGGGGGTGAGGGGCAGTCTTAGATTTACGTCTGGGTCTCAGCCCTCAATATATTGACAATCTTCAATATAGTCACTAGAATTACGGCCTTGTGTGCAGGGGATTGGGAAGCACGGCCATGAGCACGTCCTCGATCAGCGACAGACAGGGAGTCGGTACCGCGCCAGGCAAAACCTGTGCGCCGGGAGCAACGGCGTTGCGGCTCAGCACGGGCGAGGCGGCGCGTATCGCGGCGCTGGCCAAGGCCCTGAGCCATCCAGTGCGCGTGCAGATCGTAGACCTGCTCAGTCGCCATGGGGGCGAAGTGTGCGTATGCGACATCGAGCGCCTTTTCGATCTCAGCCAGCCCACCATTTCGCATCACCTGAAGGTGCTGCGCGAAGCGAGCATCATCGAGGGAGAATCGCGCGGCGTATGGGTGTATTACCGGCTGATCGCCGGCGCGTTGACCCCGCTGGCCGGGCTGCTGGCTGATTTCGCCTAGGGGACAAGCGGCGTGCCGTTGGTGCACGCCGTTTTGTGGCGCAAGACATTGATGATCGTCAATCTAGCACACAGGAGACCCTGACATGGCCACGCATCGCAAACCCAAGGTTTTGTTCCTCTGCACTGGCAACTCGGCTCGCAGCCAGATGGCCGAAGCGTTTGTCCGCCATTACGCGGGCGACTGGCTGGAAGCGCACAGCGCGGGCCTGGAACCGCGCGGACTGCACCCCTTCACCGTGCAGGTGATGGCCGAAGTGGGCATAGATATCAGCGGGCAACGTTCTAAAAGCGTGCGCGAGTATCTGGGGCGCGAGTCGTTTCGCTACCTGGTGACGGTCTGCCAGCACGCCGAAGACCATTGCCCGACCGCCTTCATCGGCTATGGCACCAAGCTGCACTGGCCCCTGGATGATCCAGCGGCCTATGAGGGGGCGGAGGTGGAGCGACTGGCCGCCTTCCGCGCGGTGCGCGACCGGATACAGGCGCGGGTCAGGGCATGGCTGGACGAGGCCCGTCGCGATCCCGAAATTCAGGCGTGGCTGGCGGCGCAGGCCGCTGAGTGAACTGTTCGCATCACAGAGACATTGTAGGAGTTGTGAGGAGACAAACGCATGACCAGTCAAGCCAGATCGTCCGCTGCTGTCCAAACCGGTGCTGTCATCAAGCGACTTTCTCTTCTCGATCGCTTCCTGCCGCTGTGGATTTTCCTGGCCATGGCGGGCGGGGTGATCCTGGGGAAGATCTTTCCCGGCATTCAGGAGACCTTCGACTCGCTGCGCCTCGACACTGTGTCGTTTCCCATCGCCGTGGGCTTGCTGTGGATGATGTATCCGGTGCTGGCCAAGGTGAAATATGAGGAACTGAACAAACTGCGCGGGCAAGGGCGACTGTTCGCCGTTTCCATCCTGCAGAACTGGATCATTGGCCCCCTGCTGATGTTCATCCTGGCCTGGCTGTTCCTGGCCGACTATCCCGAATACCGCACTGGCCTGATCATCGTGGGGCTGGCACGCTGTATTGCCATGGTGCTGATCTGGAACATGCTGGCGGGCGGCAACAACGAAGACTGCGCCGTGCTGGTGGCGCTGAACTCCGTGTTCCAGATCGTCATGTACAGCCCGCTCGCTTATTTCTACCTGAAGCTCCTGCCCGATCTCTTTGGCGCGGACACGGCAGAGGTCGGCGTGACCATGTGGGACATTGCCAAGAGCGTGCTGATCTTCCTGGGCATCCCGTTGGCGGCGGGGATCATCACCCGTTTTGCGCTGATTCGTCAGCGCGGGCGCGAGTGGTACGATGGCGAGTTCGCGCCGCGCCTGGGCCGCACGGCCATCATTGGCCTGCTCTTCACGGTGGTGGTGATGTTCTCCATGCAGGGCGAGAAGATCGTGGACAATCCGGTAGACGTGCTGCGCATCGCCATCCCGTTGCTGGCCTATTTTGCCACTATGTTCGCCATCAGCTTCTACATCTCGCACCGGCTCGGTTTCCACTATGACGAGTCGGCCACGCTCTCGTTCACCGCGGCCAGCAACAACTTCGAGCTGGCCATCGCGGTAGCGGTGGGGGCGTTCGGTATCGCTTCCGGGCAGGCCCTGGCAACAGTCGTCGGCCCGCTGATCGAAGTGCCGGTGCTGATCGGGCTGGTGTATGTGGCGCTGTGGCTGGGGCGGCGCTTCTATCGCGGCGATCCCACCGCGCCCAAAGCCGAGGTGATTGTCGTCGGCGACTGAGCCTGCGGCCCACCTGAAAACTGACAGGCGTTCCTCTTCTCAGGCCCCTTGTTCCCGTGCCTGCCGTGCTTCGGGGAACAAGGGGCCTCGTTCGTCTCCGACCATCTTGATGCCCGCCCCTGCGAGACTGTGCGTTTGACAAGCGCGCCATTTCGCCGTACCGTTGGCGCTATTGATCGGATAACCGGGCGGAGAAAGACCCCTTGGATACAGCCATCTGGCACTGCGGCCCGCTGACGCTGCGCTCCTACAATGCCTGGCTGCTGGGCGGGACGCTGGCTGCTCTGCTGGTGATCGGCTGGTGGGCGTCGCAGCATCCGGCGGGACACGTCCGCGCCTGGATTGACGTGAGCCTGGCCGCAGGACTGGCCGGGCTGATCGGCGCGCGCGGGCTATACGCGATTCTGCGCTGGGAGCAATTCCGCACCACCCCCGAAGACATCGCGCGGCTATCGTCTGGTGGCCTGGCCTGGCACGGCGGAGTCGTGCTGGGCTTGCTGGCGGCGCTGCTGACGGCGCGCTGGCGGCGTGTGTCCTTCCACGCCTGGGCTGATGCCGCGGCCCTGGCCTGGCCGTTGCTGCTGGCGACGGCCTGGGCGGCCTGTCGAGCGGCAGGCTGCGCCTACGGCTATGAGGTCGGCACGCTGGCGGACTGGCCGTCCTGGCTGGTGGAGGAACTGCCTGACGCCTACGGCTTCGTCGCGCCGCGCCTGGACGTACAGGCGGGGGGAGTGATGCTGGCAGCGCTACTGGGGATACTCGCCGCCGTCCTGACCTGGCGCGGTTGGTTGCCTGGCCTCCGCCTGTGGCTCGTCCTGGCCCTGACCGGCCTGGGACAGGCGCTGCTCAGCTTTCTGCGGGCGGACTACGCCCCGGCGCTGCTCCATCATCGCGCCGACCGTCTCCTCGACCTGGCGCTGTTGGGCCTCGGCACGGGGATCGGCTGTGCGCTATGGCTGGCCAGGCGGCGACGGCAAGCCGTGTCGTGAGTTGACGCATCAGGCGGGGTGAGCAGACAAACCCAATATCCTCTCGTTGCCGGGCGCACCCGCCATCGCTGGTCTGCGGTATACTCAAAGGCAGAACACCCGCCCTGGGCGGCTCTGCATTCTGGCAGCGGCTCAGGGAAAGGCGATCGCTGTAGGGGGAGATCAACGCGGTGGAAAAGGCTGTGGAACTGTGGGAGCGCCCTCAGGCCGGGGAGATCGTGATGATCGCCGGCTGGCGGCAGTGGGCCGACGCCGGATCGGTCTCGTCAGGTCTGCCGCACTACCTGATTCAGCGCAACCAGGCCCGGCGTATCGGGGCCATCAACTCGCAGGGCTTCTACCTGTTCCAGATACCTGGCACGCACGACCTGGTGCGCCCTGTGGTGCGCTTTGAGGACGGCTACCCCCTGGTGCTGGAGACGCCCCGCAACGAACTGTATTACACGGGCGACGAGATGCGCGGCGTGGTGATCTTCCTGGGCGACGAGCCGCAGCTTGACATCGAACGCTACACGGCGGCGTTCCTGGATGCGGCGCAGGCATTGCAGGTGCGCCGTATTGTCAGCCTGGGGGGTGTCTATGGCGAACTGCCCTACAACCGCTCGCGCCTGATCTCGTGCATCTACAGCCTGCCGGCTCTCAAGAGCACGCTCGACCGGCTGGCCGTGCAGTTTTCCGACTATCACGGCGGGGCGAGCATTGGCTCCTACCTGTGTCGTCGCGCGGGCGAACGCGGGCAGGAGTTTGTCGGCTTCTACGCCTTCGTCCCCACCTATGACTTCGCGCAGTTCCCGCAGATCACCAGCACCATCCGCCTGGAGAACGACTTCATGGCGTGGTACGATGTGATGCGGCGCGTCAACTACCTGCTGAAGACGCACTTCGATCTGAGCGACCTGCGGCGCAAGAGCACGCAGCTCATTCAGACGGTTGAGGCCAAGATCAGAGAGCTGGATAGCGCCGCGCCCCATCTGAACGTGCGCGAATACTTCGAGCGCCTGGCCGACGAATTCACCGAAATGCCATTCGAGCCGCCGCTGGACGACGTGTGGGAGCAGGAACTGCGGCGCTTGCTGGATGAAACCCCCGACGAAGAAGAATGAACGCCGCCTACGCCGCCACGGCTGTCCCGGTCTCCTGGTACAGGGTTTCGGTGTTGTCGTCGTAGGCCAGCAACTCCGCATAACGGCCCCACTGAATGGCGATCTCCACCTGACGCGCGGCGTCTTCGGGCGAGAACTCCAGTTCCAGCGCCAGCCGGATCACATCGCGATCCAGCCGCCCCTTCTCCGCTGCCTTGAGCATGGCCAGCAGCCACTTGAACAGCGGCAGCCGCCGGATGCGTGTGGCGAAAATCTCCTTGCGGGCCAGGATGCTGGCTTCGGCGAAGGTCTCGCCCAACGGGGTCAGCGCGATATCGCCTTTGGCGATGGTGGCGAAGCCCAGCAACTCCGCCGCCTCGGTCAGTTGCAACACGGCGTCGGTGCTCAGGTTGAGTTCCTGTTCCAGCCGGTAGACATCGGTGCGGTTGCCGGGCATGTCGTTGAGGAATTCGAGCAGACCGGATAGCTCGCCGATGGAAACGTCGGGCAGGGCGCGGGTGACGCCCGCCTCGCCCGGCGCGGTGCCCAGTTCGACGTACTCCGGTTGGGTCTGCCCGGCCAGCGTGGCGTAGACGCGATCCAGCACTTCGAGGAAACGCGGTGACTTGCGCTGACGCGGGTGAGGCAGGTCAATCTTCTGGTCGGCGATCACGCGGCCTGGCTGCTTGTCCATCACGATCACGCGGTCGGCCATGAAGACGGCTTCCTCGATGTTGTGCGTGACCATCAGGATCGCTTTGGTGGGAATGGAGCCGCTCTGCCACAGTTCCAGCAACTCACCGCGCAGCGATTCGGCGCTGAGCACGTCGAGCGCCGAGAACGCCTCGTCCAGGCACAGCAGTTCCGGCTCCACAGCCATCGCCCGCGCAAAGCCCACCTTCTGGCGCATCCCGCCGGATAGTTCGCGCGGGAAAGCCGTCTCGAAGCCGTCCAGACCGACCATGTCCAGCAGGTCAATGGCGCGCACGGTGCGCAGATTGGGCGGCACACCGCGCGCCTTCAACGCCACTTCGACGTTCTGTTGCACCGTCAGCCAGGGGAAGAGGGCGAAAGTCTGGAAGACAATCGTCGCGTGCGGGTTGACACCGCGCAAGGGCTGTCCCCGGTAGAGCACCTGCCCTTCGGCGGGCTGATTGAGACCGGTGACGATACGCAGCAGTGTGCTCTTGCCGCAACCGGAAGGCCCCAGCAACGCGACGAACTCGCCTTCGTCAATGGTCAGGCTGACGTTGTCCACCGCCGTAAAGCGTCGGTCGCCGCGCCCATACTTCTGGGTGATGCCCTTCAATTCGAGCAGGTGTGCCATAGCCCATCACTCCATGCGGAACTGTTCTTCGGCCCGGCGATAGAGTCGCCGCCAGAACAGGCGATTGATCAAGACGACCGTCAGGATCATGCTCAGCGTAGCTGCCAGCAGCAGGCGGAAATCGCCTTTGGCCGTTGCCGAGGCGATGAGCGCGCCCACACCGGTCACCTGGTGTGATTTGCCCCCTAGCTGGAAGTATTCGGCCACGATGCTGGCGTTCCACGCGCCGCCGCTGGCAGTGATCGCGCCGGTGATGATGTAGGGGAACAGCGCGGGCAGGATGAGCGTGCGCCAGCGCTCCCAACGGCTCAGGTGCAGCAGGGTGCTGGTGAAGCGCAGGTCTTCGGGGATGGCCGCTGCGCCCGCGATGACGTTGAAGAGCAGATACCACTGCGTGCCCATCAACATCAGCACCACCGCGGCGATGTTCAGGCCGCCCGGCACTTCCAGCAATATCAACAACAACACGGGGAAGAGCGCCGTCGCCGGGACCGAGGCCGCAATCTGTACCAGCGGCTGCAATACGGCAGCGATGGTGGGATTGGTGCCGATCAACACGCCTACGGGGATGGTCCAGGCCAGCGCCACCAGCAGGGCGGTCAGCACGCGTAGCAGGGTGGCCCCCACTCCCAGCGCAATATCGCTCCATTGCGCAGCGGGCACATTCACCAGCATTTCACTGGCTTGTTCCAGGCCATAGATGATCCCTGCTCCTGCCAGCGGAATCAGCAGATAGGCCAGCCAGGGTCTGCTGGCTCGCGCTTCCTGAGAGGCGCTTGGCGCCCCGTCGGGACGTACCAGCAGCGCGTCTATGGCTTCCAGCAAAGGCTGGCGCACGCGGCGATCCAGCCAGCGGGCGATATGCGCTCGTTGCAGCAGGTCGTAGAACCACGACGTGGGCGGATTGTCGTTTTCGACCATCTCCAGCGAGAAGCGATCCGACCAGGCCAGCAATGGCCGCCACACAAGCTGATCGAGCAAAACGATGACCAGCACCAGCACCCCAATGCCCCAGGCAATGGCTCCATAGTCGCCCTGGTCGGCGGCCTGATGCAGATAGGCTCCTAGCCCCAGCAGACGGAAGTCGCGCTCGCCCACGGTGAAGATTTCCGCCGCCATCAAGAAGAACCAGCCGCCCGCCCAGCTCATCATGCTGTTCCAGATCAGGCCGATGGCCGCAAAGGGCAATTCCACCGTCCGGAAACGCATCCAGGTGTTGAAGCGGAAGATGGCGGAGGCTTCGTTCAGTTCGTTGGGGATAGTAGTCAGCGACTGATACCAGACAAACACCAGGTTCCAGGCCTGGCTGGTGAAGATCAGCACGATCGCGGCCAGTTCGGCAGCGATAGCCTGTGGCAACACTGCGCTCAGGCTCAGCAACACCACCGGCAGAAAGGACAGGATTGGCACGCTCTGCAACACGTCCAGCAACGGCATCAGGAACTGCTCGGCCCGGCGATGATAGGCCGCCACGCGCCCGTAAACCAGGGCGAATATCAGCGAGAGCAGGTAGGCCGCCGCCATGCGCCCCACCGAGCGGATGGCGTAGTAGGGCAGGGCTTCGGGGTTGAGCGAGATGGACGGCCCTTCAATCGCTTCCGGCGTGCTGAATGCCAGGCGCACACCGACGTAAAGGAGCACGACGACAATGGCGATTACTACGGCGTCGGCCCAACCGAAGGTGCGCTGGGCAGGCTGCTGAACTTTGAAGATGCCGGTGAAGAAGTTCATGAGCCGCCTCCCAGAACCTGGGCGATATTAGGGGATTGCTCCCCTGGGGGACGTGCCCATTCTACAGGGCTAATGGGAAGTGGTCAAGAAAGAGCTGACTGAGACCCGGACGTAAATGCTTGACCGGGACTGTGAAAACCTCACCGATATCCCTCAAAGGGGAGAGGGACTTCTGCCGCTTTTCCCCTCTCCCCGCGACGCAGTCGCAGTGGGAGAGGGGGCAGGGGGTGAGGGGTAGCCTCAGATTTACGTCCGGATCACAGGGAGCTGATGCCGGTGCCGGGCGCGTGCTAAATGTGTCGGGCAGTTTGCCGCGCTCTGGTTTATTTCACTCCCGCTCCAGTTCAGGCTGGCTGAGGGGGCGAGCCGAGCGAAGCGAGGCTGGGGGTGAGGTAAACGTCCCCATGTCGGGCAAGCCCCTGACACCCTTTACATGCACCCCTGATCTCACCCCAGCGCGGGCAACGCCTGCGCGATCTCGGCGCGGTAAGGTTCCAGCCAGGGCGGCAACTTCAGCACCGAGCCAAGCTCTGCCACTGTTTCGTCAATCAGCATCCCTGGGCCGTCGGTGGCAATCTCAAAGAGCACGCCGCCCGGCTCGTAGAAGTAGATCGAGCGGAAGTATTGCCGGTCGCGCACGGGTGTCACGCTCAGCCCGGCGGCGACGAGCCGTTCGCGCAGGGCGCTCTGCGCCGCATCGTCGGGCGCGCGAAAAGCGACGTGATGCACGGTGCCCGCGCCCATCCTCCCGCCTGGGCCATCAGGCTGCACCAGCAGGTCTACGATGGCTCCTGGCGCGCCGGATGCCGCCTGGAAGCGCAAACGCTGGCCCTCCGCGCCCACATGCTGATAACCGAAGATTTCGGTCAGCAGGGCGGCGGTCGGCTCGGCGGCGCTCACGCACAACGTCACGCCGAAGAAGCCATGCAGCATGTGTTCGGCAGCCCCTCGCCAGGGCTGCACCGGCGGCGGAGTCTCCACCCCTACCAGTTCCAGGGGCGTGCCGTCCACATCCTCGAAGATCAGCACGGGCTGGCCGAAGCGCTCGCCGCTGTCGGTCGCCGGCATGTCGTAGGCGGCCAGACGCGCGCGCCAGAAGTCCAGCGAATCCCGTGACACGGCGTAGGATATTGCCGCCGTCTCGCCCACGCCGCGTCGTCCGCGCCGCAGGCCCGGCCACGGGAAGAAGGTCAGGATCGTGCCAGGGCTGCCGACCTCGTCACCGTAGTAGAGATGGTGCATATTGGGATCGTCGAAATTCACCGTGCGCTTGACCAACCGCTGCCCCAACACGTCCTGGTAGAAAGCGATATTGGCGCGCGGATCGTTCGCCAGCGCCGTGATGTGATGAATGCCCGCCAGAGCCTGCACAGCCCTTGCCCTTTCGCTCATCTGAATGCAGATGCGCAGATTATAAGCCAACGCGCGGCCAGGTGCCGCGCGCTGAGCGAACGACAACGCCGGTCAGGCACTGACCGCCTCGGCCACATAGGGGATGGTCTGCGGACCTTCGGGCAGCACGCAGATACGCGCGTCGCGCCCGTATTTCTCGCGCAGCGCCTCGACGGTGGCGGGGATGTCGTTGCAGGGTAGCAACAGTGCCGCCCGCGTGGCCTCGTCATCGAAATAGTCCGAGTACAGGTACACGTCCGCCTTGAGCTGAATGCGCGCCTGAATCTGCGCCGCCCATTGATCCTGGCGCGTCTCCGGCGCGTTCATCACCATGTCGAAGAGTTCCTGCGGCGAACGCGCCGCCCGCAGCATCTCGCCGAACAGCCCGTGATCGGGAATGCCCTCGCAGCACTCCGCCACCATGATGATCGCCCCGCCAGGGCGGACGATCTGCTCGGCGGCACTCATGCCCTTGCCGCACTGATAGAGATTCAAGTCGAGCGGATAGCCGGAATTGGTGGTGATGACGATGTCGAACGGCTGCGGGACAGGCACCATCGCCGTCTGCCGGACGAACTCAATGCCCGCATCGTGCGCCGTCACCAGGTCGCCGGCAAAGACGCCGGTGATCTGCTTGTCGCGGTTGAGCGTGACGTTGAGCAGGAAGGTGGGGTTGGTGCGCAGGGCCACTTCGCGCGCTTCCTCGAAGATGGGGTTGCCCACCGTCACGCCCCAGGTCGCCTTGGGATTGCCGATCATACCCGCGTCGTGATTGCCCAGCACCGTCGCCTGACCCGCCATGCCGGGCATCACTGCCTTGCCGCCGCCGGAGAATCCCGCGAAGAAGTGCGGCTCAATGAAGCCGGTCAGGATTTTGACGCTGGCTTCCATATAGACGCGGTTGACCCAGATGGGATGGCCTTTGGAGCTTTCGCCCAGGTAGACCTGCGTGGAGGGGTCGAAGCAGTTGTTTTGCTCGATGCGGTAGCGCCGCGCAATATCCGGGCCGAGCATCCGATCCAGCTCGGCAGGTGTGTTGGGGCGATGTGTGCCCAGGGCATTGCACAGCACGATGTTCTCGGCGGGCACGTGCGCCAGCGCTTCCAGCACGGCGGGCAGCATCAGATGGTTGGGGGTCGGGCGGGTGATGTCGCTGAAGACGATGGCGACCGTATCGTCGGCACGCACCAGGTCACGCAACGGCGGCGAGGCGATCGGGTGTTCCAGCGCCTCGCGCAGTGCCTGCACCGGATCGGGCAGCGGGGGGATGTAGCGCGGGCTGACGACGGTGATGTTCGCGTCATCCGGCAGGGTGATGGTCAGGCCGGTCTTGCCATAATCGAGATGAATGTCCACGTTGCGCCCCTTTCTCAGCGAGCAGCTCCTGGCCAGCGGGCCAGCGGCAACCCGGTTTCGCGCTCGATGGCCAGCAGGCGGTTGTATTTCGCCAGCCGGTCGGACTGCGTGATCGATCCTATTTTAATATGATCGCCGCCCCAGCCCACAGCCAGGTCGGCCAGCCAGTTGTCTTCGGTTTCGCCGCTGCGCGCGCTGATCACCACACGCCAGCCCGCCGCGCGCGCCAGGCGGCAGGCGTCCGCGGCTTCGCTCACCGTGCCGATCTGATTGACCTTGAGCAGCAGCGCATTGGCTGCGCCCAGCGCAGCGGCTTTCTGGATGCGCGCCGGATTGGTGCACAGCAGGTCGTCGCCCATGACCATGATCCGCCCGCCCGCCTGAGCGCATAGCCCCGTCCAGCCGTCCCAGTCTTCTTCGGCCAGACCATCTTCCAGGCTGACGATCGGGTAACGGTCGAGCCAGTCTAGCAGCCGCCCGATCAGGGCCGCGCTGTCGAGCGTTTCGCCTTCCAGGTGATAGCGTCCGTCGTGCCAGAAGTGACTGGCGGCTACATCCAGGGTGAGCACCACGTCCACGCCGGGGCGCAGACCGGCGCTCTCGATGGCGCGCACCGCCATCTCCAGCATGGCTTCGGTGCGCCCAAAGGCTGGTGCCAGCCCTCCTTCGTCCGCCGTCAGCAGGCGCATCCCATACTCACGCAGAGTCAATTCTGCCGCCGCCTGAAACACGGCATAGGTCATGGACAGCACTTCATCGGTGCTGACGGCGGTCAGGGGCATCACCTGTACGTCCTGCGCGGCCACCTGCGCACCGGCGTGCTTGCCTCCGCTGAACAGATTGATCATCGGCAGCGGCATGGCCCGGAGCGGTTCGCCGATCACTTCGGCGAAGAAACCATAGAGCGGCATGCCGCGCTCCGCCGCCGCCGCCCGCGCAAAGGCCAGCGACACGGCCAGCAGTGCGTTGGCTCCCAGCCGCGCCTTGTTGGGGGTTCCGTCCAGGGCAATCAGCGCCTCGTCCAGGGCGCGCTGTGAAGCGAAGTCGCGCCCGGCCAGCGCTTCCTGCAGTGGCCCTTCGACATGGCTCACCGCCCGGCGACAGCCCAGCCCACCATAGCGGCGCGGGTCGCCGTCGCGCAACTCCAGCGCTTCGGCGCTCCCCGTCGAAGCTCCCGACGGCACCGAGACGGTGCCCGTCGCTCCGCTGCGCAGACGACAGGTCGCCTGCACGGTGGGGCGACCCCGGCTGTCGAGGATTTCCAGCGCGGTCAGGCGTTCGATGATCGGCATGACAACGACACTCCTCAGGGGTGCAGGGAAATGAGTCCAGAGTCAAAAGTCAGGAGTCGAGAGTCGGGGAGAGGGGCTGCTCAAGACGCTCGATCTCCTCGACGAAACCGCGAATCAGGTCGGACACGGTGTCCGGCGGAGACTGCATCAGGCGCGTCACGGCCTCGCGCTGCCGATGGCGCTCATCATCGCGCAGGTATTCCAGTTGCGAGCGTCCGGTGACGCGCGCCAGCAGACAGCCCAGCGTATGGCGGACAGCGCGCGGTTCCAGCGTCTCCGCCCAGGGCAGGTCGCCGAGTTCGCGCCGGTAAACCGCCCAGTATTCTTCTGCGGCGGCAGCGAAACCGGAACGCAAGGGGACGACATGGTGAGCTTTGCTCAGCAGGTGCGTCAGCGAGAAACCCAGGTCGAAGGCCGGATCGCCAAAGTGGATCACCTCGTGATCGAGCAGCACCAGCCGCCCCTGATAGACCAGGATGTTCTTGGGGCTGTAGTCGCCGTGTACCAGTGTGAGCCGTATTCCTTCCGTCTCGGCGATCAGCGCGTCCAGGAAGGGGGTCGCCTGTGGCACCTGCTGCGCCGAGTATTGATAGTAGGGTTCCAGGCGCAGCGAGGCGAAGAACGAGCGGTCGGCGAAGGCGGGAGCGACCTCGTCGCGGCGGGCGTAGGCGGCGCGGTGAATGGTCGCCAGCAGCCGCGCGAATTGTCGCACATGCTCCAGGTCGAGTTGTCCGGCCAGCAACAGGGTCTTCCAGTTGGCGTGCGGTTGCGGCACCGCCTGCATCGCCAGCAGGTGATGTTGATGATCCTCGAAGACGAAGCCGGGGACGCTTCCCGGTGCCAGCTCGGCCAGCCAGCGCAACCCCGCTGCCTCACGATGAATCCGCTCTGGGCTGCTAAGCCACTCTACGGGCACGCGCAGCCGGGCCAGCGCCTGCTTGATCACCCAGGCGTCGCCATTGGCGCGACTGACGAGCACCGTGCGGTTAGAAACGCCGCCTGTCAGGGGATGCACAAGGGGCGTTTCGTCGGGGGCGATGTGCCCGGCCTGACGCAGATAGGCCAGCAGCGCGTCGGGATGTTCAATGTCCAGATCGTCGGGGGTAGAGTTCACGGCGTATCCGTCCAATGCACAATGCGGCAAATATACTAATCAATTTCCGCAGACCAGGTGACAAATGAGTCGAACCATACTACAATGAGTGGCAAAGGACTTTCGAGTTTCTTTCACTCTATATCAGTCCGAAAGCCATGTCAACCGTGCGAGATCGGCACCGAGCGATTATCGAGCTGCTCAAGCAGGAGGGGGGACGACTGTCGGTCAATGCCCTCAGCCAGCGCCTGGGCGTCAGTTCGGTGACCATCCGTCATGACCTGCGCGCGCTGGCCGAAGAAAAGATCGTGGATCGTGTCTACGGCGGCGCGGTGCTGCGCAATGCCTCCCTCCCGACGCTCGAACTCTCCTTCGAGACGCGCGTTCAGGAAGCTGTGCGCCAGAAAGAAGCCATTGCCCGTTATGCCGCCAGCCTGGTCAGGCGCGGCTATGGCATCGCCCTGGACGGCAGCACAACTGCCTTCGCCCTCGTCCCCTATCTCAAGCAGATCGGGGAACTGACCATTGTCACCAACAGCCTGTTCGTCGCGCAGCAGTTCCGCGATGCGCCCCGCCTGATGGTCTACATGGCCTCCGGGCGGCTGCGCGGGGAGTCGGGCACGGTGGTGGGGTCACTCAACGGCGTGCCGGCGCTCAACCTGAACCTGGGCTTCTTCGGTGCGTGGGGAGTCTCGCCCAGCCAGGGCATCACCGACGTGAATCCGGACGAAGTCGCCATGCGGCGGGCCATGATGGCGCTGTGCCTGGAGACGATCATCATTGTGGACGGGCGCAAGTGGGGCGAGATCGCTCCCTATACCTGGGCCACCTTCGACGAGATCGGGCGTATCATCACCGACGACAGCGCGCCGCCGGACATCGTGGCAGAAGTGCGCCGCCTGGGAGTGACGGTGGAAGTCGTGCCGGTCAACAACGGGGCGCAGTTGGTGCCGCACGGGTGAATTTTGATGATTTTTATGATTATTATTGGTCACCTTAAACTCTGATTGACAGGGACTGGCCGTTGGCATATACTACTTTCAGATCAAAAGTTTCGAAAGCCAGGAGCTTTCACATCAAAAGATACGTTCTGTGCAGGTTGTTGCAGCGCAACAGGCATTGTTTCCGCCTATTCTTTTACGCGCAGTGGGCGCTCCACTTTGCCAGCCTGGTCTGGCTCGACTCGCGCCCGGTCACCCTGCACACCACCCGGTTTGGGGCTGCCAGCGCATAGCCTGGCCACAGAGCAGGATCGGCACCGGCGGTGTAGCATCATGAGCAATTCCAAAAAATATGTCATTGCGGTTGACCTGGGGGCTGAATCGGGCCGCGTGATGCGCGTGGGCTTCGACGGTCAGCACATCACCTTCGAGAATACGCATCAGTTCCCCAATATCCCGGTCGAAGTACGCGGCACCATCTATTGGGACATCCTGCGCCTGTGGCACGAGGTACGCAGCGGCATTGACTCCTTCGCCCCAGGAGCGTCCAGCGTCGGCATAGACACCTGGGGCGTGGACTTCGGCCTGCTAGACCGGGACGGCAATCTGCTGGCCAACCCCGTGCACTATCGCGACAAGCGCATCGTCGGCATGGACAAATGGGTGACCGAGCGCGTGCCCATGCGCGAGATTTACGAGCGCACGGGCATTCAGTATCTCTCGGTCAATACCATCTTTCAGCTCGCCAGCCTGGTAGCTTCGCGCAGCCCAGTGCTGGAGAACGCGGCGCGGTTGTTGACCATGCCCGACCTGTTCCACTACTGGTTGAGCGGGACAGCGGTGGGCGAGTTCACCATGGCCACCACCACGCAGTGCTACAACCCCCGCACCTGCGACTGGGACTGGGAAACGCTGCGCGCTCTGGGCGTGCCCACGCACATCTTTCCGGAAGTCGTGCAGCCCGGCACGCGCCTGGGCGAATACAACGGCCTGGCCGTCATCGCGCCCGCCAGTCACGACACCAACAGCGCCGTAGTCGCTGTCCCCGCCACTCGCGAGGACTTCGCCTATCTCAGCAGCGGCACGTGGAGCCTGCTGGGCGTCGAGGCGACCGAGCCGATCATCAACGACCGCGCCTTCGCCGCCAACTACACCAACGAAGGCGGCGCGTATGGCACGTTCTGTTTCCTCAAGAACGTCATGGGCCTGTGGCTGGCGCAGGAATGTCGGCGCACCTGGCAGAACCAGGGGACGCACTACACCTGGGATGAGCTGGTGGCGCAGGCCGCGCAGGCCGAACCTTTCCGCAGCCTGGTGGACCCCGACGATCCGTTGTTCCTGCCCATGGGCGACATGCCCGCCCGCATCCGCGAGTTCTGTCAACGCACCGGCCAGCCTCTCCCGGAGACGGTGGGGCAGATGATGCGCACGGTGTACGAGAGCCTGGCCTTCAAATACCGGCTAGTCTTCGACACCCTGCAGGAACTCACCGGGCGCACGCTCAGTCGTCTGCACATCGTGGGCGGCGGCACCAAGAACAAACTGTTGTGTCAGATGGCCGCCGATGCATTGGGCGTGCCGGTCTACGCCGGGCCGGTCGAAGCGACAGCGCTGGGCAATGCCGTCGTGCAACTGATTGCTCTGGGCGAACTGGACAACATCGGGCAGGCCCGCGAGTTGCTGAGCCGCTCGGTAGATGTGGTCGAATACCTGCCGCGCGAGACGGCGGTGTGGGAAGATCAACTGCCGCGCTACAAAGCGTTGGTTTCGTGAAGGACGTAGACAGTGACAGACTCGCAACCACTTCTGGAACTCAGGCATATCAGCAAGAGCTTCCCCGGCGTCAAAGCGCTGGACGATGTCAGCTTCGATGTGTGCGGGGGAGAGGTGCACGCCCTGCTGGGTGAGAACGGCGCGGGCAAGTCCACACTGATCAAGATCGCCTCGGGGGTATATCAGCCGGATGCAGGGGAAATTCTGGTGCAGGGGCAGCCGGTGCGCTTCGGCAGCCCGCGCGACGCCCAGGAAAAGGGCATCGCCACCATCTATCAGGAACTGCTGCTCTACCCCGAACTGAGCGTCGCCGAGAATATCTTCATGGGCCATGCTCCGCGTACCCGCCTGGGTGCGATTGACTGGCCAGAGATGCGCAGGAAGGCCGAGGAATTGCTGGCCTCGCTGAACATTCACGATCTGGATGTCACCAGCAAGGTAGGGCGGCTATCGGTGGGCAACCGTCAGCGCGTCGAGATCGCCAAGGCGCTCTCCATGAACGCGCGGGTGCTGATCATGGACGAACCGACCGCAGCCATCACCGAAGCGGACGTCGAGCGGCTGTTTGAGATCATCCGCCTGCTCAAGGAGCGGCAGGTGGGCATCGTCTACATCAGTCACCGCCTGCACGAGGTCTTCGACATCGGCGACCGGGTGACGGTGCTGCGCGATGGCCGTTACATTGCCACCAAACAGGTCGCCGAGACGAACGAAGACGACCTGGTCAACATGATGGTCGGGCGCACGCTCGACAACATGTTCCCCAAACTGGAGACGCAGATCGGCGACGTGGTGCTGGAAGTGCGCGGCCTCAGCCGTCGTCGGCTGTTTCAGGATGTCAGCTTCAAGCTCCGCGCCGGTGAGATCGTGGGCATGGCCGGGCTGGTAGGATCGGGACGCAGCGAAGTAGCGCAGTCCATCTTCGGTCTGCTGCCCCCGCAGTCCGGCGCTATCTTCATGAACGGCAAAGAGATCAAGGTCAAGAATCCGGCGCAGGCGATGCGCTATGGCATCGCTTATCTGCCCGAAGATCGCGGCACGCAGGGACTGATCCGGCAGATGCAGTTGCGCGAAAACACATCGCTCACCGTGCTGCGCGAACTGTCGCGGCTTGGTTTCATCAACCGCCAGAAAGAATTGGAACTGGCCCAGAACACCATCCAGAAGCTCGCCATTCGCGCCTACAGCCCGCTGCAACTGGTCGGCAAGCTCTCCGGCGGCAATCAGCAGAAGGTGGTGGTGGGCAAGTGGCTGGCGACCCGACCGCGCGTGCTGATCGTGGACGAACCCACACGCGGCATTGACGTGGGCGCGAAGGCCGAGATTCACCGCCTGCTCAGCGAGCTGGCTCAACAAGGGCTGGCGATCCTGATGATCTCCAGCGAACTGCCAGAGATCGTGGGGATGAGCGATCGCGTATTGGTGATGCGCGAAGGCAGGCTGGTGGCTGAGTTCTCGCGGGCAGAAGCCACGCAAGAGAATATCGGCATGGCAATGATGGGTAATTGGGTGAACAATGGCAGTGGCCTGGGTGAAAAGGTACAGGCAACGGACGGTGTCGCATGGCAAGCATAACGCAGGCAGTCCCCGCGCGGCGTCAACGACTCTTCGGCACTTCCATTCTGCGCACCATCTTTGGCAGCCAGGAAGCGGTGTTGCTGGTGGCCCTGGTGCTGTTGATCGCCTTCGTGGGCAACCGCAACGACAGCTTCTGGGCGACGCGCAACATGGTCAATGTGTTCGCGGGCTACGCCTACATCGCCATTGCCGCGCTCGGCATGACGATGGTCATCATCACCGGCAACATTGACATCTCGGTCGGGTCGTTGATGGTGACGCTCTCTATGCTCAGCGGGGCCATCGTGGTCTACGACTACCCGTCGTGGCTGCCCCTCGAGGCGATCATCGGCATCTCCTGGGTCCTGCCCGTGATTTTTGGCGCACTGATCGGCGCTATCATCGGTTTCTTCGTCACCTATCTGCGCATTCCGGCCATCGTGGTCACGCTGGGCTTCCTGAGCATCCTCAAGGGGTTGCTGATCATCGCCAGCCAGGGCGAGCGTATCACCGGCATGCCCAAGGCGTATGCGCTGGCGCAACGACGCCCCTTGCAAGGCATTCCTTTCCCCATCTTCGAGGACTTCTTCCACATGCTGACCATGCCGGTGATCCTGATGGTCATCCTGATGGTGCTGGTCGCCCTGTGGATGCGCTATAGCCCGACTGGACGCGCCATGTACGCCGTCGGTGGCAACGCCGAAGCAGCCCGTCTGTCCGGCATTTCCGAACACCGCATCGAGATGACGGCTTTCATCCTCAACGGTGTCTTCGTGGGCATCGCCGCCGTGATGAACGCCACTCAGTTCAGCGTGATTCAGGTGACGCTCCCTCCCATCGAAATGCTGATCATCACCGCTACCGTGGTGGGAGGCGTCAGCATTCTGGGCGGCACAGGCACCGTGGTTGGCGCGGTGCTGGCGGCAATTCTGCTCAACACCATCACCAAGGCGCTGGTCTTTCTGGATATCTCGCCCTTCTGGACACGGGCTATCCAGGGCGTGCTAATCCTGATTACGGTGCTGGCCGATCTGTTCCGTCGCCAACGCCAGTCGGACTAGGAAGTAACGAGAGATGGCTACCCAGGAAACTTCACTGAAGAAGTCGTCCCCGACGCTGCTGCAGCAGGTGCAGTCCCTGGCGCGCACCCAGGAAGGCGTCCTGCTGATCATCACCGTCATCTCGGTGCTGGTGCTGGCGACGCAGACCGACAAGTTCCTGACGGTCAAGAATCTGCTCAACCAGGGCCGCCTGATGACCGAAATCGGCCTGCTGGCGCTGCCCATGACCTATATCATCATCACTGGCGGCATTGACCTGTCGGTGGGGTCTATTGTGGGCCTGAGCGCGATCATGCTGGGCTATAGCTGGCACAACCTGGGCTTACCGCTGGGCGTGGCCATTGCCGTCGCCCTGGGAGTTGGCGTGCTGGCTGGCTTGCTGAATGGCCTGATCATCACCATGTTCCGGGTGCCGCCGCTGATCACCACTCTGGCTACGCTGGCGTTCTATCGCGGCCTGGCCGAAGGCATCGCGCAGGCGCGCTCGGTGACGGGCTATCCGGAGTGGTTCTATGCCCTGGGGCAGCGCGAGACGCTGGGCGTTCCCAATCAGCTTTTCTTCCTGATCATCGGGATCATCATCACAGCGATCATCCTTTCGCGCACCACCTTTGGGCGCTCGCTCTACGCCATCGGCAACAACGAACTGGCCGCGCGTTTCTCCGGCGTTCCTGTCAACCGCAACAAGTTGCTGATCTATACCTTCTCCGGCCTGATGTCGGGCTTTGCCGGGTACGTGCTCGTTTCGCGCGTGAGCACCACGCGCTCGGATATGGGCACCGGCTGGGAGCTGGACGCCATTGCCGCGGTGGTGCTGGGAGGCACCAGCATTTTCGGCGGCTCTGGCAGCATCCTGGGCACCACGATCGGCCTGGTGCTGATTCAGTTGCTCAAAAACGGCTTGGCGCTGAGTGGAGTCACCGGCGACGCCACCATCGTGGTCATCGGCTCGGTGCTCATTCTCTCCACGCTGGTCAACAGCGTCATTCAGCGCCGTTTGCAAGGTGTGTAAGCCCCACCGTGTGGGGGGAGTGGAAAGGAGGGTTATGGGAGAGTCGCTGGGAAACATACTGCACCGCAACATTGTCTGCTGTGCATGAGTGCTATAGGAGAAGAGGAACTATGCGTAAGTTTGTGGTCTTGACCCTTTTGCTGAGCTTCGTTCTGGCTCCCCTGGCCACGCTGTCGGTGAATGCGCCAGCCGCGGCCCAGGAAGAAGAGAAGCGCTGGGACGGTGCCGACGATCTGCCGGTGAACCCGCTGCCCTGCGGTGACGAACCCGCCCCCGAACCGGAGCCCAAGGAATACGACGGTGGTCAGCCGGTTAACCCGCCGGACTTGGCCGGTAAGCCCATCACCCTGGTGGACGTGCCCAAGCTGATCGGCATCGGCTACTTCGCGGCCACGACCAAGGGCCAGCAGGAAGCCGCCGAGGAACTGGGCAATGTCACCGTGACGACCGACGCGCCCACCGAAGCCAACATTGACGAGCAGATCACCTTCATTGACAACTACATCACCCGTGGCGTGGACGGCATCCTGTTCGCCGCCAACGACCCGGTGGCGATCTCGCCCGTGCTCAAGAAGGCCCTGGAGCAGGGTATCCACGTGGTGGGCTACGATGCCAACTCGCTGCCCGAAGCGCGTGAGTGGTTCGTCAACCAGGCCGAGTTTAACGGCATCGCCAAGGCGCTGCTCGACAGCCTGGCCGCCGAAAAGGGTGAGGATGCCAAGTTCGGTATCGTGACCAGCACCTTCACCACCCCCAACCAGGCGCGCTGGATCGCTGAGATGTGGGCCTATGCCAAGCAGTGCTATCCGGAAATGACCTGGCTGGAGACCCTGGAAGCTCAGGAAGACTACAACCTGTCGTTCGAGCAGGCCAACACCCTGATCGACAAGTACGGCGACGAGCTGGATGGTCTGTTCGGCATGACCAGCGTGGCGACCCCCGCTGCGGCGGACGCTGTGACCCAGGCGGGTCTGTGCGGCCAGGTGGCCGTGGTTGGCCTGGCGACCCCGAACGCCATGAAGCCCTTCGTCAACGACGGTTGCGTGAAGTCGGTCGTGCTGTGGAACCCGGTTGACCTGGGCTACGCGGCAGTGTACGTCATGCGCCAGGTGGTAGATGGCAACTTCAAGCCCGGCGACACCGAGGTCGAGGCTGGCCGTCTGGGTAAGCTGAAGGTCGTCAACGGCAGCGAAGTTCTGCTTGGGCCGCCCTTCATCTACACCGCCGACAACATCAACGACTTCGACTTCTAGTCCTATCGTCTGAAACGGCAGCCCTTGCCCCACTTGCTGCGGGCAGGGGCTGCCCCCCGCGCCGGTTGCTGCACTGGGGATCGTTTGAGGCCAGGCATGGAATTGCAGATTGCGGATTGCGAATTTCGGATGTTGTGATCCGCCCTTCGCAATCCGCAGTTCGCAATCAAAGATTGTGTCTGGCAGGTTGCGTCCAGCAAAAGAGAATTGGAAGGGACTCATGAGCGAGAATAGCTATCTTCAGTCCTATGACGCGCTGGCCGATCAACTGAGCGCGCGCGGCGTGGACGTGGAAGCAGTGAAGGCCAAACTGCGGCAGCAGGCCATCGAAACGCCCTCCTGGGGCTATGCTGACAGCGGCACGCGCTTCAAGGTCTTTCCCTGGCCCGGTGCAGCACGCACCATCCAGGAGAAACTGGCCGACGCCGCCCATGTGCATCGTCTGACGGGTGTGGCTCCGTCGGTCGCCATTCACATCCCCTGGGACAAAACCGACGACTGGGTGGCGCTCCGGCAATATGCCACCGACCTGGGCCTGCGCATCGGCGCGGTGAACCCCAACCTGTTCCAGGAGGAACAGTACAAGCTGGGGTCGCTGTGCAGCCCCGATCCCAAGGCCCGCGAAAGCGCCCTGGCGCACATGGCCGAATGCTGCCAGATCATGCAGCAGGTGGGCAGCGACATCCTCAGCGTGTGGCTGGCCGACGGCACCAACTACGCCGGTCAGGATAGCCTGCGCGAGCGCAAGCACCGCCTGGAAGAGGGGCTGGCCGCCACCTATAAACTGCTTCCGCCCAGCAGCCGCATGCTGGTCGAGTACAAGTTCTTCGAGCCAGCCTTCTACAGCACCGATCTGCCGGACTGGGGCACGTCCTATGCCATGTGCCTCAAGCTTGGCCCACAGGCCGAGGTGCTGGTGGACACGGGGCATCACGCGCACGGCACCAACATCGCGCAGATCGTCGCTTTCCTGCTGGACGAAGGGCGGCTGGGTGGCTTTCACTTCAACGCCCGCAAGTACGCCGACGACGATCTGATCGTGGGCAGCCAGGACCCGTTCGAACTGTTCACCATCTTCGTCGAACTGGTCGGCGCGGGCGAGCGGGCCAGCCGCGTGGCCTACATGATTGACCAGAGCCACAACATCGAGCCGAAGATCGAGGCGATGATCCAGAGCGTGATCAACTGTCAGGTGGCCTACGCCAAGGCGCTGCTGGTGGATTTCAAGCGGTTGGCCGAAGCTCAACTGGCGGGCGACGTGCTCGGCGCGCATCGTCTCTTGCTCGAAGCTTACGAAACCGACGTGCGCCCGCTGCTGGCCAAAGTCCGCCAGGAGATGGGGCTGCACCCAGACCCCATCGCCGCACACCGCGCAAGCGGCTATGCCGAGCGCGTCGCCAAAGAGCGCGGCTCTGCGCGGGCTGGCGGCACGGGGTATCCCAGCGCCTAGCGCCCGGCGCTGACCACACTGTCCCTGGCAGGGGCGCTGCGGTGCCCCTGCGTTAGTGAGCGAGGTGACTGCATGAAGGGTTGGACAGGCAAGACGCTAATCGTTGATCTCACACACGGCACCATCACCACCGAACCCCTCAACATGGACATTGCGCCCCTGTTCATCGGCGGGCGTGGCCTGGGGGCGCGCCTGCTGTGGGATCTGGTTGGGCCAGGGATTGACCCGCTTTCTCCCGAAAACGTGCTGATCATCGCCACCGGCCCGATGACCGCCACCGGCTTCCAGACCAGCAACCGTTTCTCGGTGAGCACCAAGTCGCCGCTCACCGGCACGGTGCTCGATGCCAACTCCGGCGGTTATTGGGGGATGCGCTTCAAGCGCGCCGGCTACGATCTGATGATCATCAAAGGGCGCGCGCCCAAACCGGTCTATCTGGAGATCACGCCGGCGGGGGTGACGCTGCACGACGCTTCGCACCTGTGGGGCAAGCGCGTCGGCGAAACGTCCGAGTTGCTGGGGCAAGACAAGAACAAGCGCAATGTGCTGTGCATCGGTCCGGCGGGCGAAAACCTGGTGCGCTTCGCCGCCATCATGAACGACGCCACCCGTGCAGCGGCGCGCGGCGGCCCCGGTGCGGTGATGGGCAGCAAGAACCTCAAGGCCATCGTCGTCGAGGGCGACGAACGCGTCGAAATGGCGGACAAGGAGCGCTTCCGCTTCGTGCAATACGAGGCGACCAAGATGCTCAAGGCCAATCCGATCACCTCGCAGGCGTTCCCGGAGTTTGGCACGGCGGTGGTGATGAACATCGTCAACGCCATCGGTGCGCTGCCCGCCTACAATTTCCAGCAGTCGCACTTCGACAACGCCGATGCCATCAGTGGCGAGGCCATCGCCGAGACCATCCTGGTCAGGAATGCAGCCTGCTGGGCCTGCCCCATCGCCTGCACGCGCATCAGCAAGACCAGCAAGGGCGAAGGCGAAGGCCCCGAATATGAGACAACCTGGGCCTTTGGCGCGGCCTGCGGCGTGGACGACCTGGAGGCGATCACCAACGCCAACTTCTTGTGCAACGACCTGGGGATGGACACTATCTCCGCCGGTTCGACCATCGCCTGCGCCATGGAACTCACCGAGAAGGGGCTGCTGACCAGCGACCTGCGCTTTGGCCGCGCCGACCTGCTGGAGCAGACCGTCGAGGACATCGCCTACCGGCGTGGGCTGGGCGACGAACTGGCCGAAGGCAGCTATCGGCTGGCCGAGCGGCACGGTGCGCCGGAGCTTTCCATGAGCGTCAAGAAGCTGGAAATGCCCGCCTACGACCCGCGCGGGATGCAGGGGCAGGGCCTGCTCTACGCCACCAGCAACCGCGGCGGTTGCCACATGCGCGGCAACATGCTCGGCGTGGAAGTGCTGGGCCTGCCCAAGCTGGTGGATCGCTTCCAGATTCAGGGCAAGGCCAGCTTCGTCATCCTGCACCAGAACAGCGCCGCCATCCTGGATTCGCTGGTGGCGTGCAAGTTCGTCAATATCGCCGTCGCCGAAGAGTATCTGGCACGGGCGCTCACCTCGCTGACCGGCATCACCTACTCTACGGGCGAATTGATCCGCGCTGGGGAGCGTATCTGGAACCTGGAACGGCTGTACAACCTCCGGGAGGGATTCTCCCGCGCCGACGATACGTTGCCGCCGCGCCTGCTCCACGAGCCGGCGACGGGAGCCAGCGCCGGTTGGGTGAGTCATCTGGAGCCGATGCTGGCCGAATACTACCGGTCGCGCGGGTGGGACGAGCAGGGCGTGCCCAAACCGGCCAAACTCGAAGAACTGCAACTGGCCGACCTGGCCGCGGAGGTGATCCATGGTTGATGAGCGCGTGTATGAGATGTTCCGCGAGATCGGGCGCGATATGTACGTGCACAATCTGGTGTCGTCGCACGGCGGCAACATCAGCGTGCGCTTCGGCGACCGGATCATCATCAAGCGGCGCGGGGCCATGCTGGGCCGCCTGAAGCCGCACGATCTGATCGAGACCGGCCTGGAGAAAAACGATAGTGGCGTGGCGCTGGCCTCCACCGAGCTGATCGTACACCGCGCCATCTACAAGGCGACACCCGCCCTCGCTGTGGTGCATGCGCACCCGCGCGTCGCCATCGCGCTTTCGCTTTCGCGCGACGAGATCGTGCCGATTGACAACGAGGGTTCCTACTTGCTCAAGAAGGTGCCGGTGGTGTCGGTGGAGTTTGCGTCGGGCACCAAGCAAATGGCCGATACGCTGGCCGAAGCGCTAAAATCGTACAAGATCGTCTTCCTGCGCGGGCACGGCAGCTTCGCCATCGGGCAGACGCTCGACGAAGCGTTCCAGTGGACAGACGCGCTGGAAGAAGCGGCGCAGATCATCATGTACGCCAAGTATCTCAACGAGGAGATGATCGAGTACCGTCGCATGAGCGACTCGTATTCGAGCTGGTAGGGGTGGCAGTAGCGCAACGCCCCTACGTGAATGGAGGCCACCTCATGACTGCCCCAACCTCAACCCAGACGGTGACCGTCAAGCTATCGGCCAGCCTGCGCGCAGCCGCGGGCATCAAGGAAATGCATATTCCCTGGACGCCACAAATGAACGTGCGCGATCTATTGCTCGCTTTGGGCGCGCGCAGTCCCGCGCTGGCCGAGCGTCTGCTGGATCACGATCAGACGTTGAGCAAAGGGGTGCAGGTATTGGTCAACGGGCGGCACATTGACTTCCTGAGCGGCCTGGATACGCCCATCAGCGCCACCGACAGCGTGCTGCTCATCCCGCCAGTAGGTGGAGGCTAGCCGCTACACATCACCGTCAACAAAAAAAAGAGCGGGGTCATCTGGCCCCGCTTCTTTTTGCAGTCTGGCGGTGTGCACGGTTCAGTGCAACGCGCCTTTGGGCTTGCAGCCTTCCGCGTCGGAGCAGTACAGGTCGAAGCCTGTCTGCAGCGCTTCGGCGGCGGCATTGCGCACATTCGAGTAATTGTCGCGCAGCAGTTCCTGCAACGGATCGATCGCGCGCGGATCGGCGATCTTGCCCAGCGACTTGGCAGCAGCCGCGCGCACTTCGTGCGCCGGGTCCTTCAGCGCGGCGATCAGCGGCTCAACAGCCACTTCTGCCCACTCGCGGAAGCGGTCAGCGCCCAGCATCGAGGCGGCAATGGCACGGCGACCGGGATCGGGATCGTTGGCCAGTTGATCGAGCGCGTTTTTGACCTGGTCAGGCACCGTTGCGATGTCAATGGTCGGGACGGCGGTGATGGTGGGCGTCGGCTCGACCTCGCTGAACGCCCCGCCGCCGATCAGCAGACCGGCAATGGCCAGCACCAGGGCGATCAGCACCCCGGCAATCAGCCAGTGTCGCCGTCGCACCTGCGCCTGGTGCTGGATCATGATGGGCACGACCCGGTCGGCCATCTGCTCGCTGAGACGGCGCAGGGCCGCTTCGCGCTCTGCCACCACGTCTACCAACCGTTCGGGCACCGGCCCGCCCATGATCATCTGCGAGATTTCTTCCTGGCTGACCTCGCCCTTGAGGAAGTCGCCCACCTTGTGCCCATGACTGATGATGGTGAAGCGGTCGGCGACCTGATAGACGTGCCCGATGTTGTGCGTGATGAAGATCACGCCCAGGCCCGCTTTCTTGGCCTCCAGGGTATAGCCGAGCACCTTGCGCGTCTCGCCCACCGAGAGTGCCGAAGTCGGCTCGTCGAGGATGAGCAGCTTGGAGCCGAAGTATTTGGCGCGACCAATGGCGATGGATTGCCGCTCGCCACCGGACATGCGCAACACTTCTTCTTCCGGACGGCGAATCTCGATGCCGATATCTGCCAATGCCTCGACGGTCAGCCGATTCATGGTGTCTTTGTCGAGCAACTTCACCGGCCCCACGCGCTTTTCTGGCGTGCGCCCCAGGAAGAAGTTGCGCGAGATACTCATCAGGTTGACCAGCGCCAGGTCCTGGTACACGGTTTCGATGCCCATGGCGCGGGCCACCTTGGGCGAGGTGATGCGCACCGGCTGGCCTTCGAAGTAGATTTGGCCGCTCGTCGCTGGATGCACACCGGTCAGCACCTTGATCAGCGTGGACTTACCGGCCCCGTTATCTCCCAGCAGGCCCACGATCTCGCCGCGATCCACGGTGAAATACACGTTCTCCAGGGCGGCGATCAGGCCGAAATAGCGGGAGATGTTCTCCATATAAACCAGAGGTGCCCCGTTTTTGCCGTTGCCAGCCATCTTCTACCTCTGCCTTCTGATATTGGTATTGATGACGACGGCCCCGATCATGATCACGCCCAGGATACCGCGGAACCAGTCGGCCTCAACGCCGATCAATACCAGGCCGGTCTTGAGCATGAACGCGATGAGAATACCCAGTACTGAGCCGATGATGCTGCCGTAGCCGCCGGTGAGCAGGGTGCCGCCGATCACTGCCGCAGCGATCACGTCCAGTTCATAGCCCGTGCCGCGCAACGGCTCGACGACTTTGAAGCGCGCCGCTTCGGTGATGCCCGCCACGGCAGCCAACACGCCGGACAGCACGAAGTTCATCACTTTCACCCGCCGGACGTTGATACCCTGCGCGCGCGCGGCTTCGGGGTTGCCACCCGCGGCGAAGACCGCGTTGCCGTAGCTGGTGCTGTTGAGCACCACCGTGAAGATGGCCGCCAAAACGCCCCACCAGATGATGGACGCGCGGAAGTTCTCTTCCACAAAGGCCAGTTTGCCGTTGATGATGTCGAAGAAGGGCGCTCGGATCGGCTCGCCGATGTTGTCGCGATAGCCGTTGATCAGCAGCACAGCCACCACGATCACGGCGAGGGTTATCGCGCCATAGGTCAGCAGGCGCACCGCAGGGCCTAACGTGCCCAGCCCGCTATTGTGCTGGAATTGCACATAGGCCCGGCGCAGAGCGGGCCACAGCAGCACCAGCAGCAGCGCCGCGATGACTACCGTCAGGCCGATGATCACCCAGGGATCGAAGCTCCACACCATCTCTTCGCGCGTGTAGCGGGCGATGGTGCCGCCGGGGATGATGTTGAGCATGATCGAACGGTAGAGGTAGAGCGTACCCAGGGTGACGATGAAGGAGGGAATGCGCGTCCACACCAGCAGCAGCCCGTTGAACAGGCCCAACAGGGCACCCGTCACCAGGGCCACGGCAATGGCAGCCAGTCCCGACATGCCGTTTCTGGAGATATCCAGATTCTCCACCAGCCGTTCGCCAATGCCGAAGGGGATCAGCTCCACCAGGCCTGCCGGGCCAGTGCTGGCGGCGATCAAGAACATCAGCGCACTCAGGCCCAGGATTGACCCCACCGACAGGTCGAATTCGCCGGAGATCATCAGCATGGTCACGCCGATGGCGATGATACCTTGCGAAGCGGCGTTGGTGGCGATGGAGGCGATGGAACGCCCGTCCAGGATTTGGGGTGGCCAGCCAGTGTTGATCCAGGTAGCGACCACGAAGAAGAGCAAGACGGAGACAAACCCGAAAATCGCCCCCGACTCTGGGTAGCGACTCCACGACTCGCGCGCATGTTCCCAATACCCCAGGAGCCGGCGATTCTGTCTATGCTGCGTTAAGGTGACTTCTCTGGCCAAAGCTCATTGTCCCCTCAAAGTGCCAAACGACCTTTAAGCAGCCCAACGGGCTATTCTTAAGACATGGGAGGAGCTTCTGGCTCCTCCCATGCAGACACACGGCATTTCAGACTAGCGGTAACCGGCCTTGTTCAGCTCGATCACGCGGTCTACATTGCTGGCATCCACAATGTTGGGGCCAGTGAAGATGTCGTTGGCAGGCTTGAGCAGATACTGGCTGCCCAGATAGAGCCAGATGACCGTCTCAAAGCCCTGGACATACGGCTGCTGATCCACCGAGACCAGCGTGACGCCTTCCTTCACCTTCTGGAAGATGGCCGGGCTGGTGTCGAACGTGGCATGGATCACCTTGTCGGGGGTGATGTTGTTCTCAGCGGCGTACTGATAGTACGAATCCGCCGGGCCAGGCCCCAGGGTGACGATGGCGTTGAAGTCCGGATTGGCCGCGAAAGCATCGGCGATCAGGCCCGCCGATTCGGGCACGTTGTAGTTGATGGTGAAGCGGACGACCGGGATGCCCTGCTCGGCCATGATGCTCTCAACGCCATTGCAACGGGCTTCCAGGCCGATGTGGCCCACTTCCTGGATCGGGCACAGCACGCCGGTGATCTCACGATCGGCCAGCAGACGGCGGGCGACTTCCTGCCCGGCGATGAATTCGCTGGTGCCGATGTAGAACCAGTGCGGCAGACGCTCGCCCTCAGGACGGGTGTCCTGGGTGTTGAAGGCGATCACGGGGATGCCCGCGGCCACCGCACGCTTGACTGCATCTTCGATCAGCGCGGGGACCGGCTCGGTGGTGCCGATGCCATCGGGGTTGGCGGCCAGGGCGTCATCCCAGAAGCCCACCATGGCTTCGTTGGAGGCCGTGTCCGCGCCCAGCCAGGTCGCATCCACATCGAGGAACGCTGCGGCATCGGTCATGCCCTTGATCACGGTGACCCAGAAGGCATTGCCGGGGCCGCCGTGCGCGATCAGGAAGAACTTGGGCTTCTCCTGGCGAGCCGAGGCACCGCCGACCAGCGTCAGCAGCATGCCAACCACGACCAGCAGGATGACCAGGGTCCATTTCTTAGACATGATGCACTGCTCCTTAAAACACTAGCGGTTAACGGGCTTTATTGCACAGGCAGGTACGGCGAACGACGCGCGCCGGCGTGTTGCGGTACCCTCATCATAAATGACTTGCTTAGCGCTGCACACCTCCTTTCCAGGTGTTGAAGCTGCCACAGTGGATTTACTTTGTTGTGGCAACCAACTAATACTCATTCTAGGATTAGGACGGCTCAAATGTCAAGTAGGTGCGAAAAAACTGCCCGACGACTTACGCCGCCGTACACGCGCCTAACGGTATCTATTGTACTGCATCTTAACAGAAGGGCAAAGTCTGTCAGCCCTGGGAACCCCCTATCGTTTATAATCTGGGTAGCACGATGGGGTATGCATCAGGGAGGTTTTCCTCATGAGATGGTCGTGGAGGCTGGGCAGGTTCTTCGGCATTGACGTGTTCATGCACGCTACATTCTTGATTCTGATCGGCTGGGTGCTGCTCTCTCACTGGCTGCAAGGAGAAAGCCTGACGGCGGCGGTAGAAGGCGTGGGCTTCATCCTGGCCTTGTTCGGCTGCGTGGTGCTGCACGAGTACGGGCACGCACTCACGGCGCGCAGATACGGCATCAAGACCCGTGACATCACCCTGCTGCCCATTGGCGGGGTCGCCCGCCTGGAGAGAATGCCCGACCAGCCCGTGCAGGAATTGTGGGTGGCCCTGGCTGGCCCGGCGGTCAATGTCGTCATTGCGGTGATCCTGTTCCTCTGGCTGCAGCTCACTTCCAGCCTTGTGCCAGTGACCGAACTGGAGGTCGGCAGAGGATCGTTCCTCGAACGGCTGATGGTCGTGAACCTGTTTCTGGTGGGGTTCAATATGATTCCGGCCTTTCCTATGGATGGCGGTCGCGTGGTGCGTGCGCTGCTGGCGATGCGCATGGAATACACCCGCGCCACACACATCGCCGCGAGCCTGGGACAATTCATCGCCATCCTGTTCGGTTTCTTGGGCCTGCTCTCCAACCCCTTCCTGGTGTTCATCGCCTTCTTCGTGTGGATTGGAGCGGCCCAGGAGGCGAGCATGGCGCAGATGAAGTCGGCCCTGGCAGGCATTCCCACCAGCCGGGCCATGCTGACCGACTTTCGCACCCTGTCTCCCGATAACTCTCTGGCTGATGCCGTACAACTGATCCTGGCCGGTTCGCAACAGGACTTTCCGGTCGTCAGCAACGGCCAGGTGCTGGGCATTCTCACCCGCGCGGACCTGCTCGCCGGACTGACTCAACGCGGCCCGGAAACCCCTGTGGCGGAGGTGATGAAACGCGAGTTCGAGGTCTTCGACTCCTACGACATGCTGGAATCCGCCTTTGCACGGCTACAGGCGTGCCAGTGCCAGAGCGCCCCGGTGACCCACGAAGGCCGGTTGGTGGGCATGTTGACCCTGGACAATGTGGGCGAGTTCCTGATGATCCAGGCGGCAACCGGAAGTGCCTGAAAAAAAACTTCGGGAGTCTGCGCTCGACTCCCGAAGTTGGTTCACCCCGCTCAGACTCGCGCCATATCCCAGTCGCAGAGCATCTTCGCCAGCAGCGCGGCGCGCCGGTGTAGCGTGCGGATGTGCACCTGCTCGTGCGCGGCATGGAGTCCCGCGCCGCCCGCGCCCAACCCGTCCAGGGTGGGGACGCCCATCGCTGCGGTGAAGTTGCCATCGCTGGCCCCGCCGCTGCCGCCTTCGCTCAGTTCCAGGCCCAACGATGCGGCGATCTCCTTTGCCTGGGCGAAGGCGCGGATCATCTGCTCGTTGCGCTCCATCGGCCCGCGATCGATCTGACCCTCGACGGTCACCCCCGCGCCGGGCAGCACCGGACTCAGGCCCAGGATGGCGCGATGCACTCGCTCCGCCTCACTCGCTTTCAGGAAGCGCACGTCTACCTGCAAGGTGGCTTCGGGGGGGATGACGTTGGTGGCAATGCCGCCCTGGATCATGGTCACCGACACGGACGTGCCGTTGGGCAGGTCGTTGAGGCTGTGCAGGATGATCGCCTGGTGTGCCGCCTCGATCACCGCGTTGATGCCCGCCTCTGGAGCCTGGCCGGCGTGCGACGCGCGCCCGCTGGTGCGCACCGTGTAACGGGCGATGCCTTTGCGCCACGTCTTGAAGGCTTCGCCGTCCGCTGCCGGTTCCATCACCAACACCAGTCCGGCCTTTGCAGCCAGGGAGCAAATGAGGTCGCGCGAGTGATGACTGCCCGTTTCTTCGTCGCTGGTGAACAGAATCCAGATCGGGCGTTGCGGGAATGCGCCCAGGTCGCGCAGGCCGCGGATCGCTTCGAGCGCGACCACGATGCCGCCCTTCATATCCACCACGCCCGGCCCGTAGAGGATGCCGTCTTCCTCGCGCAGGGGCATGGTCGCCAGGGTGCCCGCGGGCCAGACGGTGTCCATGTGCGCCAGCAGCAAGATCGGTTTGCCGGGCGCACCGTCGTTCCAGCGGGCCAGGCGCAGGTTGCCCACCTCCTGGCGGGGGTGCACTTCGACCGTTGCGCCCAGTTCGCGGCACCGCTGAACAATGAAATCGCCCAGCGCATCCACCAGTGCTTTGTCGTGCGAGGGCGATTCGAACAACACTAGGCGCTTGAGCAACGCCACCATCTCTGGTGTGCGCGCATCGAAAAACGAGAGCCATTCAGACATCGTCGCCTATCCTTGGCAGATCAGCAGTAGAGAATTTCGGGGCGCAATTGTAGCACCGCGGGGCGGCTGATCCCAGGCGCAGAGCGGGCCATTTGGTCATTTTCCACGAATCCAATCACCCGCGCTGATGCAAATGGCGAATTTTACAGTTCTCTGATTTGACTTTTCGGAATACCTAAAATATACTTTTGCATGGTGAAGCTTGCATGATTTGATGATGTGAATTTATGTGAGGCATAAGACGACACCCGATGAGCGTCACGTCGCATACTCCCCCTGTACTCCGCACCCTGGCTGACCTGCAGCCCGGCGAAACCGCCGAGGTGGTGGCTGTGCACAGTCAGGGGCCGGAGCGCCGCCGCCTGCTCGACCTGGGCATTGTGCCCGGCACGCGCGTTACCGCCGAGCTACGCAGTCCGCTCAGCGATCCGGTGGCCTACCGGGTGCGTGGCGCGCTGATCGCGCTGCGGCGCAATCAGGCGGAGCAGATCGAGGTGCGTCCCCCTTCCCAGGAGAACCTATCATGACGATGACAACGGACACCTTCGCTGGATCGGCCTGCGCCACCTGCCCCATGAACCGGCATCTGGCGCGCCTGGGCGTCAAGATGGACACCTGGGACTATGTGGTGGCGCTGGCAGGCAACCCCAACACCGGCAAGAGCACCGTCTTCAACGCGCTGACGGGTCTGCGTCAGCACACCGGCAACTGGCCCGGCAAGACGGTGGCCCGCGCCGAAGGTGGCTTTGAATACGGCGGCAAGCGCTACAAGCTGGTGGACCTGCCCGGCACCTATTCGTTGCTGGCCACCAGTACTGACGAGGAGATCGCCCGCGACTTTATTCTCTTCGGTCAGCCTGATGTGACGGTGATCGTGGTAGATGCCACGCGCCTGGAGCGCAATCTCAACCTGGTGCTGCAGGTGCTGGAGATCACCGACCGGGCGGTGATCGCGCTCAACCTGATAGACGAGGCGCGCCGTCACGGGCTGCGCGTGGACGAGCGACGGCTGGCGCGTGATCTGGGCGTGCCGGTGGTGTCCATGGCCGCCCGGCGCGGTGAGGGCCTCCGCGAACTGCTGCAGATGGTGCACAGCATGGCAACCGGCGAGATCAAACCCCGCCCGCATCGCCTGCCCTCGACGCTCGATCCGCGGCTCGACCGCGCCGTGAACGAGCTGGTTGCAGAAATTGAGCGGGCCTTTCCGGGGTTGCCCAACGCCCGCTGGGTGGCGCTGCGCCTGCTGGACGGCGACCCCTCCATCGAACGGGCTATTGCCGACGGCAGCCTGGGCGATCTGTCGCGGAGTGCGCCGCCCGCGCCGGTCACCGCGCCCGTCTTGCTGGAGGTGGCTTCATGAGCGACCCCGCCGCCGAGATTCTGCGTCGGGCGCAGGCGCTACGCCAGGAACTGGGCGGAGGGATTCACGACCAACTGGCCGAGGCGCTCTACACCGACGCCGCGCGCCTGGCCGAACGGGCGGTGATCCGTCCGGACGCTCCCCCGCGCTTCGACCTGGATCGTACGATTGACCGGTTGGTCACCAGCCGGACGTGGGGCTTCCCCATCATGGCCTTGCTGCTGACGGTGGTCTTCTGGATCACCATTCAGGGGGCCAACGTGCCGTCCGGCCTGCTGGCCACGCTGCTGCTCGACACGATTCATCCCGCGCTGAAAGAGGGGGCAAGCGCGTTGGGCTTCCCCTGGTGGCTCAGCGGCGTGCTGATTGATGGCGCGTACCTGGCCGGAGCATGGGTGGTGAGCGTGATGCTGCCGCCCATGGCCATCTTCTTTCCCCTGTTCACGCTGCTGGAGGACTTCGGCTACCTGCCCCGCGTGGCTTTCAACCTGGATCGGCTGTTCAGCCGGGCGGGCGCGCATGGCAAGCAGGCGCTCTCCATGACCATGGGCTTCGGCTGCAACGCGGCGGGCGTGGTCGCCACGCGGGTGATAGACAGCCCTCGCGAGCGCCTGATCGCCATCATCACCAACAACTTCGCCATCTGCAACGGGCGCTGGCCCACCTTGATCATGGTCTCGACGATCTTCATCGGCAGCGCGGTGCCCGCGGCGCTGGCCGGGCTGGTCTCGGCGCTGGCCGTGGTGGGCGTGGCCGTGCTGGGCGTCCTGCTGACCTTTGTCGTATCGTGGTTCCTCTCGCGGACGCTGCTCAAGGGCGAGGCGTCGGTCTTCAGCCTGGAACTGCCGCCCTATCGTCCGCCGCGCATCTGGCAGACGCTCTACACGTCAGTCATTGACCGCACGCTGATCGTGCTGTGGCGCGCCGTCACCATGGCCCTGCCCGCGGGCGTGGTCATCTGGACGATCTCCAATGTGCACCTTGGCGGGCAAAGCGTCGCCGAACACCTGGTAGCGGCATTGGACGGTTTCGGCTGGCTGCTGGGGCTGAACGGCGTGATCCTGGTGGCCTACATCGTCGCCATCCCTGCCAACGAGATCGTCATCCCTACGGTGTTGATGCTCACCGTACTGACGGCGGGGCTGACGGGCGTCGGCGCAGGCGCGGGGGTGATGTTCGAGATGGAGTCGGACCATGCTATCCGCACCGTGCTGCACGCGGGCGGCTGGACGACGCTCACGGCGATCAACCTGATGCTCTTCAGTCTGATCCACAACCCGTGCAGCACGACCATCCTCACCATCTACCACGAAACGCGCAGCCTCAAATGGACAGCGGTGGCGACAGCCTTGCCCCTGGCGCTGGGCGTGCTGGTGACTTTCACCACGGCCTCGGTGGCGCGGTTGCTGGGGCTGGTGTGAGGATAGGTAGTGGGTGGTCTCGTCCTCATCCGGCTTCTTCCAACGCAGTTCAGCGGCGCGCAGCGCCTGAGAGGCGTACTCGCTTTACCTCACCCCCACTTGACGCTGACGTGCTTCGTGGCCCCCTCCGACGCGGAGAGGGGACAAGCGAAGCGAGGCTGGGGGTGAGGTGGCGCAGGCAGTCTGACAAACCAAACCGCCAGACAACAACAACCGCCGGTCACGCGACCGGCGGCGTCTCTTTTCTGGGCGTCACGCAGGGGCTATTGCCCGATCTTGGCGTAGGCATTGCGCACCATCGTCAGCAGTTCGTCGAAGGCTTCGTCGCTCACCGGCGCGTCCTCCGACTCGGCGATGGCGTTGATTTCGACCACGATGTCGCCTTCCTGGAACAGCGCATAGCGTACCAGAGTCGTCTGTGCCACCAGGGCTGTGGCCTGCTGCGCCACGCGGTCGCGATCCAGGGTCAGACCCTGCAGACGCCATTCGCGCTCGCGCGTCGTATAGGCGACCTCGGCAGCGTCCACGCCAGGGTGCGCTTCCACCACCACATAGGCGATGGCGTCGTCCGCCCCTTCGTAGTACATAGTCACGTGCCCCTTGTTGGTGACGGTGCTGGAACGCAACCGCACTGTCTCTTTGTCGTCGCGCTCCCAGTCACCCACTTCGGCGGGCAGGTAGCGGGTGAATTCGTCGGCGCGGGCGCGCGGACTGCCTCCACAGGCGGACAGCAGCGCCCCCGTCAGCGCGACCAGGGCGATCACCAGGAAGAAACTCGCTCGTTTCACCGGTCTCTCCTCCTGTGTTGTTTCAGTGCTCGCCCAGGTAGGCGGCCCGCACCATCTGATTCTCGCGCAATGCCGCCGCTGTATCCGAGAGGATGATGTTGCCCGTCTGCAGCACATAGCCTCGATGGGCTACCGCCAGCGCCATCAGCGCGTTCTGCTCTACCAGCAGGATAGTCGTGCCGTGCTCGTTGAGGTACTTGATGATGCGGAAAATGTCGCGCACCAGCAGCGGGGCCAGCCCCATCGAAGGCTCATCCAGCAACAGCACGCGCGGACGTCCCATCAGCGCCCGGCCAATGGCCAGCATCTGTTGCTCGCCACCCGAAAGGGTGCCGCCCAGTTGTTTCTGGCGTTCCTTCAGGCGCGGGAACGTCTCGAAGACGAATTCCAGGTCTTCGGCGATGCCGTGCACGTCGGAGCGGCTGTAAGCGCCCATCTCCAGGTTCTCCAGCACGGTGAGGCGCTGAAAAATCTTGCGTCCTTCCGGTGATTGCACGACGCCCCGGCTGGTGATCACGTGAGGGGGCAGTCGGGTGATGTCTTCGTCGCGCAGGAGCACGCGCCCCTGCGCCGGGCGCACGATGCCGCAGATGGTGTTGAGGGTGGTGGTCTTGCCCGCGCCGTTGCCGCCGATGAGCGTCACGATTTCGCCCTCTTCGACGGATAGAGAGATGCCTTTGAGGGCGTGAATCTTGCCGTAGTAGGTGTGCAGGTTCTCGACTTCCAAAAGCGCCATGGTCGCGTTCCTTTTGCGCCTTATCCGCTACGACGCCAGCAAGTCTACATCCACTTTGTCGGCGGCGGTGCCCAGGTAGGCTTCGATGACCAGGGGATCGTTCTGCACGTATTCGGGCGTGCCCTCGGAGATTTTGCGCCCATAGTCGAGCACGGTCACCTGGTCGGAGATGTTCATCACCACGCTCATGTCGTGTTCGATGAGCAACACGGTCAGGTCGCGCTCGTCCCGCAGCCGGCGGATGAAGTTCATGGTGTCTTCAGTCTCCTGCGGGTTCATGCCCGCCGTCGGCTCGTCGAGCAGGAGCAGGCGCGGGTTGCTGGCCAGCGCCCGCGCGATCTCCAGCCGGCGCTGACTGCCATAGGGCAGGTTGGTGGCCAGCACGTCGGCAACATCGGCCAGACCCACGAATTCCAGCAGCTCATAGGCGTAGGCCAGGGCGGTCTCTTCTTCGCGGCTGTTGATGGGCAGCCGCAGCAAAGCGCCCACCGGCGTGCTGCGCAGGTTGGCGTGCACGCCGACCAGCACATTTTCCAGGACGGTCATCCCCTTAAACAGGTGAATATTCTGATAGGTGCGGGCGATGCCGCGTGCGGTCACCTGGTCGGGGCGCAGACCCTGGATGGGATGGCCCAGGAAGCGTATCTCGCCCTCTTCCGGCGTGTAGAAACCGCTGACACAGTTGAAGAAGGTAGTCTTGCCCGCGCCGTTGGGGCCGATCACGCTGGCGATCTGATTGGGCATGATGGTCAGGTCGAGGTCGCCGACCGCCACCAGGCCGCCGAAGCGTTTGGTCACGCCGATGGCCTGCAGAACGGGCTGATGATCGGTGTGTTCTTTCATCAGTCACCTCCTCCGGCCTGGTAGCGACTTTGCACCAGGGCACGCGCTCGTTCGCGCAGTTGCGCTGTCGGAGCGGGCAGCAACCCTTCTGGCCGCAGGATGACCATCGCCACCAGCAACGCCCCGAAGACCAGGATGCGGTACGTAGCCAGCTCGCGCAAGACTTCCGGCACGCCAATCAGGGCGATCGCGCCCATGATCACGCCGGGGATGCTGCCCATCCCGCCGATGATCACCAGACTGAGCACTTCGATGGACACATCCAGGCGGAAGTCATTGGGGTAGATATTGCGCTGACGTGCGGCAAACAACACGCCGCCCAGTCCGGCGAAGGCCGCGCCAATGGCGAACGCCGTCAGCTTGGTCTGCACCAGGTTGATGCCCATAGACTGCGCGATGTCCTCATCGCTCTTCATGGCGCTCCACGCCCGGCCTATGCGC
>DAOTZZ010000393.1:0-4221 GCA_034433965.1 Anaerolineae bacterium
CAGCGGGTCGGCCAGGCCCAGGGCCCGTCGCTGCTCGGCCACCTCGGCTTCCGACGCGCCAGCACGTGCCAGGGTCGCGTCTACTGCGTCCCCCGGCAGTCCACGTAGCACAACAAAAGCGGCGCTCATGGCCAGCCAGGCCACTACCAGCGCCGCCCCCACACGACGGAGCACGTAGGTAGTCATAGACTCGACGGTCAGCGCACCACTTGCAGGTTGCGCAGCAGCGGCCACCAGCCCTGCGCGCTGAAGATCAGCCCGTCCAGGCGAGCAGTTGAACCGACCAGATTGACATATTCGCGGATGGGCAGCACCACTGCCTGTTCCATGATGCGCTGCTGCGCCGACATATACAGGCCAGCCCGCGTCTCCGGGTCAACCTGCCGTACGGCCTCCTGCAACCAGCCGTCCAGTTCGGCATCGCTGAAGCCCGACCAGTTGCCGGACGCGCCGGACATGTAGAAACGGTTGAGCAGGCTGGCATCTACGCCGAAATCGTAGAAAGCGATCAGGTTGAAGTCGCCCCGCTGTGCATAGTCGCGCAGCGTGGGAAAGTCCGGTACGCGAATCAACTCGACCTCGATGCCAATATCGCGCCACTGACTTTGCAGGAGCTGAGCCACCTCCGGCGTCTGATTCCACGACGCGAAGACCATCGTCAACTGCAATGGTTCGCCATCTTTATCCCAGATGCCGTCACCGTCGGCATCGCCCCACCCCGCACCCTGCAACAGGCTTTGCGCAAAGGCCGGGTCGAAGGGGTACAGCGTCTCCACCGCCGGATCGTAGTACGGTGTGACCGAGGTCAGCGGTCCATAGGCCACCGGCGACTGCCCCTGAAATACCGCATCCACGATCGCCGTGCGGTTCGTCGCGTGCAGCAGAGCCTTGCGCACAGCCACATCATCGGTCGGCGCGCGCTTCAGGTTGAAGAAGAACTGCTGCGGCAGCCCAGGGATCGGGGCCCGGAGGATGCGCAGTTGTGTATTGCCCAGCAACAGTTCGGCATCGGTGGGCAGCAACTCGCCGATCACCTGCACTTCGCCACTTTCCAGCGCCAGGCTGCGTGTAGCCGGGTCTTCATAGAAGCGGAATTCCACCGTGTCCACCGACTGCGCGGTCGCCTCCGCGTAAAACACCGGCCCCCAGACATAGTCCGGATTGCGGCGCAGGATGATATGGTCGCCGGGCACGATCTCTTCCAGCATGTACGGCCCAGTGCCGACCTGATGCCATTGATAGGTGTTCTTGGAATGCTCCTGCAACGCCTTGGGGCTGGCCATGCCCAGGTAGACCTGACTCAGGCCATCCAGCAGTGGCGCAAATGGTTCAGAGAAATGGAGGGTGATCGTGTAATCATCCGCGATGGTATAGCCGGCGTATGGCCCCAACAACGCTCTCGCCTTGCCCGACCCCAGTTCCGGGTTGGTGATGCGATCCAGGTTGGCCGCCACCGCCTGAGCGTTGAAGGGTGTCCCGTCATGGAACTTGACCCCTCGCCTGAGCGTGAACGTCCAGTTCAGCCCATCGGGTGACATCTCCCATCGTTCCGCCAAGCCGGGCACGAAGTCCATCGTCTGCGGGTGCCGATAGACCAGCGTGTCATAGACCGAAAAGAAGGGGATGCCCAGCTCATTAGAAACATGAATGTGTGGATCGAAGCCCGACGGGTTGAGCGTCAGCCCGTAGACGATCCGATTGCCGTGTTCGGCCTCGTCCTGGTCACCGCGCAGGGCCAGCGCCACCACCACAGCCACCGCCAAACACAGTATCAACAGTAGCACTCCCAACACCCCAGCGCTGACAGGAACACGACGGAGCGGGGCACGGGTCAACACAGTACACCTTCCTCTTGTCCCATGGCGCACAGAACCGCTGCCCCTGAGCTTCGAGGCAGAGAGCGGTGGGCGCAACGTCCAGGCCAGGATAGAATTGCCTTGACCACAGGCGTAACGAGTGTACCATTGCCCTGTCTGGCAATCCAAAACTGAGGAGCGTAGTCGTGTCCTTCGAACCGATGCTGTTCGGGACCGAAGAGGAAATCGCCGAAGCCCAACCTGCCCGGCGAGTCTGGCGCACCGCTTGGCTGGAGGTGATCGCGCTCTTTCTGATCGCGCTCGTTCTGTACACCCTGACTGACATCCTGGGGGTGCTGTCAAACCAGCCTGCGGCGACGTCGGCACGCACGGGCATCGCCGTTCTGCCCGTCCTGTCTTGGCTGCTCATCACCTACCGTGCTGAGCGCCACACCCGCCAGCCTCGCCCTCACCTCGTCGCGGTGCTGTTGCTGGGCGCGCTGGTCGCCAGCGGCGTTGCCGTCCCGCTAGAAGAGGAGCTTTTCCAGCCGGAACGCTGGTTGCCCGGACTGGACTTCTTTGGCCGCCTGCTCGGTTACGCCGCTACCGTCGGTTTCACCGCCGAGTTCCTCAAGTACCTGGTGTTGCGCTACTCGATCTGGCCCCGACATATCAGCCAGCGTTTGGACGGCGTCGCCTACGGGCTGGCAGTATCGGTAGGCTTCGCGACGGTGCTCTCTTTGCGCTATGCCCTGTTCACCGAAGCGACGCTGGCCGCTACAGCCCTGCGCACGGTCAGTATCACCTTGCCGCACCTGGCCAGCGGTGTGATCGTGGGTTTCTTCCTGGCCGAACTATGGATCGGGCGGACGGCCATTCTGTGGCTGTCCGCCGGGCTGGTCCTGGCCGCGCTGATCAGCGGCGCACACTACGCCTTTCGGGCCATTGCCATTGTCGGCAGTCCCGGAGTCGCCAGCACTGGCAGTTCCCCGCTGCTAGGGCTGTTGCTGGCCACCGGATTCGCCGCCGCAATCTTTGCGCTCTTCGCCTTCATCATCGCCAGCGCCGACGCCCGTGCGGCCCTGGCGCTCAGCCGACACCTGCCATGAGCAATTTCGCGCCTCTTGAACCGTCGCCGCCGCTCAATCGCGTGCAGCGCTGGAACACGTACCTGGCCCTGATCACCGCCCTGGTCGTGCTCGGCCTGGGCCTCACTATGCGCAACACCGCTTTGACGGCCACTCAGCCCTTCGAGAACCTGGAGGCAGGGGTACGCGCTCAGGTGCCTCGCGGCTGGCTGATTGACACCGCCGGGCCGGACTTCGTCATCCGCGCGCAAGACCCGGACGCGCTGCCTTTCAAGACCCTGCTGCAGATCTCCGTCCTGCCCATCGGCCCGGACGCCACGCCGAACAAAGTGCTCGACCTGCTGACCATGGAACGGGCAGCACGTTTCCCGGCCTACCGCGAACTGCTGCGTGCTGACCAGACCGTGCGCGGCGAACCCGCCAAGCGCATGGAATACATCTATACCCAGGACGAGCGCAATCCCTTCCAGGCTACTGTTTCGTTGGTGATTCAAGGTGTGGACGTGGTGGTGCTGCGACGTGGCCAGGCAGTGATCATCACTTACCGCGAGGAGCGCAGCGCCTTCGCCGATAATCTCTACCGCTTCGAAAACCTGCTGCAGACCGTGGAGATCTTCTGATGTCCCGCCTGTCGCTCCGCCTGCCGATGGTGCTGGCCCTGGTAGCAACGCTGATCGTCTCCGAGATAGCCCTGTTGAAAGCGCAGGACGACGAACCGCTTCCACCTGCGCCCGTCGAACTCAACGAGGAGGTCATCAAACGCGCCACGGTCTTTGTCATGCAGACCTACGAAAGCCGCGGGCAGCCGGTCATCTCCTGCGTTGGGTCGGGCACTCTGGTGAGCGCCGACGGGCTGATCCTCACCAATGCGCACAATGTCTTGCCCAGCGAGACCTGTCGTTCGGACACCATCGTCGTTGCCATCACCGTGCGCCTCGACGAACCGCCCATCCCCACCTATGCCGCGGAAATCGTCGAAGCCAGCCGCGGCCTCGACCTGGCTGTGTTGCGCATCACCCGCTATCTCGATGGGCGCATCATTGAGCCAGGCACGCTGCAATTGCCTTTCGTCGAGCTAGGCGACTCTCAACAGGTCGCCCTGGACGACACAATCACCGTGGTCGGCTATCCCGACTTCGGCGACGCGCCCGTCGAGGTGACGCGCGGCACAGTCAGCGGCTTCACTGCCGAGGCGCGCGCGGGCAATCGCGCCTGGATTCGCACCAGCGCCACCATCCCCGGCACCATGAGCGGCGGCGGCGCGTACAATCGCCAGGGGCGGCTGATCGGCATCCCCACCATCGCCCCGGCCCGCGTCGGAGGCGCGACTGTGGACT